>JBCDBH010000089.1:0-17809 GCA_039184055.1 Acidobacteriota bacterium
CAACCAAGTCACCAAAGTCCTTGTCTAGCGTGATGAGAATTCGTCGTTCCTGGAAGGCCCGAACCAGAATCTCTTCGTCACCAGGGTCCTCATCCCAATCACCAGCCCACACCGTGTCAAAGCCCGCCGCTTCGAGTTGGCTCTGAGCCGGACCCCAGACGCACGAGTCGAGCAACAGCTTCATCACCCAGCTTCGAGCATCATGGGCTCGACTCGTTCATGACCGACCAAGCGACGCGCGTAGACCAAGCACGCCAATACATCCTCCCGTTCGAGCCACGGGTAGCCTTCGAGCAAGGTCTCGATATCGTCACCAGCAGCCAACATGCCGAGAATGTGCTCGACGGCTAAGCGTCGACCACGAATGATGGGCTTGCCGCCAAAGATTTTCGGATTGATAGTAATTCGTGTGAGTAGCTCGTCTTCGCTCATGTATCTCTCCTTGGCTGGGATCGGCCACGTCTACTCCTTCGCCTCGTACCAGGTCTCGCCGACACCCAAGTCGACTTTCAGCGGCACGGCGAGCTCGGCGGCGCCTTCCATTTCTTCTCTGACGATGACGCTCACCGGCTCGGAAACGTCGACCGGTGCTTCGATGACGAGCTCGTCATGCACGGTGAGCAGGAGACGGGCGTCGGGGTGCTCGGCACGCAGACGACGATCGACGGCGATCATGCCGAGCTTGAGGATGTCGGCGGCGGTGCCTTGGATCCGCGCGTTGATCGCCATGCGTTTGGCTTGTTCGCGCAGGTTCCAGTTGCGACTCTTGATATCGGGTAGCCAGCGGATCCGACCGTAGAGGGTCTCGACTCGACCGGTCTCGAGCACCTGAGCAACGGTGTCCTCGACATAGGTGGCGACGGCGGCGTATTGCGCCAGGTAGGTGTCGATGAACTTCTGAGCTTCGTTCTTGGCGATGCCGAGACGCCCCGCGAGACCCCACGAGCTCATGCCGTAGAGGATGCCAAAGTTGATGGTCTTGGCCATACGGCGTTGATCGGGGGTGACGAGCAGCGGCGAGCCACCGAAGATGGCGGCGGCGGTCGTGGCGTGAATGTCTTCGCCACGCTTGAAGGCGTCGATCATCGCGTCTTCCTCAGCGATGTGCGCGAGCACGCGAAGCTCGATCTGGCTGTAGTCGGCCACCACCAGGCAGCGACTGTCGGGGGCGCGAAACGCCTTGCGAATCCGCTGACCCGCCTCGGTGCGGATCGGGATGTTCTGCAGGTTGGGATTGGCCGACGACAAACGCCCGGTGGCGGCGACGGCTTGATTGAACCGCGTATGAAGTCGCCCGTCTTCGGCGACCAGTTGAGGCAAAGCCTCGACATAGGTGCCGAGCAATTTGCTGATCTCACGAAAGCGAATCAGCTCTTCGGGAAGCGGATAGCCACGCGCGGCGAGACCTTCGAGCGTTTCAGCATCGGTCGACCAGCTGCGTGTTTTGCGGGTGCGTCGCAAGACTGGATAACCGAGCTTTTCGAACATGATGCTGCCGAGCTGGCGCGGCGAATTGATGTTGAAGCGCTCGTCGGCGATGACGTAGATCTTCTCTTCGATCTCGCTGAGCTCGGTGTGGAGCGACTTCGCCATATCGGCGAGAAAGTCACGGTCGAGCACGATGCCGAGCTCTTCCATGGTCAACAGCACCCCCAACAACGGCTCCTCGATCTCGTTGTAGACCCACTCAAGCTTGCCGTCGTCGGCCAATTCGTCACGCATCTTTGGGAGGAGACGACGCGGCAGGACGACCCGCTCGGCGGCGTAGCGCAGCAGCCGATCGTCGCCGATCAAGGGCTCCATGCCTTTGCCCCAGCCAGCGTCGATGTTGTTCATCGGCGTGTGCCGGAGACGCTCGAAGGCGACGTCGTCGAGACTATGACCACGGAGCGCCGGCATGAGCAGATACGACACCAGCATGCCGTCGACTAGTCGGCACTGCTGGTGGAATCGATTCTCGGCGGCGAGCGGCCGGAGCGTTTCTTTGAGATCGTGACCGACCAGGGTGACTGCGGCGTCGGCTACCCAGGCGGCCAGTCGGTCGAGCACCGCCGAGCGCAGCGCTTCGTCACGACGGAAGTCGACGTAGTGCGCCAGCTCGTCACCGTCTTCCTGGGCCATGACAAAGCCCACCTCGCTGCCCGAGGCACCGACCATGGCGACGTAGACATCGCCACGGAGCTGAGCCGCCGCCTGCTCGAAAGCCGCGACGTCGTCGAGCTCGATGGCCGGCTCGATCGGCTCGATACCGGTGCCGTGCTCGGCTTCGAGCTCTTTGGCGATCGAATCGAAATCGAGCTCACCACAAAGCTCGAGCAGCGCCTGCCAATCCGGCTCTTCGTGGCGTAGGGCATCGGGCTCGAACTCGATATCGAGATCGGTGTGAATGGTGACCAGCTCTTTCGACAGCAAGGCGTCTTCACGATGGTTGATCAACCCCTCGCGATAGGCCTTGCGTTTGATGGTTTCGGCGGCCTCGAGCAGCGTCTCGAGCGAGCCATGCTCCGAGATCAGCTTTTTCGCCCCTTTCTCACCGATGCCTTTGACCCCGGGGACGTTGTCGCTGCTATCCCCCATGAGCGCCAACACATCGACGACTTGATGCGGCGGCACGCCAAAATCCTCGGTCACGCCTTCGATGTCGTAGAGCTTGTCGCGTCCCGTGTGGTGCTGGTACACCCCGTCGCCGACGAGCTGCATGAGGTCTTTGTCCGGGCTGGCGAGCACGATGTCGAAGCCGGCGTCGCTACCCTTTTTCGCCAGGGTGCCGAGCACGTCGTCGGCCTCGTAGCGCGGTACTTCGAGAATCGGGATCTTGTAAGCCTCGAGAAGACGGCGAATATATGGGATCTGCGGCCGTAGATCTTCAGGCATGGGCGATCGATTGGCCTTGTATTCCTCGTAACGGTCGCTCCGCACCGTTTTGGACGACACGTCGAGCGCCACGCCGATGTAGGCGGGTCGATCGTCACGCAGCAGCTTGCGGAGCATCTGGAAGAAACCGAAGACGGCGTTGGTCGCTTCGCCCTTGCGGTTCGAGAGATTACGAATCGCGTAGTAGGCGCGAAAGATGTTGGAATAGCCGTCGATCAGATAAACGCGCGGCCGGGTCGATTGGGCTTCAGCCATCCGTCGATCCTACCGGACGTCTACCGATGAAAGCAGCTCGATGAGCACGACCTCCAATCAACCTCGTATCGTCGCCTTCGATGTCGCCCGCTGTTTGGCGATCGTCGGCATGGTGATCGTCAACTACAAGATCATCTTGGTGAGCGGTGAGCCTGGCCCGCCGTGGCTGGCCGCGTTCGCCGATGCCTTCACCGGACGGGCGGTGGCGACGTTCGTGGTGCTCGCCGGGATCGGGGTGAGCCTGTTGTCGCGCCGAGGTCGCGAAAGCGGCGACCCCGAACGCGTGCGTACCGATCGCATCCGACTGCTCAAACGTGCCGCGTTTCTTTTTGTGTTCGGTGTGCTCTACGCGCCGATCTGGCCCGCCGACATCCTGCATTTCTACGGTGTGTACCTGGTGATCGCCGTGCTCTTGTTGAACGCCTCGGGACGTATGTTGTGGGCCGCCGCCATCACGGCGATGCTGATCTTTCTCGGGCTTCTGGTGACTTTCGACTACAGCGCCGGCTGGGAATGGTCGACGCTCACCTACACCGATTTCTGGACCGCCGAGGGCTTTGTCCGTCATCTCTTTTTCAACGGCTTTCACCCGGTCTTTCCGTGGGTGGCGTTCATGCTGGTAGGGATGTGGCTCGGCCGGCTCGACTTCCACGATCCGGGCGTGCGACGCAGGCTCGCCGTCGTCGGTGCCGTCGTCGTGGCCGCGACCGAGCTGCTTTCGTGGTGGCTGAAGGGGCTGATCACCGCCGCGCCGGATGTCGACCCCGAGGCGATCCATCTCGTCGGTACCAGCCCGATTCCGCCGATGCCGCTTTATTTGCTCAGCGGCGGTGGCACCGCGGTGATGGTGATCGCGCTCGTCGCGATGCTCACCGCTCGCTTTGGCGACGCCGGCTGGATGCGCCCGTTCATCGCCGCCGGTCAGCTCGCCTTCACGCTCTATGTCGCCCACGTGGTGGTCGGGATCGGGCTGCTCGAAGAGCTCGACGCGGGAAGCGATCAGACGCTGAGCTTCGCGCTCGGCTATAGCGCGCTGTTCTGCGTAATCGGCATTCTCTTCGCCTGGGCCTGGCGACAGCGTTTCCGTCAGGGTCCGTTCGAGTGGCTGATGCGTCGGCTGACCTAGTACAATTGCCGACCACTATGCTGCCTGTCGCACTCATCACATGGCTCGTCATGGGTTTGGCCGCCGGGATTTCGGCGCGTTTCTTCATGCCCGGTCCACGGCTTCCGTGGTGGGCCACGCTCGCCGTCGGTCTGCTCGGCGCGATACTCGGCGGATTGCTCGCCACTCTGCTCGGTTTTGGCGGCTTCGCGGGTTATGACTGGCGAAGTCTGGTCACCGCGACGCTCGGCGCCATGCTCCTTCTTTTGTTGCTCCGTCTCGCCCGCTGATCGCCGATCCCACGATGCTTCATTTCAAGGTCGACACGATCCTCGGGCGTATGCTCACGGTGGGCAACGTCTCGGATCTCAATCTCTCGGTGGGTCGCCCGCCGCAGGTCGAAATCGACGGCAAGCTCGAACCGGTGCCGATTCGCGGTCTCGAAGAGCTGGCGCCGTTTCACACCGAAACCATCGCCATGGCGTTGATGCGGGGCGAGAAACGACATCTCGACGAGCTACATCGTCGCGGCTCGGTCGATCTATCGTACGCCATCCCCGGCAAGACTCGTTTCCGAGTCAACATCTTCAAGCAGCGTGGCACCCTGGCGACGGTGCTTCGCGTCATTCCCACCGGGGTACCGTCGCTCGAGAAGCTCAAGCTTCCCGAAGAGCTCCGTAAGATCGCCAGGCTCAAGAATGGGATCGTGCTGGTCACAGGTCCGACGGGATCGGGTAAGTCGACCACGCTGGCGGCGATCATCAACGAGATCAATCAGAGCCAGCCGGTCCACGTGGTGACGATCGAGGATCCGATCGAATACCTCCATCCAAACCACAAAGCGACCGTCAATCAGCGTGAAATCGGCTCCGATGCGCCCTCGTTCGCATCGGCCCTACGCGCCGCCTTGCGTCAAGCACCGAAGGTCATTCTGGTCGGCGAGATGCGTGACGTCGAGACCATCGAGACGGCGTTCGAAGCCGCCGAAACCGGTCACCTCGTGCTCTCGACTCTGCACACCATCGACGCGTCCAAGACGCTCGATCGTATTCTCGGCGTCTTCCCCAAAGACCAGCAGCAACAGGTGCGCAACCGCTTCGCGATGACGTTCAAATACGTCGTCTCGCAACGTCTGATCCCCAAACCGGGTGGTGGTCGGATCGCCGCGGTCGAGATCATGACCTCGACGTTCCGCACCCGCGACTACGTCCTGAAAGGCGAAGGCGAAGGCCGCACCTTGCTCGACGCTATTCGTGACGGTGATCAAGACGGGATGCAGAGTTTCGATCAGGTGCTCGAAAAGATGGTTCGCGACAAGGTCTTGCCCAAGCAAACCGCGCTCGCCTACGCCACCAACCGTGGCAATCTCGACCTCGAGCTGGCCGATATCGCCGAAGCCCAGGGGGCGGAGGCGTGAGAATCTCCTGCCAGCCGTGTGGCGACGCGTTTTCGATCAGCGACGACAAAGTACCCGACCGCCCATTCGTCATTTCCTGTCCGAAGTGCCGACAGAAGCTTCGGATCGACCCGCGCCAAGCCACCGACAGCGCGACGGGTGTGGCCTTGTCGCCAGAAGGCAAAGCCGCAGCCACCCAGCAGCCCGCCGCGAGCTCGGCCCAGCCGATCTCCCCCGAAAACACGCCATCGTTTCGCCTCACCGACGCCGAGCTCGCGGGTGAGCTCCCGGTGCTGCGGCCCGCCGAAAAAGAGCTCCTGGCACGGGTCGTCCCGGTGGCGTTCATCGTCGACCTCGACCACGCCGGGGATATCGACGTCGCCAATTTGAATCGTCTGGGCTTTCGGGATGTCCAGCATTTCCCGAGCGTCGAAGCCGCCGCCGAGCTCTTCGATCAGGTGCTGCCGGGGCTGCTTCTCATTCGCGCCGGCAAAGCCGCCGTACCGTTTCCAGCGCTCGAGCCGATCATCCAGATGCCGATGGAAGCACGACGACAGGTCTTCGTCACCGTCGCCGCCAACAACGTACGCTCCCTCGACGGCTCCGTCGCCTTCTTGATGCAGGTCGACGCTCTCGTGCAAAGCAACGACCTCCCTCACCTCGCCCCGCTGCTACGACGCGCTCTCCTGCACCACGTTCAGCTCTACCGCCACTGGCACGACGAAGGCTAGCCCGCCTTGCTCACCAAACGTCGTAGCGAGGTGTGGAAAGGTGCATGAGATCTGGGCAGCGCAGGGATGAGCGACCGTAGGCGTACCCGAGGTACGTCGAGGGAGGGAAGAACGAGCACGCCCAGAGATTGCGTGCGTTTCCGCGCCGTAGCCGGCGGGCTGGTGAGCAAGGCGGGCTAGTCTTCGAGCTTGGCTTTGAATGCGTCGAGATCCATCTCGACAAAACCAGGCACATCGGCATGGTCGAGCTCTTTGCCGAGATACCACGCCTCCAGTCGATCTTCGATCACATCCTCGGAAGCATGAGGATCCCGTCGTCGAAGGTTCTGCCGCTGAATCGCGTCAGCGAGCCGTAGCAACTCGGCTAGCTCGTGTGCTTTCGACCGGGGTGGCTCAGAGCTCGGTGGATCGAGTGACTCGCTCATCCGCTCGAGCAAGCGAGCAAGCGGATCGTCGATCTCGGGAGAGGTCACGGGTCGATTCTCCGACGAAGAAACGTATCCAGTCGTGAGTGGAGGTCTTTGTCGCGGTGGAAGCCACGATCAACGATCAGCGTGATCGCCACACGGGTCACGGCGATATCACTCTCCTCGGCACCATGCACGAGGCGCTCAATGTCGGCGTCGTCCTGAGCGCGACCAGCCAACAGCTTGACCGCCAGGAGGTGGCCAAGAGTCGCCACGGGTAGCGTCAAGCTGGGAAGTACCTCGAGCAATTCCGAGGCCGCGACGATCTCGGATTCGATCCCCGATGATGCCATTAGAACGTCGACGAGCGCCCCACCGGCTCGTTGCGGTGAGCGAAATCTCACCGTCGATACGTGCCCCGTCTGTCCGTGTTCGACGGCACCGGTCAGCTGGTAGCCGCGAGCTCTCCACAAGAACCTGACGATGTCGGCTACGTCGTCGGAGTCGGCCGCGACGGCGATATCGATGTCCTGTGTCGTCCGTGGCTCGGCACGTAATGAGACCGCGAGACCTCCGACGAGCGCCCACGGCCGCTCGAGAGCATCGAAGTCTGCTCGCACCTGTTCGAGAGCGCGGAAAAGATCCACCATCTCGAAGAGCTTATCCGACGGTCGATTCCGTCTCGTCGTCTCCAGGTGTGACGGGCTCGGGCACGGCTGGCGCGGCGTCGATCGTCTCGCCGACGCTGGCCGGTTCGATGAGCACCGACGGGTCGATCTCGAAGGTTTTGCGGACCAGCGAGATGTCGGTTCGTACGATCACAGCGAGAGGCCGTGGGAGCTCGTTGTCGGGACGTGGCGGTAGACCGTCGGGAATGCCCTCGAGCTGATCGACGACGGAGATCCGTACCGGCTGCTCGCTTTGAATACGGAACTTGGCGTCGTCGTGCCCTCCGGGCTCGAGCGGGTGCCGCAGCAGGATCCGAGGCCGTCCGGGCGGGGTGGTCCGCAAGGCGATGGGCTCACCGTCGAGCTCGGCGCTCTGAAAGGCGTCCGGTGGATCGAGGATCAGCAAACGACTGCGACCGAGCTCGCTGTTGTGGAAGCGTACGCGAACGTATCGCGTCCCACCGGGACCCGGCTCGACCGATAGCACCTCGAGCTCGGGCTCGTGGAGATCGACCGCCGGAGCGTCGATCCGTGGCTGGTCGAGCACGAACGGGAAGAAAGGCTTGAAGTCGCCACGCTCCTCGCGGTCGAAGCCGATCTCCTCGGTCCAGTCGGTGATGACCGGATCGAAGGTGAACCAGGCGTGCTCATCGGTATCGAGGTTGGAGGTGTAGGTCACTGAGCTCAGCCACAGACGTCCATCCGCGCCCGGATTCCACACCGCGAAGATCAACCATCCCACCCCGAGCACGCCGGCCGCGGTCGGCAGCCATTTGGGTCGATGCGCGGTGACCGCGTCGATCAGGGGGACGAGCAAGACGATCAGCAGCACCGCTGGCAGCAGCGCGACACCACCCAGCTGCATCAGGGTCTGCAACCCGACGTAGAGCACCTTGGTGAACGGGGGCACGAGCAGCAATCCGGGTACGGCACCGGCCACCAACACCGCAACGGCCTTCCAGCTCGCCAGCGCTCGCTCGTCGAATCGCAACAGGATGTTCAGCGTCACCAGCGCGCCGATCAGCGGCCACACGGCCAGGAAGTTACTCTCCATCGGCAGTTGCCAGCCGGAGGTGAACAAGACCGCGATCAACCACCAAAAGGCCGCGCCGATCGCCATCTCCCACATGTTGACCACCGAGCGGAAGAAGCGCTGCATCAGAACGGCCACCGCAATGCCGAGGAACAAGAAGGCGATCATGTAGCGATGCGCCCCGATGGTGCTCCCCATGATGACGCTGACACCCGCCGAATCGCGCACAACCAGCCAGATCAACGTGACGAACACCGGCACGGCGACGACGATGCCAAAGGTGCCGATCACCGCTTGCCACAAGGGAAATCCGCGCAAAACACGACGGCGCAGTGCGGTGAGCACGGCGAGCACGAAAAGCGCGATGGCTACCACGGCACTGAGCCCAGCGACCCAGCGCGGATAGAACACCATCCAATTGCCGAGCACATTGAAATAGGCCTGATTGGCCCGCGCGGGCTGTTCGCTCAACGCGGCAAGATCGAGATCGGCGAAGTGACGAGTCAAGCTGAGCGCGTAGCTGCCGTGATGCTGGATCGATGCCGGGGATAGGTCTTCGGGCCGGTCGAGCATGCTGTGGTAGTGCGTCAGACCGTTGATAAAGGCCAAGTTGAAGCCCGGCATCCCGGCCTCGCGGAAGATTCTGAAGTCGGTGTCGTTGGGCAGCTTTTCGTAGATCGCCCCGGTCAGCGAGCTGGCTCGAGGATCGCTGGCTCCAGCGATGAACTCGGGAATCCACACGCCGTTTTCGTCACCGGTTTCGAACATATAGCTCGGGCCGCCACGACCGCGCGCGTCGAAGTTGATCACCACACCGATCTCACCCGCCCAGCGATGCTTGCGCAGGAAGACACGAGCCCCGTGAAGCCCCGTCTCCTCGGCATCGGGCAGGAGCACGATGACGTCGTGACGAAGTGGCTCACCGGCGGTCAACGCACGTGCCGTCTCGAGCAACGTGCTCACCGATGCCTGGTTGTCACTCGCGCCTCGCGTGGTGGGCACCGAGTCGTAGTGGGCGGCGAGAAGCACCGCCGGGCCGCCCTCGGTGCCCGGAAGTCGCGCCACCACGTTGTGCACTCGAACCGATTGGTGGAGCGAGAGCCGCGACGTGACGCTGGTCGCCTCCTGAATCTCGACCTCGAGTCCGAGCTCTCGCAATTGTTCGACCAAATAGGCGCGAACCTCGGCGTGACGAGTCGAGCCGATCGGATGCGGTGTTTGACCCGTTACGGCAATGTGTTCGAGGGCGCGCGCGGCCGAAAACTCATCCGCCGCCGCGTCGGCGGGTAGTGGAGTCGGTGGGCGCACCATCGACACCGAGAGCAACGGCAAACCAACCAAAACCACCGTCAGCACCACCACCGCCACGGGACGAAGATGGCGGAACGGTGATGGGCTGACGTCGATCTCCTCCACGTCGTCATCATCTTCCACCTCATCGGCGACGTCGGTCTCGAGACGACGTAAGCCACGCACGCGCGAGGCGCTGATCACCAAGATGACGATCCAGACACCCAACAGCATCAGCATGAAACCGATACCGCGCCCGGGACCGGTGCCGATGAACTGGCCGACGCTCCCCGCCAAGAAACCGTCGGATTGGAGCGCCGGCTCGAACACCCAATCGGCGAGCGGCCCAGCGATCGCCTGGGCAAAAGGAACCGACGACCCGGCGATCATGCGTCGCAAGGCGAAGATCCTCCCTTGCATGTCCTCGGGGATCTTGGATTGCCAGATCGACTGACTGATGCTCCCGATCACCGGGAAGGTGGCGAGAAAAAAGAAAGCCACCGTCGCGATCAACGCCGCGTTGGGCTCCAGGCCACCGAGCAACAACACCAAGCCCTGTACCAACATCATCGCGAGAATGGTGGCGACCTTGCGTTTCGGACCGCCCCACACGCTCATCACGATGCCGCCCACCAACGTACCGCTCGACGCCACCGCCAGGGTTACACCGAGCACCACCGCCGAGGCGAAACTGAGGATCAGCGGTGTGATCAGGGTCACCACCATACCGGTGGCGAAGTTGAGAATGGCGAAGAGCACCAGCAGCATGAACAGCCCCTTGTGCTCACGGAGAAAGGCCCACGCAAAACCCGTTTGCTGGCGCACCCCGCCGGTCGCCGCCTGACCCGCCGCGCTCTTCTTGGGTTTCGGAAACCGCACCAAGAGTAAGACACTGATCGAGATCAAGAAGGTAGAAAAGTCGAGCAGGATGATGTTGCGCAGACCGATCTCGACGACCAACCAGCCAGCAAGCAACGGCGCCACGATCTGCGTCATCGAAAAACCGACCTGGTTCATCCCGGCGGCGCGACTGAATTGCCGTTTGGGCACGATCGTCGTGATCACCGCGCCAAACGCTGGCAACACGAAGGAATTGAATGCCGCGCTGAGCGCCACCAGCGGGTAGATATTCCAATCGGCGACATTGCCGGTCTGCACCATGTAGAGCAATGCCAGCGAGGTACACGCCGCGCCGATCCGCGCCGTGATCATCAGCTTGCGTCGATCCCAACGATCGACCAGCACACCCGCGAACGGTGACAGCAGGAGCACGGGTACACCCACCGACAAAGCGATCAAGGCGTAGCGGGTCACCGAGCGAGTGTTTTCGAAGATTTCCACGCCGAGCGCGAACGCGGTCATCATCGATCCGAGGAGCGACAGCACCTGGGACGACCAAACGATGGTGAAGAGCCCCATGCCGCGTTTGTATTCGGGCTCGGCTGGCGAGTCCTCCGTGAGCGGCGCACCCGCCGGATCGGTATCGAGCGGCGTGTCGTCTGTCGTACGTTGATCGGTCATCTTTTTTCCATGTTCATCGGTGGATACATCACAAGGCGGCGCCCGCCGATGCATTCATCTGTTTTGTCTTCCAAGTGATCCCGGGACTGAGAAAAGGCTCCGGAGGAAGGCGGTTGGGCGGTGTGAGTCGTCGAGCGTCGGTGAGCAAAGGTGATTCGACACCCAAGAGCTCGTCGACCATCAGCCGCCCCAGAACGGTCCCCATGGCGATACCGGCACCGGTGAATGCCCCCGCGGTCACCAGCCCTCGGGCAATCCGACCAAAGAACGGTCGTAGGCTCGGTGTCGTGCCCATCGGCCCGGCCCACGTGCTTTCGAGCTCGATGTCGGCGAGCGACGGCCAACGCGCGGTGAGCGCTTTGCGATGCTCGGCGACGGCGTTCTGGCGCACCGACGCGGCGGCGCTGGCATCGCGGGTGTAATGAATCGTGTTGCGGATCAAGAGACGCTGATCGCGAGTACGACGCAGGCTCGAGCCCATCGGATCCTGGGCCAGCAAGCCCCATTCGGGCTCGTCCCCGAGGAGGTCTTGCTCGGCTGAAGTCAGGGGTCGAGTCAGGCTACCGAAGGTGACCAGAGGAAAAAGACGATCGCGCAGCAGACCGAGCATGGGAGCGTAGGCGTTGAGCGCGACGACCACCCGTGACGCACGCACCGTGGCCGCGGGAGTCGACACGATCACCTCGCCATCACGAGTTTCGATACTGGTCACGGGTGTGTGCTGGTAGAGCGCCACGGACTCGGGCAACGCGGCGGCGATCCCGTGCACGAGCTTGCCGACATGAACGAGAACACTTCCCGGCATACGGACCGCGGCGCGATAGAAATCGGTACCGGTCAGCCGACGGAGCGCGGCACGATCGAGATGCTCGTATCGTCGGCCGATCGACTCGAGCCAGGGTGTCAGCGACGCCAGACCTTGTACACCTGCGTCGCTCGCCGCGATATGCAGCCAGCCGCGATCGTCCCAATCGCAGTCGATGTCGAATCGAGTTCGCGCGTGATCGAGCGCGGCGATCCCAGCGTGGGAGAGACGTAGAAAGCGCCCAGCGTCGGCCTTGGGTTTGGCGCCGACAAAGCCCGCCTGGTCGACCACGAAACCCGACGCGCGCCCCGAGCCCCCGGCCCCTGCGTGTTGCGCTTCGAGCACCACGACGCGCCAATCGGGTCGTAGGCCGGCGCAGCGATGCGCCGCGGCAAGACCGGTAAAGCCAGCGCCGATGACGATCAAATCGGCGTCGACGTCGCCACCGAGCGCCGGTGACGGTGGCAAGCCCGGTGTGTCGTGGAGCCAGCCGCAATCGGTGTCGTCCGACACCGGAAAGCGCGCGCGCCACATCCGATTACCTGTACCGAATCGATTCACCTCGACCCTCGTTCGCTCGACTCGCCGGCGAACCGTACGCTCGCCGACACCCTCTCGTCAACGCGACAAAGGCGGCCCCCTTCACGGGGAGCCGCCTTTTGTGCTCGAAACCGCCGGATGCTCAGCTGGCGGCGCCGGCCAGAGCCGCCTCGCGACGACGCATCATGGCCTCACGGCCACGCGGCAGAATCTGGATTTCCATGTCCTCGGGCTCGAACCAGTCACGAACGAATTGTTCCACTTTCGCGGGTTCGAAATGTTTGCACGAGTAGACATCGATGCTGATGAAGTTGTTGTTGGCCGAGGTGTGGACCTGAATGCCGCTCTCGATGATCGGCACCCAGCCGCTATAGCCGGGCACACCGGGAAAGGTCTTTTTGCACGTTTTGAAGATGTAGGGCTGGGTCTGCTTGGTCATGTTGAGAAAGTCACAAATCTCGTCGAGGAACTCATATCCCCGATCGAGATTCGTACACGCATCCTCGGTACAGCCGAAACAGTCGATGGCCATGTGGTAGCCCCAGGCATCGCCGAAGTTCAGGTTTTGCTCACTCATGGTCGCCTTCCTCCTGCAAAAGGCTAGTTGTCGGATCGATCCCCATGGATCCGCTTATGTCCATCGCGAGTACGACACTCGCGCGTGATGGTCCGTCGTCGTGCCCCTTTTCCTCACACCATCTCGAGAACCGGCTCGCGTCGATGCGCGACGATCGAAGCCAGAATCTCTCGTGCCCGAATTGGGATGAGCGAGAGCACGGTTTCACTGATGCCGTGCGTATCCTCGCAATAGCCCTGGAGATAGATGCCGGCGGCCAAGGTCTCGTCGCTGTCGAGTCGGTAGTCCCGACCGATCCGCCAGCCACCGCCATCACCATCCCGGAGATGTTCGCTCAAAGGCGCCAGCACCGGGTGCTTCTTCGGCCAGTCATAGCCACTGCACAAGATCATGCGATCAGCCTCGAGCTCGACGCGGTGGTCGTGCATGAGGTGGTGGTAGGTCGCCACTACCTTGTCGTTACGCTCTTCGACTTTCTCGAGTTGCATGAACGGCTTGATCTCACCTCGCACATCGCCAGCCACTTTCTGACGATAGAGCTCGGTGTAGATCCGATGGATCAGAGGCTCGTCGATCACCGCGTAGTTGACGTCCTTGATGATGTCGAAGAACTCTCGACGTCGTTCGGGCGCCAGGTCGTAGTAGTAGTCCGTCCACGAAGGAAAGAACACACTATTGGTGAAGTCACTACCGTCAGCGGGCTTGTAGGCGAAGCGTCGAATGGTCGAGGTCACCCGTGACCGCTTATAGCGTTCGAGCAAGTAAAGGAAAAGCTCGGCCGCGCTTTGCCCTGCGCCGACGATCAAAAAGCTCTCTCCCGCCTCGGGGCCGGGAATGCGTTCCAAGTCGCGGAGAAATTTGTCGGAGTGCAGCACCCGGTCACCGACCATCTCGCGCAGCCCGAGCTCTCGACCTTCACGTTCGAGGACGACGTTTTCCGGCCCTTTGGGCACACCACCGGTGGCCACCACGACGTTGCGAGTCTCGAATCGTTCGACGCTACCGTCGGCGAGATTCTCGGCTTCGACGATCACCGTCTCGATCACGCCGTCGTCGCCACGGGTGCCGGGCTCGATTCGGGTGACACGCCGGCCGTAGCACACGCGTGAGCCGAGCTTGTCGGCCGCCCAGGCGAGATAGTCGGCGAATTCCTCACGTGTCGGATAGAGCTCGCGCAGATTGAGAAACTCGAAAAGACGCCCCTTCTCTTTCAAATAATTGAGAAAGGTGAAACGGCTGCACGGATCGGCAACGGTGGCCAGATCTTTGATGACGCTGATTTGCAACAGCGAGCCTTCGAGCATCATCCCGGGATGCCAAGCGTGGCTGGGTTTGGCCTCGAGAAAAACACGACGTTGCTGTTGCTCGGCTGGAGCTTCCTCCAAAGCCACGGCGAGAGCCAGATTGGCCGGGCCGAGGCCAATGGTCAGCACATCATAGACGTCGCGCTCGGTTGCTTCGTTCATACTCAGGTTCCCGGACAGTTCTCGACCGTTAGCACAGAGTCGTTGTCGACCTCCAGGCTCCGACCGAATGCACCGCTGATGACGTGGCTACCCAATCGCCATGTCGCGGCGGGTCAGCCTGGAAAAACAATGAATGCTGGTGGTGTGGCAACCACCGAGCGATGGCAGCAAGAAAGAGACCTCGACTCGGACTCCTAAAGAGCTTACACCTCCCAACACGAAAAGCCAATCCCTCTGCTGGAACGGGATTTTTCGTCAGGAGGAAATGCGCACGTTTCAGAGAGCCCGATGATCACTCCTGACGTAATACGGTGGCCGGATCGACCCGGGTGGCGCGCCGCGCCGGAAGCAAGCTCGCGACCAGAGCCACCGCCGCCAGCACCAGCGGTACGGTCACGTAGGTGACCACGTCCGTCGCCTGGATCCCGAAGAGAATGTCGCCCAGAGACGCCGAGAACACCTTGGTCCCGATCCACGCGCCGACCACACCGAGCGCGGCCCCAGCCACCGACAGCACCAGGGCGTGACCCGCCACCAACTTGATGACATCCCACGCCTGCGCGCCGAGCGCGAGTCGCAGCCCCATCTCTTCGTTGCGTTGCGAGACGGAATAGGCCATGACGCCGTACACACCGATCACCGCCAAGATGAATGCGGCGCCACCGAAAAGCGTGAACACCATGCGATAGAAACGCGGTTGCGACGTGGAATCACGAACCACCGTTTCGATCGGCTCGATCGAAAAGATCGGCTGTTTGGGATCCACCGCCCACACCGCGTCACGCACCGCATTGGCGAGCGCCATCGGTTCGCTATCACTGTCGACGAGGATGGCGTTGGTAGCGAAAGGGTATTGACGATAGGGCAGATAGAGCTGCTCCTCGTCACTGGCATCGAGCCCTCGATGACGGATCGAGCCGACGACACCCACGACCTCACGCCACGGCTCCTCGGGAGTGTTACGAATCTTGATGCGCTGCCCCAAAGCCTCGTCGTCCGGCCACAGGCGTTGGGCGAGCTTCTCGTCGACGATCACCACCGACGGCGCTTCACGATCATCGCGGTCGGTGAACGTCCGACCCCGTTTCAACGGAATGTCGATGGTCTTGAAATAGTCGGCGTTGATGAATCGCCAGCTGACGTTCTTCTGCGTCGCGTTGGGATCGACCTCGGCCCCTTCGACCGCAACCGTGCCCTGGAAATCACCTGGGCTCAGCGGGAGATGCGACACGATCCCGACGTCACGTACCCCCGGCACGCGTTTCACGTTCTCTTCCACCTGAGCGAGAAAGTCGCTCCGCTGATGCGGCGCCGGATAGTTTCGGAACGAGATGGTCATCCGCATGGTCAGCAAGCCATCGGTGCGAAACCCGGGATCGATGTCTTGCAAGGCCGAGAAGCTGCGAATCGTCAGACCGGTGAAGATCAGCACGACGACCGCCAACGCGATTTCGACGATCACCAGCGCGCTACGCAGGGGATTGCGCCCGCTCTTACCAGCGTCCGTCTTGCCACCCTCCTTGAGCACCGGGTAGAGATCGATCTTCGCCGACTTGAGCGCCGGCACGATGCCGAACAAGATGCCGGTGAACAGCGACACCCCGAGGGTGAAGAGAAGCACGCGCCAGTCGATGGCGATCTCGGCGAGACGTGGCACTTGACCCAAATCGAGCGATAGGACGAAGCGCAAACCGACCACCGCCAGGATCAAGCCCAAAATGCCACCGATGGTCGCCAAGAGCACGCTCTCGGTGAGCAATTGACGAATAATGCCCCATCGCCCCGAGCCCAAGGCCGAGCGCAAAGCAACCTCTTTCTCTCGTGTCGTCGACTGGGCCAAAAGAAGATTGGCGACGTTGACACAGGCGATCAAAAGCACCAGACCGACCGCGCCAAAGAGCAGCCACAGCACGCCACTGACCTTGCCCACGAGATGCTCGTAGATCGGCACCGTTTCCATGCCCCAACCGCTGTCGGCATAGATGGCGGGATATTGCTCCTGCCAGCCGCGACCGATCGACTCCATCTCACCCTGGGCCTGCGCCAAGCTCACCCCGGGTGCCAACTTGCCGATCACCTGGACGCCACGCACCGTCCGTGGCACCCGGGTGTTGTGGATCAACGGCACCCAGACATCGACGCCTTTGACCATCAAATCGAACTCCGGCGGCATCACGCCGATGATCGTAAACGGCACGTCTTCGAGCGGAATCACCTGATCGAGCACGTTCTCGCCACCGAACCGGCGCTGCCACAACCCGTGACTCAGCACCACCAAGGATTCACCCGCTTCTTGCTCCTCGGTGGTGAAGGTGCGGCCCATGAACGGCGCGGTACCGAGCAGGTCGAAGAAACTCCCGGTGACCCGCCCGGAAGCCAACCGTTCGGGCTCACCTTCGGCGGTGAGATTGGTCGACCACGGAATGATCCCCGCGACGTGTTCGAAGCTCTTCGCCTGCTCCGCGAAATCGAGGTATTCGAGACCCGAGAAAGGACTCCGGGGAAAACCGTTTTGCGGGAATTGCAAAAACAGGACGTAGCTGCTGTCGGCTTCATCGAACGGCAGCGCGCGCAGCAAAATACCGTCGACCAGGCTGAAAACGATACTGGTCATGCCGATCCCGATGGCGAGACAAAGCACCGCAGCAAGGTTGAGCAAGGGCCGTTTGCGCCACAAACGGAAGGCGTAGGAGATGTCGCGCAACAAAGTTTCCATGGTCGTTCCTTCCTGGATCTCGCCTATCGACCGGCGGTGATCAACCGCGACATACGCTGTTCGAAACTGCTTCGAAAGCGTGTCGCGAGGGTTCGCAGATGGGGTCCGGTTTGCATGGTGTTGTGGCCACCGGGGACGACGTGTACCTCGACACTGTCGCTCGCGAGGTCGATCCACGCCAGCTCGGGGTGATCGGGTTCGTGGGTCGCCCGTTGTCGGGCCCGGAAAAAGACGGCGGAACCATCGAAGGTCCGTGCCTTCCAGGTGTACATCGCGTGGAGCAAATCTTTGAGCAGCTCGAGATAACGCCGCGCGGCGTCGATGTCGAATCCGGGTGGCAAGCCACCACGTGAGCGCGCCGCCTCGACCAGGTACGCGAGCTGCGCGTCGGCGTCGAGCTTGCGCAGCTCCTCGACCTCGATGCC
>JBCDBH010000090.1:0-17577 GCA_039184055.1 Acidobacteriota bacterium
CGACGACGACGCCCTCGAGAGGCTTGGCGGCCGATTGGATCTCTTCTTCGACCGGCAGGGCTCGATGGGTCGCCGCGGTCGGCATGTCGATATGGATGTCGTCGTCCTGTGCGCTCATCACTCCTCCTCGTCGTCGTCTACTCCCTTTCGACCACCATCGCGAAGCCGTTGCCACCCGCCGCGCAGACGGTGATCAGGCCGTATTGCCCACCCCGTCGCTTGAGCTCTTCGAGCACTTGCATGGTAACGCGAGCGCCGGTGGCGCCAAAAGGATGACCGATCGAGATCGAGCCGCCGTTGACGTTGAAGCGGTCGAAGTCGATCTCGCCCAGTGGCTCGTCGCGACCGAGCTCGTCGCGCGCGAATTTGGGTGACGCGAAGGCCTTCATGTTGCTCAGGATCTGCGCCGCGAAGGCCTCGTGCATGTCGACCAGGTCCATGTCGCCGAGCCCGAGTCCGGCGAGATCGAGCGCCTGGGGCGCGGCGTACGCCGGACCTTGAAGAAGCTGGGTCGACGGGTCGAGGGCCGACCAGGCGTAGGAGCGGACGTAACCGAGGGGCTCGTAGCCGAGCGCCTTGGCCTTGTCTTCGCTCATCAGCATCACCGCCGCGCCACCGTCGGTGAGCGGGCTCGAGTTGCCGGCGGAAAGCGTGCCGTAGCGTTTGTCGAAGACCGGTTTGAGACCGGCGAGCTTGTCGAGATTGGTGTCCGGTCGCACCCCGGTGTCATGGGCCACGGCTTCGTCGTAGCCGGGCATCGGAAAGGTGGCGACGATCTGGTCGTCGAAACGGCCCTCGGCCTGCGCCATCGCCGCGCGGCGATGCGACAACAGGGCGATCTCGTCTTGCGCTTCACGGGAAATGGCGTTTTCCTTCGCCATCTTTTCCGTCGACTCACCCATGGTCAGCCCGGTGGTGTACTCGGCGATCGCCGGCGCCACAGGCGCCAAATCCTTGGGTCGAAGCTTGCCGAGCACTTGCGCCTTGGCGACCGGCGATTTGGCTCGAGACAGCTCGACGAGCCGTTGCGACGCCTCACGCGAGTAGGTGATCGGCACGTTCGACAACGCCTCGGCGCCACCGGCGAGCACGACATTCGCCTGACCGAGCAGGATCGACTCGACACCCGAGACGATCGCGCGGTTCGCCGACGCACAGGCGAGATTGACCGCCGATCCGGGAATATGCCCGGGGAACGAATTGCGCAAGATGACCTCACGGCCGAGGTTGGGCGCTTTGAGCGCCGGAATCACGCAACCGAAGATCGAATCGTCGATTTCGTTCGGGTCGAGGGCCAACCGGCGGACGAGCTCGGCCGCGGGCACGCTGGCCAGATCGACGACATTCATCTTGTTGTAGACCGTGCCGGCCTTGGCGAAGGGGGTGCGACACCCGGCGACGATCGCCGCTCGACCGCCTGGCCCACGAAGCTCGCGACGTTCGTGACGCCGAACGCCGGGCGCGCCGTCGCCTCGGGTCCAGACACTGTCGGCTCGCTCGTACACTTCGGCACGTGCCGCCTGAATCTCGTTGTTTCCGTTCGTCTCCGACATGCGCTCTTCCTCCTGGGGCCTGGTCCGCCCTCGGGTCGGTCCGTCTCGGCCAATCATTCGCATGTGGAGGTTACCAGTTTTGACGCGGCGCGGCATAACGATCGGAAACGAGTCGGGGATGGTAGCCTCGAAGCTCGACGAGACGTGTCTTTTGCACATTCACACCGTGACGTATCTACACATCGCGATGTTCGCACTACGAGATCCATACACGAGGTTTCGAGGCCCGAGGATCGATCGTCCGAGCTTGACGACAGTCCTCCTGGTCTGCCTCGCCCTCGCGCCTGTCGCCCCGACGACCGCCGCGCCGGCGCCGACTCCGGTCGACGTCTATACGCATCTCACCTTCGATGCACGCGACGGCCTGCCCCAGGTGACGGTCAACGCGATCACGCAAACCCCGGACGATTTCCTTTGGCTGGCCACCGAGGAAGGCCTGGTGCGCTACGACGGCCGTGAATTCGTCACCCTGTCGTCACACGACGGTCTGACCAACAAATATCTTCGCTGTCTCGCCACGGACGCGGCCGGGCGCTTGTTCATCGGCACCAACGGCGGTGGCGTGAACCGGCTGTGGCGGGGCGAGCTCGGTCTCTTGGCGCTCGATGCCCCGATCGACCAGGCGGTGATCGACGACATCATGGTGGTCGAGGACACCACCTGGATCGCCTCACGCGCCGGCGTCTATGGACTTCGAGCCGACGGCGAGCATCGGCGTCTCATGGTCGACAACGAGCTTCCCCTCCCTCGGGTCTATGCCTTGGCCCGCGCGGACGACGGTGGTTTGTGGTTGGGAACCGAAGCGGGTCTCGCGCACCACTCGACGACGGGAATCCTGCGCTTCGATCGGCTGGCCACCCCCGAGCCCCGGATTCGGGTGCTGCTCGTCGATCGCGCCGGGACTCTGTGGCTGGGCTCCGATCGCGGTCGGATCTGGTCGCGGCGACCCGATGGATCCTTTGCCGAGATACCCGCCGCGACCCAAAACAAGGTCGCCAACGCCTTTCTCGAGGATCCTCGAGGCAGGATCTGGCTCGCCACCGAGGGCGCGGGCCTGTTCTACCTCGACCCCGGTGGCGACCGCTTCGAGCCGGTGCCGGGTTTCGAGAGGCTCTTCGTCCGCTCGCTCTTTGTCGACCATGAAGACAACCTCTGGGTCGGAACCCATAGCGAGGGTCTGCATCGCCTCTATGTCGGTGCCTTCCAGATGCTCGACGAGCGTCAAGGCTTGCGCGCCACGGCGGTGGTGTCGGTCCTCGAAGACCGGAATCGCAATCTGTGGATCGGTAGCTTTTCGACCGGTCTCGATCGACTCGCTCCCGATGGCACGGTGACCCACGTCACGACCGACGATGGCGACATCCTGGTGCGGATCAAAGCGCTTCACGAACGGCGCGACGGCACCGTGCTCGCCGGCACGCAAGATGGGCTCTTCGCGTTCGACGGCTCGGTCTTTCAGCCGATCCGGGACGTTCCCGATCCAGTCTGGACGATCAGCACCGACACCCGCGGTGTCGTCTGGGTCGGCACCGAGAACGGGCTGTATGAGATGAGCACCGGATCGATTCGCCGGTGGAGTGACGACGACGGTCTCGAGAGCGCCTTCGTCCGCGTTTCGATGGTCGATCGAGGTGGCGACCTGTGGATCGCCACCGACAACCGTCATCTCGACAAGATCCGCGACGGTCGCGTGCTCACCGCCGACGAATCGGGAGTCGGCGATCTCGACGTCCAGGTCACCACGATCCACGAGGACGAACGCGGCGTGGTCTGGCTCGGTGGGCTCAACGACGGCTTGCTGCGTCTCGAGGATGGCGAGACCTTCACCTATACCGTCGGTGACCACGATCTCTTCGACGACAATGTCTACACCCTGCTCGACGATGGCATGGGATATCTGTGGATGTCGTCCAATCGCGGTGTCGCGCGGGTGGCGCGTGACGCGCTCGATGCCGTCGCCCGCGGCGAGCAACAACGGCTGACCCCCACCGTCTTCGGTGTCGCCGACGGCCTGACCCAACGCGAGTTCAACGGTGGAAGCAATCCGGCGGGCACGGTGGGAAGCGATGGCCGTCTGTTCTTCGCCAACATGGGTGGCGTCGCGGTGGTCGATCCGACCGCCGCCGAGCGACAGGTGCCGATCGTCAACGCGGTGATCGAGCACGCCGCCCTCGACACCCGACGGCTCTTCCCGGCCGAGCCATCACGTCTGCCTCCCGGTGACGGCGAGCTCGCCGTACGCGTACAGGCCCCGACGTTTTTCGAAGCCGACTCGACCCGGTTCGATATTCGTCTCCGTGGCGACCGGGTGATCGGTGACGATCTCGAAGACCGATTCGTGTCGGCGGAACGCGAGATTCGCTGGTCCGCCTTGCCACCGGGGCGATATCAGCTCGATGTGAACGCGATCAACGCGGCCGGCGTGCCTGGCCCGACCACCGTGCTCGATTTCGAGCTCACGCCCCACTGGTGGCAAACCCGCTGGTTCCTCGTCCTCTGCCTGCTGGCGACGTTGGCGTTCTTCTTCGCGCTTCATCGTCTCGGGGTGCGCAAGCTCCGCCACCTGGTGCGCTCGCGGACCCGGGCGCAAGAAGCGCTCGTCGATACCAACGCCCAGCTCGAGCACACCCTCGGCGAGCTGCGCACGGTACAGGCACAGGCTCTGCGCCAAGAGCGTTTGCGCGCCCTCGGTCAAATGGCCAGCGGCGTGGCGCACGATTTCAACAACGCGCTCTCCCCGGTGACCGGATATAGCGGTCTCCTGCTCGCCCACCCCGATCTGCTCGACCAACCCGACAAGACGCTCGAGTATCTGCGTTTGATTCATACCGCGGGGAGCGACGCGGCGCAGGTGGTCAAAAGGCTACGCGCCTTCTACCTGCCCCACGACCCACAGGACGTGATGCCGGCGGTCGATCTCGGCACGGTGGTACGAGATGCCGCCGACCTCGCGCGGCCACGCTGGGGCGCGCAGGCTCGTCACGAGGGGGCGCGAATCGAGCTCGATCTCGCGCTCGACCCGAATCTTCCACCGGTGGCGGGTAGCGCGACCGCGCTCCGTGAGCTCTTGCTCAATCTGATCTTCAACGCCGTCGACGCCATGCCGACCGGTGGTCAGCTCCGGCTCGCCACCAGCCGGGAAGGCGAGCTTGCCCGTCTCGAAGTGGCCGACGACGGCATCGGGATGGACGCCGCGACCCAACGTCAATGTATCGAGCCGTTTTTCACCACCAAAGGCGAACGCGGTAGCGGTCTCGGTCTGGCCATGGTGCAGCAAATCGTCGAACGTCACGATGGCGCCTTCGAGCTCGACAGCGCGCCGAACGCCGGCACGCGGATCATCGTGCGTCTGCCATTCGCCGTTCACGACGAAGCCCCACCGCCGCTCGACGACACTCCGCGGCCGACCCAGCTGCGCATTCTCGTCGTCGACGACGAGCCACCGGTGCGTCGGGTGGTCGAACGACTCCTGGTGGCCGATGGCCACGACGTACGGGTAGCGGGAGACGCGGTGACCGCACACCGTTTGTTCACCCAGGGAGATCCGGTCGATTTGGTGATCCTCGACCAGGCGATGCCCGATACCCAAGGGCAACAGCTCGCCACCGAGCTCGTCGCCCTCGAGCCGTCGGTACCGATCATCCTGCTCACCGGTTTCGGCGACCTCCTCTACGAAGATCGGCCACCGACCGCGATCACCCGCGTGGTGTCGAAACCGGTCGACTTGGCCACCTTGCGGGTGGCGATCGAGGCGGTCACGCGTATCGCCACCGGGAGCGACGAGCATGGATCGGCCCCACCGGCCGACACGATAGACTAGCGACCGAACCGCGCTTCCGCTGCTTCATCGTTCCGAGAGGATCGTCATGCGTCGCTATCGCCTATGGGCTCCCGTTCTACTCGCTGTCGTCACCTTCGTTTCCACCGGTTGCGCCACCAATCCGGCGACCGGCAAGCGCCAGCTCAGCTTCTATTCGACCGAAGCCGAGATCGAGCTCGGACGACGTAACGATCAACAGATCGTCCAGGAGCTCGGGCTCTACCCCGACGAAGAAGTACAAGCGTGGGTACGTGAGCTCGGGGAAGAGATCGCCGCCGGCTCCGAACGTCCTGAATTACCGTGGACCTTTCGCGTCGTCGACGATCCGGTGGTCAACGCGTTCGCTCTCCCCGGTGGCTTCATCTACATCACCCGCGGCATCCTCGGTCATCTCGGCTCGGAAGCCGAGCTCGCCGCCGTGCTCGGGCACGAGATCGGCCACGTCACCGCTCGTCACGGCGTCGAACGGTTGAGCAAGGCGCAGTTGGCCCAGGCCGGTCTGGTGGCGGGCGCGATCGCCGCACCCGAGCTCGCCTACGGGCTCGGAGGCTTGGCGCAGCAGGGGATCGGCCTCCTCTTTTTGCAATTCAGCCGCGACGACGAACGCGAAGCCGACGCGCTCGGATTCCGCTACATGAATCAGGCGCAATACCCACCGACGTCGATGGTCGAGGTGTTCAACACCCTCGAACGAGCCAGCGGCGCGGCGGAGGGTGACCGTCTACCGGTATGGGCGGCGACCCACCCCTACCCCGACGAGCGCCGGCAGCGGACGAGAGACCGCATCTCCCAATCCCAACCCGGTGTGCTCTACGACGGCCCTCCAGGTCGTGACGTCTACATGACGCGAATCGACGGCATCACCTATGGCGCCGATCCACGCCAGGGCTTCTTCGTCGGCAATCGCTTCTACCACCCCGAGATGGACTTCGAGCTCGAGATGCCCGCGGGCTGGACCTATCAAAACACCCGTCAAGCCGTGGTCGCGATGAGCCCCGAGAAAGACGCCCTGGTCGCTCTCACCCTCTCCGACGAACCCTCACCCGAAGCCGCCTCGCGCTCCTTCTTTCAAGAAGCCTCGATCCGTGACGACGGCAACGTACAGGTGGGGTACGAAGGCATCGCCCGTGCTTTTCAAACGCAAAACCAACAGACCGGTCAGACCACCCTTCGTGGGGTCACCGCCTGGACGCGTTGGGGTGACAACCTCTTTCAGCTCATCGGTATCACCCAACCCGACTCGTGGCGTCGCGCCGGTCGCACCACCATCGACACCGTCGCCAGCTTTCGGCGCTTGAGCAAACGCAAATACCGCGACGTCGAGGCCATGCGGATCAGCATCGTCACCCTCGACCGCGCCATGAGCCTCGAAGAATTCGACCGTCGCTACCCCTCCGACATCGACCTCGACCGCCTCGCCGTCATCAACCAAACCACCCCCGAAGCCCAACTCCAACGAGGCGACAAAATCAAACGCGTCCAGGGTTTCAACCCTGAACGCGAAGAATAGGAACAACCCTGAGCCGGCGTAGAGCTGAGCCGGCCAAGCGTGCGTCAGATTCGGGTAGCACAGCGAGGAGCCCCGCAGGCGTACTCGAGGTACGCCGAGGACGCGACGAGCGAAGCACACCCGAAGATGGCGTGCGATCGGCCGGCGCTAATCGAGCCAGCGTAGCGTGCGCTAGATTCGGGTAGCACAGCGAGGAGCCCCGCAGGCGTACTCGAGGTACGCCGAGGACGCGACGAGCGAAGCACACCCGAAGATGGCGTGCGATCGGCCGGCGTTAATCGAGAACACCGGGCCAATTCGCATCGGCCTTGGCGATGTTTCCAGGGATGTCCTCGCGCCACTTGTTCATCACACCGATGCTGTAGTTGAGGTAGAGCTTGCCCTCGTGCACGGTCCAGGCTTCGGGGTCGATACCCGCGACGTTGCCTTTCGAGACCGCGTAGGCGCAATAGCCGCCGTATTGCGGCGCGTAGGCTTCCGGATCGGCGGCGAAGGTATCGCGGTTCTCAGCGCTGGCGAAATGCCAGTTCGCGCCCTGCCATGAGAACGTGTGTTGCTTGTCGCCTTTCACGGCCTGGCTGTCGGTGAAGTAGGCCACCGGGTCATAGCCCTTGATCGCGACACCACCAAAGGTAGTCTGGTTGATCGGTTTCTTGGCGGCCATCGCGGGCGCGGCGAGAACGGTGAGCATGAGGAAGAGGCCGAGAATGGCGGTGAAACGGTGCATGGATGCCTCCGGTACGAAAAATGGATCCAGGTATGTCGTGCAGGCTGCTAATGAAGCGTGGTTGCCGATAAAGCGTGATTGCCACGGACACTCGGAGGTACGATAGCCGCCCGATGTCGGATCGACCACTCTCTCACCGTGTGCTCCCGCTGGTGCTGCCCGCGCTCGCGCTGCTCGTCTATGGCCGTCATATCGGTGACGGGTTCTTGTCCGACGATTTCCTCTACGCCACCTGGGCCACTGAAGGCGTCGGCGAGCTGCTGCGACGCGTGACGATCGATTCCGAGCCGCAGATGATCCGGCCGCTGCCCGCGCTCGCCTGGCTGCTACCGGACGACGCGACGGTGCAACATCTGCTGTCGATCTTGCTGCACGGGCTCACCGCTATGTTGGTGGCGGTCGGCGCGCGACGTCTCGGCGCCGCACGCGCCGACGGCCTGTTGCTCGGTGGTCTCTTCGTGCTCTTTCCGCTCTTCACCGAACCGGTGATCTGGTTGAGCAGCGCGGCCGATTTATGGGCCACCGCCTTCGCGCTCGGTGCCTTGGTGCTCGCCCTGCCGTCGGAAGACGGTCGACGACGCCCCGTCGCCGCCGTCTGCCTCTTCGCGTTGGCGTTGCTATGCAAAGTGTCGGTGCTGCTCCTGCCGCTCATCGTGCTCGTGCTGGCGCCGCGTCGAGTCGGGATCACGCTAGGCGCACTGGGCACGACGGCGGCCCTCTACCTCGGCACGCGATGGTGGCTGTTCAGCGGTCTCGGAGGCTATCGAGACGCTTCGGGGCAGACGCTGCTCGCCCATCTCGACCCGCTGCTCTTCGTTCGCAACCTCTTCGCCCAGATCCCCTTTCGGGTGCTGGTTCCGGTCAAACCACCCGTCGAGCCTCTGTGGTGGCTGATGATCGCGGGCGTGACGGTGGCGACCGGTGTGGTGATCGTCGTCACGCTCGAGCTCTGGCGACGACCGAAACCCCTGATCGCGGCGCTGATCGTCTTCGTTCTCGCCGCGCTGCCGGTGGCGCCGATCGTGGGCGTCAGCCCGGATCACGAAAACAGTCGACTGATCTACTTCCCGATCGCGGTTCTGCTGGTGGCGCTCGGAGCGGCCTGGCGACCGCACAAGATGGCGCGAGCAAGCGTCGCCATCCTCGGCGTCATGTGGCTCGGTCTCACCCTGTTCAACGCGCAGAGCTGGCGGGTCGCGTCCCTCGAAGTTCGCCATTCCCTCGAGCTTTTGGCCAAGGCACAACGTGATCTCGGCTCCGGCGCGACCGTCTTCATGGCCGGTCACGATACCTACCGGGGCGCCTACACCTGGCGCAACGGCTTTGGCCACGCGGCGGCACTCCAGGGGCTGCGTGACGATGTCGGCTGGTTGCACGGCAGCGCCGCGATGGTCGCGCAGCAGGAGCGCGTCGGCAACGACGTCGTCGAATGGCAGCTCGCCACGACCGCCTCGGGAGGCTACCGCCTCGATGACTACACTGGGTGTCAGCGCGCCCTCCGCCAGGCGACGCCGCTTCGCTCCGTCGAGCTCGCCGGAGGCTCCGCGTCCCCGGTTCAGCAACGGGGACGCATTCACGTCGACGCCCTCGACAGCCAGGACACCCAGGCGTTTTTGCTCGTTCCACCACCGGGCGATTCGCCGCGAATCGTCGAAGGGTGGTTCTATTGGCGCGGTCCAGACGACGCGAGCTTTTCACGCCAGCGGGCTCGACAATTCGTGCTCGGTGACGAGCCGATCGTCGTGCGACTCTCGAGCCCGGTGCCCGAACAGCTCGATCTACGGATCGAAACCACCGATCCAAACGATCTGAACCGGCTTGCAAGACTCGACGTGCTTCCCCATATCGATGCCTGCGCGGCGGGCAGCGTGCCTAGCATAGAAATACTGCAATAAACTGAATCTCTAATTCTGCCCCTCGGCTTGGAGGTTCAAGATGATCCGTCTCGCGACCGCTCTGGTCTTTGTCCTATGCGCGCCGCCCGTTTCTGGCCAATCGCTGATCCGTGTTCCGATCGACGTTGCCGATCTCGAGAGCGCGATTACCCAAATCGCCGACGGGGGCATCATCGAGCTCGCCACGGGGGCCTACCAAGCTCCCGGTGGCGGCTTTCGGATCCAATTCCCTGGCAAACGCTTCACGGTACGAGCCGCGACTGGCGCCACGGTCGTGCTCGACGGCGGTGACACGACTCAGATCTTCGCGATCGAAGACGATCCGGGTGGAGCTCCCTTTCGCTTCGAAAACCTGACCTTTCGTAACGGCTCGTCGACCGTCGATGCCGGCGCGGGAGGCGTCAACGTGCTCGGCGCGCCGGTGGTGTTCGCACGCTGCTCGTTCCTCACCAACCACGGTGGCAATCTGAACACCGCGGGTGGCGTACGTATCGCCAGCGATGCGACCGTGACCTTTCTCGACAGTACGTGGGAGAACAACACCGCGATTCAGAAAGGCGCCGCGCTCGGTGTCTACGATGCCTCGGCCACGGTGATTCGAGGTCGTTTTGTCGACAACCGCACCGATGTGTCGGGACACGGCGTACGTGCCGCCGCGGCGGGGATCTTCGTGCTCGACGGATCGCTGGTGGTCGAGCGTAGCCGCTTCGAAAACAACCGGGCGGCCAGCGTCGGGGGTGCGATCAATGGCCTCGGTGTCTTCACCGACCCGCCGACGAGCGAACCGGCGACCCGGATCGTCGTCCGTGACTCGACCTTTGTCGGCAATCGTGTCGCCGAGCATCCCTGTTGCCCGAGCGGGCTGCAGGCGGTGGGAGGCGCGATCCATGTCGAAGACAGCACCCTGCTCCTGGTCGAGCGATCACGTTTCGAAAGCAACGAAGCCACCTGGGGTGGCGCGATCTCGACATTTCGAGCCGCGGTCGAGATCGATCAGTCGACCTTTCGAGGCAACCGCGCGCGCACCGACGACACGATCGTCGGCGTCGGGGGAACCTTCGCCGTCAACAGCGCCGATCGGGACGAAACCAACCGGCCATCGGGACGTCTCACCGTGCGTCGGTCGCTGATCCAAGGACGCTTCGGCGCCACCGAGATCGCCGCCACCCAGGGCGGCTGCGTCTTTGCCAACGGGGATCAGAACCGGCTCTTTGGCAACGGCGTGCCCCAGAACACCAACCTCGAGGCGGTGCGCGCCTTCGTGACGATCGAGCAAAGCGTGCTGCAGGATTGCGACGTCGGCCAGGGTACGACCGCCGACGGGATCTTTGGCGGCGCCATCGCAGGCCTGCTCGCCGACTTCACCATCAACGACAGTTTGATTTTCGATAGCGATGCGCTCGGTGCGAACGCGGTCGGCGGTGGCATCGCGCTGCTCACCTATAGCCGTGCCACGCTCACCGACACCCGGCTCGCGGCCAACGTCGCCGAAACACGAGGAGGTGCGATCCACGCCATCGGCTCCGAGCTGATCGTCGACCGGGGCGCCTTTGTCGGCAACGAGATCAGCCCGGGCATCAACGAAGCCCTCAACGCGTCGACGGGGGCCGCCATTCATACCCAGCCGTTTCTCGGCGCCGACAACAGCGGTCTCGATCGCGCCGCTCAGGGCACGGTCGCCAACACTCTCTTTGTCGATCAGGTCGGTTTGCCGCTGTGGGAGATCGATCTCGACAGTGGTCCGATCAATGCGATGCGTTACCAGGGCAACCGTTTCTTCGAGCGTACGTTCCCGGATCGCGTCTTCAACAACCTCCTTACCGGATCCGTGTCGGCCACCGATCTCGACGATCTGGTGGTCGTCCGGACGGGCGCGCCCAGTACCGACAAAAGCGACGGCGGTAATCAACGCTTGGCCAGTCGACCACGGGAAGGTGTGCTGGTCGCGGCGCCCTCTCGGATTCGCACCGATCCACCACCGGGCGAGCCTGCGCCATCACCGGCATGGCTCGGCTGGCTGTGGAGCGGTACGGCCGCCACGATCGACGGCGCCGCGCTCGGAAGCCGGGTCGGAAGCCGTCCCGAGACCGTCGCTGGGGAACGCGTGCTCACGGTTGACGGTGAACCGAGCGCGACCGCGACGTTTACCGGCGAAGGCACCGCCTCGGGTGGTTGTGTCGCGACCGACACTCGTATGTGTCTCGGCTCGGGTCGCTTTCAGGTCGAAGTGAGCTGGGAAAGCACCACCGGTGAGCAAGGCGCGGGCCGAGTGGTCGCGGGCGTGCAGGCCGAGGACTCCGGTCTGATCTACTTCTTCGATCCGAACAATTGGGAGTTTCTGATCAAGGTGCTCGACGGTTGCGGTCTCAACAACCATTATTGGGTGTTCGCCGCCGGCACCACCAATCTCGGCTACCGCCTCACGATCACCGATACCGTCACCGCCTCGACCGCCGTCTACACGAACCCACCTGGAAGCCCGGCCCCGGCGATCACCGACACCACCGCCTTACCGGTGTGTCCTTAACCCGCATGGCTCACCAGCCCGCTGTGACGACGGACCGCGGCTACGGCGCGGAAACGCACGCAATCTCTGGGCGTGCTCGCTCTTCGCTCCCTCGACGTACCTCGGGTACGCCTCCGGTCGCTCATCCCTGCGCTGCCCAGATCTCACGCACGTTTCCACGTCGTAGCGACGAACCGCTCGCTACGACGTTTGGTGAGCCATGCGGGCTAGCGGAACGCATCGCCCGTGTATCGGCGATGAGAAAAGTATTTTGATCAGGCGTAAGCGATCGGAAAAGAGGCTAAGCGAATACGTAAAGATCTTGTTCGAGGCGCCCGGCTGTCACGCTGTCCGGTGCGCGCCCGAGGGCGGTCGGTGAAGCGTGTTACCGACCGTCAGACCCATGACGAGGCGCGGTTTGCCGTCGGCGTATGCATCGAGATGGTCGAGCACCGTGAAGCCGTGTTTGATCAACAGATTGATCGAGTCGATATTGCGTGGGTTGACGGTGCCGATGAGACGGCTGAGACCGGCATCCTCGGCGTGGGCGATACGCTGTCGGAGCAGGGCGGTGCCAATGCCACGACGCCGGTGGGCCGGATGGACGAGAGTGCCACGAAAAAAGCCACAGGGACCGTCGGGGAGCGCGCGAGCCCATGCCGGTGGTGGGTCCGGAGGCGAGACGCTGAGCAGACCGAAGGCGATGAGAGTGTCGTGGTCGAAGGCGCCCCACACATGGCCACGCGCGAGGCGTGCTTCGTAAAACGCGGTGCGCCCGGAGTTGAGCAAGGAGTCGTGACGTCGTCTTTCATCCGTGACCAGCATCAAGATCGATGGTAGAAGCTGATCGTCGGTCCACAGTCTTCGATAGTCGAGTGCCATGGCAAGCCTCTGGTAAAGAGGAAAAGGATCGGAGAATCTTCATCTAAGACTCATCGCCACTCTGTACGCTGCGCGAATTCTCCCAGCTTAAACTACTTTACTGGATCATAAGTATGAAGATCTCGCTCCTCACGCATCGAATCCACCGTCGACTCGGCTGGGTGACCGACGATGAATCGACGGCCTGTTTGGTTGTCGCCCTGGAAGCGGCGGGCATCGATGTCGCCGTGCACGAGGTCGCGAATCGGCGCGATGTCGAGAGCCTCATCACGAGCGCGGGCCCGAACACACTCTTCTGGGGCAATGTCTACGACCTGCCGAGCGGCAACGGCGCACCGCCGTTCTGGCTCGCGGACGTATTCGAGAGAGCCGGGGTTCCCTATGTGGGCTCAGACAGCGTCACTCTCCGAACGTTGATCGACAAAGATGTCTGCCAGGCACGGCTCGCGGCGGCGGGTTTGCCGGTCCCACGATACGTGACGCTCGCCCGCGAGCCGCTCGCCTGCGAGCCACTCGCCCGCGAGCCACTCGCCCGTGCGTCGGAGCTCATCGAGGCCGCGGAGCTTACATGGCCGGTCTTCGTCAAACCGGCCGCGACCGCGGGCAGCGCCGGTATCGCACCCGAATCGGTTCAGCACACCGTCGCCGGTGCCGTGTCTCAAAGCATGCGGGTGCTCGAACGATTTGGCGGCCGAGTCTTGGTGGAAGAGTTCCTACCCGGGCCCGAGCTCACTCTCGGTGTGATTCGCGATCGTGAAGGCGGCGTAGTCGTCGCCACCCGGGTCGACCTTCACATGGAAGGCGGTTTCCTCACCGAACAGAACCGGCGTGGAGATTTTGCGCGAGGCGCGACGACGATGACGCGACTCGACGCCGTTCCCTATACCGATCTCGCTCTCGAGGTGTGTGACACGCTCGACATCCGTGACGTCACACGCATGGATGGCCGGTTCGACGCGGCGGGCACGCTCAAGATCTTCGACGTCAACGGCATGCCGGGACTTTCCCCCATCCACAGCTGCAGCGTACAGCAGATCTACGCGGTGTTTCCCGAGGTCGATCGAGCCGAGCTCCATCGGCGTTTCGTGGTCTCGATCGTGGCGAGCGCCGCCGAGCGCTACGGGCTGGACGTGCCAGAGCAGGTCCGGGAGCAACGGCTCCAAGACCTGCCACGATCACAGATCATCGCCGATCCATGAAGGCAATGCGGCTGACGGTGATCGGACACGAATTCCAGCACCGCCCTCACGCCACCTGAACGTCGGCTCGGGTGTGAAGTCGTATCGAAGCGATTCGACCGGCCAGCTGATCGGAACCTCGGTCGACGGATCTTCATCCGCCCGTGGTCACTGATTTGGTACGGTAATACTTGATGACCCAGTCCAAATCGCCGCTTCCGTCGCAGCCGACTCCCCGGCTCGTGCTCGCTTCGGGCTCACCCCGCCGCCGTCACATGCTCGAAGAGCTCGGTTTCGATTTCGACGTGCGGCCGGCGGCCGTCGACGAGGCGGTGGAGCCGGGAGAAGGCGCGACAACCTATGTGTTGCGGCTGGCCAAGGCCAAAGCGCGGCGTGTATCGGCCAACTATGAAGACGATCTGGTGCTGGCCGCCGATACGGTGGTGACGGTGGACGGCGAGCTGCTGGGCAAACCGACCGATCCGGGAGATGCCGGGCGGATGTTGGCGATGCTCTCGGGACGCGAGCACGAGGTGCTGACGGCGATCGCGGTTCGGGCGCGCGCGCTCGAGCTCACCCATGTCGAACGCACCAGGGTGCGGTTCGCGCACCTCTCGACCGCCGAGATCGCTTGGTACGTCGATACCGGTGAGCCGATGGACAAGGCGGGAGCCTACGGGATTCAAGGATTGGGCGCGCTTTTCGTCGAGCGGATCGACGGCAACTACGCCAGCGTGGTCGGCTTGCCTTTGCCCGCCACGTATCGGCTATTACGTCAAGCCGGGTATCCGGTCTTGAGCGTCACGCGACCGGGTATCGAGCCCCGGCCAGTCTGAACCAGTCTTTCAGACCGGCCGGTGGTGGCCTCAGGCGCCGTATTTGATCGGGTCGCCGAGCGCGGCGATCGAGAAGTTGGCCATGATCTGATGGCCGTTGAAATCGAGCACCCGTAGGTCTTCGACCTCTTCGAGGTCGGCGAGGCATTCACTGAACGAATCGGGATAACGCGCCTCGACCGCGTCGAGATCGACCTGATAGGCGAGGAATTTGTCGATGCCCTTGTACCGCAGCTTGGCGATCAGACGCTCGTCGGTCAGCTTGGGATAGCTCGACAACACCAGGATGGGGCCGGAGCCGGTGAAGATGAGATAGGCGCGCGGTCGCGGTTGCGGCATCGTAGCTCCTCGGCGAATGACGGATGTTCGTAATGGCTCTATATGATTTCAGCGCTCCGCGCACGCGGTGTCAAGGCACACGATGTCTTCGGCGTCCTCTTTGGTGCATTTGATAAACTCATCCATCGTCGTCTACTTGGAGACACATGAGTCGCGATCTGCCTCCGCGTCAAGTCATCTACGAGCATCCAGCCGAGATCTTCGCCACGGACAACGGTGGCTCGTTCTTCTTTCCACTCGTCGAGCCGAACCGCCGCGGCCGCTTCGATACGCGAAGCTACGACGAAGTGCGTTTCGTCTTCTCGGTCTGGCATCCGTCGAATCGACGCTCCATCGACCTGGATCGAGCCTACGCCGAGCTTCGGGCATCATTCGATCCCGACGAGCAGCATTGGGTGAAGCTCGCCGAGATCGAGCCGGTGGTGCCTCCTTATGGCGGCGAGACGTTCGACGGCTGGATCGTGTTGCCGATTCTCGGCGCCAACACGGAATTCGCGCTCGCCGGTAGTGGCTTCGAGCCCCGCGCCCGTCTCCAGATTCGCGCCACGGCCTATTTTGTTTCTTGAGGGGAGTTTCCATGGATGCGCATCAAGAGCTGTTGCAACGTTTGAGCGAGCGTGCCGAGAGCAAGATCGTTCTGTTGGTCCTCGACGGTGTGGGCGATCTGGTGACCGCCGAGCAGGAGAAGTCGGCGCTCGAAATCGCCGCTTCCCCGACGCTCGATCGCTTGGCGGCGGAAGGCTCGCTCGGGCGACTGATTCCGGTGGCGCCGGGCATTACCCCGGGAAGTGGCCCGGGGCATCTCGGTCTCTTCGGCTACGACCCGCGTCGCCCCGAGGTGGACATCGGTCGTGGCGTGCTCGAGGCGTTTGGTCTCGGTCTCACCGTCGGTGGTGGTGACATCGCGGCGCGCGCCAATTTCGCCACCGCCAACGACGAGCGCCAGATCGTCGACCGCCGGGCCGGGCGGATCTCGACCGAGGAATGCGAACGCTTGGTAGGCAAGCTACGGGCTGCTTTGGTCGATGCCGGGCTCGATGGCGAAGTCGACGTGATTCCGGGTGAGGGGCATCGCTTCGTGCTCATCATGCGGGGTGATCATCTGTCGGCGGAGATCGCCGATACCGATCCACAAGACACTGGCGTCATGGCCTTGCCCCCGGTGGCCACCAACGAGGAAGCCGCCGACACCGCCGCCAAGGTCAAGCGCGTGATCGAGATCTTCGAAGATGCCCTGATCGACGAAGATCAAGCCAATGCCGTGTTGTTGCGTGGCTTCTCCAAACCACCGAGCCTGCCGAGCTTCGCCGAGCTCTACAAGTTGCGGGCCGGTGCTTTCGCCGGCTATCCGCTCTACCGCGGCGTGGCGAGCGCCTGCGGTATGACGGTGGTCGAATGTGGAAAGAGCTTCGGTGAGTTGGTGACCACCGTGCGTGAGCGTTGGGACGACTTCGATTTCTTCTTCATGCACGTCAAAGGCACCGACAAAGCGGGTGAAGACGGCGATCTCGCGGCCAAGGCGGCGGTGATCGAAGAGGTCGATCGCGGTCTCGACGAGTTGCTCGCCGCGTTACCCGACGTGGTCGCCGTCACCGGTGATCATTCGACACCGGCACCGATGGCGGCGCACAGTTGGCATCCGATCCCGCTCTTGGTGTCGGGCAAGCTGGCGTTTCGCGATCGTGGCGAGACGTTCGACGAGCATGCCTGCACCACCGGAACCCTGGGAACCATGATGTCGCACCACCTGATCGGTGTGCTTCTGGCGCACGCCGGTCGGCTCGCCAAATACGGCGCCTGAGGGCGGCATGGGCTTTGAACTCGATCATTCGGTCAACGTCGCCGCGCCGGCCGACATCGTTTGGCGGTTGTTGATCGATCCGTCGAGCTGGTCGGGGTGGTGGCGTGATTGTCTCGACGCGCAGTCGCGTGATCTGCGCAATCTTCGTGAAGGCTCGGAGCTCAGTCTCACCGTTCAACCCAAACACATGCGGATGACCTTCGAGCCCCGGGTCGACCTGATGATCGAGCAAAAGACCTTGTCGATGAGTCATCGCTCGGCTCTCGTACAAGCGTCTTTGTCTTGGTACCTGGGCGCGTCGGAGATGGGCACGCGGGTGCAGGCGCGGGTGGTCTTCGCCGGGCTGTGGTCGAACGTCATGGGCTTGACCCGGCAAAAAGACGCGGTCCATTTCGCCGTGCACAGCAATCTGCGCGATCTCAAAAAAGTGGCCGAGCGGCTCACCTAGCGCCTGCGCATAGCTTTGATACCGACTTCACAGTTCCTTTCCTCGTGGGCGACAAGATTGATCGATCCACATGTCGAACGGA
>JBCDBH010000091.1:0-17484 GCA_039184055.1 Acidobacteriota bacterium
TCGAGCGACTCGTCGAGCATCCGCGCCGCCTCGTCGTCATCTTCGGCGAGCGCGTCGAGCAGGTAGAGGTTGGAAGGCGAGGGAAATTTCGGCGCACCACCGAAGCCACCGTGTTCGGCGTCGAAGCGACGGCTCAGTCGCTCGACCGCGCGGGTCGCGACCTCGGCGGGTGGCAGCAAGGAGACCGGCGCGCCACGTTCGCTGAGGTAGCGATCGATCGCCTGCTCCATCTCGTCGGCTTGCATCTGCACGTCATTCCGGCGTTCTTGCCAGGCCTTGGCCAAGCCGTCGAGCACATCGCGAAATCCGGGAAGACCGTGCCGGCCTTTGGGCGGGAAGTAGGTCCCCGCGTAGAACGGCTTGAGATCGGGCGTGAGAAATACCGAGTTCGGCCAGCCACCTTGACCGGTGAGCAATTGGGTGGCGGTCATGTAGATCTCGTCGAGCTCGGGCCGCTCCTCACGATCGAGCTTGATATTGATGAAAGCCTCGTTCATCAACGCCGCGGTATCGGCGTCGGCGAACGACTCACGCTCCATGACGTGGCACCAAAAGCACGTCGCGTAACCCACCGATAGGAAAATCGGTTTGTTCTCGTCGCGAGCGCGCGCGATGGCCTCGTCACCCCATGGATACCAATCCACCGGATTGGTTTTGTGCAGGAGAAGGTAAGGCGAAATCTCGTCAGCGAGACGATTGAGACGTACGGAGTCGGCGGAAGAATGATCAGCCATGCGATCAGCATACCGCGCCCGCCTCGACAACCAGCGGCTCGGGTGAACACCAGCCGCGAATCAACTGAGCCCGGCGATCAGAAGGAGTTCAAGCTCACGCCCTCTTCACCACCCCAAATCGCCACCTCGAACCGGCCATCGGCATCGGCGGCGCCCCGGAACATCCCCTCACTATTGAACACCAGGGCGATCGAGCCGTCGGAGCCGACCGCGATCAGTCCGCCGTCACCGGGTTCGAGCTGATCGATCGCCGCCTGGGCCGCAGCTTCGAGATCGAGTCCCTGATAGCTCATGCGGGCGGCGACATCACGCGCTACCGTATTGCGGATGAACTGCTCACCAAAGCCGGTGCACGAAATCGCCGCCGTGGCGTTGTCAGCCCAGGTCCCGGCGCCGATCACCGGCACGTCGCCGACCCGGCCAAAGCGTTTGTTGGTCATGCCACCCGTGGATGTGCCCGCGGCGAGATCACCGTTGCGATCGAGCGCCACCACGCCGACCGTTCCGTACTTCTCGTCCAGTGAACCCGATGCGGTCTCGAGCGACGCCGTTTCGGCCGCTTCTCTCTCAAGGGCTCGTTGCCACTGGCGATGTCGACGCTCGACGAAGAAATAGTCTTGCGACACAGTCTCGACGTCATGACGAGCGGCGAATGCCTCAGCGCCCGCGCCGATCAAGAAAACGTGACGACTCTCAGTCATCACCAGTCGCGCCAAAGTGATCGGATTCTTGATCGCCTTGACGCCGGCGACCGCGCCACACGAGCGATCACGACCGTCCATGATCGACGCATCGAGCTCATGGGTTCCATCGTGCGTGAACACCGCGCCCTTGCCAGCGTTGAACCGAGGTTCGTCTTCCAGCTGACGGATCACCGTCTCGACCACCTGGAGCGCGCTATCGCCCGCGTCGAGTCGATCACGACCGAGCTCGAGCGCGGCTTCGAGCGCGGCGAGATAGCCGGCCTTCTGATCTTCGGGCATGTCTCGATCGATCACCCCAGCGCCGCCGTGGAGCGCCAGCGCCCACGCGGGTCGTGGCGTGTCGGCGGTAGCCTCCACATCGGATGTCGCGACCTCGTCGGATGTCGTCGCTGGCGTACAGCCCATCAACCCGAGCACGATCAAGACCCCGACACACACTCGCATCCACGAACGGCTCATCACTCACCTCCCGCCAAAGCTACGCCAACCTCGTGCTCGTCCACCGGCGGCTAGACCACCGAACGCGGCGCCACCGACCGCCACCACACCCAAGGCGATCCCGCCGAGCGTGATCCCTCCGGCCACGGCGCCTCCCACAGCGACCACTCCGACCGCCGCGCCACCCATCGCCAAACCGCCGACGGCGGTGCCGCCGAGTGCCACCACGCCACGCGCGTGCCCCCCGAGCGCCACGACGCCTCGCGCCCGGGCGCCGAGGGCGATCACGCCCGTGGCCCGCTCACCGACCGCGAGCCAGCCATCGGCCTGGTCGCCCACCGCGATCCAACCACTTGCCGTGCCTCGCCGTTCACCCGTGGCCACATCCGGTCCGAGAGCCACATCGACCCACGGGCGATCACGCCATGTCCGAGTTGAACGCTTGCGTATTCCACGCTGCATCACGCGGTCCTCTTTCCTTGACCGACATTTTTCGACCGGCCGGTTGGTATTCTGGTCATCTCGTCTTTGCCGTGGTGGCACCGTCCGGTATTGTAGCCCGCATGGCCACGTCAGCCCCGTCTCCTCCGATCGATACGGCGATCATCGAGCGCCTGCGTGCCGACACCGTCGGCTGTCGCAGTCGTATCTATCTCGACAACGCCGGTACCGCCTTGATGCCCAGGCCCGTGCTCGACGCGGTGCAACAACATCTCGAGCTCGAAGCTGAGCTCGGTGGGCACGAAGCCGCCACGGCGCGTCGTGACGAAATCGCCGCGAGCCGTCGAGATCTCGCTTCGCTGATCGGAGCACGCGCCCACAACGTGGCGTTCACCGACCATGCCACCACCGCCTGGCAGCGGGTGTTCGCGTCGTTCGCCTGGCAACCTGGCCAAGTGGTGATCACCAGCCGTCACGACGACGTATCGAACCAGCTCGCCCTGCTGTCGCTCGCCAAACGCTTCGGAGTCGAGATCCTCTTCGCACCCGACACCAAGAGTGGTCATATCGATGTCGGCACGCTCGAAGTGATGATCGAACAAAAACGCCCCGCGCTGGTGGCGATCGGTCATGTACCGAGTCATCGCGGCATCGTGCAGCCGGTGGTCGAAATCGGCACTTTGTGCCGCCGCTTCGAGGTGCCATATCTGGTCGATGCCAGGCAGAGCCTCGGTCAGATTCCTCTCGACGTGTCTCGCCTGGGCTGCGATTTCTTGACCGCCAGCGGTCACGCCTTTCTTCGTGGCCCGCGTGGAACCGGCCTGCTCTATGTCGCCGATCGTGTGCTCGCCACGGATCGCGCACCACTCCTCCAGGATGTCGGTGGCGCCATCTGGACCCGCTACGACACCTTTGAAATCGAGCCTTCGGCCCGTCGCTTCGAACACGACGATCTCCCCTGGGCGCTGATCCTCGGTCTGGGTGCCGCGGCCCGCTATGCCCAGCTCCACGACGTCGCCGCCCTCGAAGCTCGCTTGCGTTCCCTCGCGACGAGAATCCGCGAAGCCTTCGACGACAGCAACGCGATCCACGTGCTCGATCGCGAGCCGCTCGACCGCGAGCCGCTCGATCGTGATCCTCGAAGTGCGGCGATCGTCACCATGACGGTTCACGGTTTCGCCGCCGAGGATCTACGCGACGCGCTTCGAGGCGCGCGTATCCACGCAAGCGTCATCAGACGTTCCGACGCCATGGTCGATTTCATGGGTGCCGAGTTCACATGGGCGCTCCGCGTGTCCCCCCATGCGTACAACACCGAGAACGAGATCGACAGCTTCGCGGCGCAGCTGACCGAGCTCACGGGAGAGAGCCGATGAGCAACGCGCGACGCGGTATGCGTCCCGACGATCTCTATCTCCTCCGTCGTGTCGGTGAGGTCGCGCTCGCCCCTGATGGCGATCGGGTGGTCTACACCGTGCACCGCATCGATCGCGAACGTGACACCGCCCTCAGCCAGCTGTGGACGATCGACGACGATCAGACGCATCGCCCGCTGACCTTCGACGACCATGCGGGAGCTCCGGTCTTCTCTCCCGACGGTCGGTACCTGGCCTACCGAGGCGGGCCATTGGGTACGCCGGCGAAGCTTTATGTGCTTCGTCTCGATGGCGGCGCGCCCCACTGCCTGACCGACGATCTCGAAGCGGTATCCGAGATTCGCTGGCTCCCCGACAGCTCGGGCCTGGTGTTCACCGCCGTGCCGAAACGCGACGAGCTCGACGACCAGGAAAAACGCCGGCCACGGCGGATGAAAACCCTGCGCTACCGCGCCAACGGCCGAGGCTGGATCCACGACCGGCCGCGTCAAGTGTGGGTCGTCCGCCTGCCGACAGCCGATGCGACACCGACGCCTCGCGCCCTCACTCGAGCGCCAATCGATCATTGGAGCCCGGCGGTCGATCCGAGCGGATCGAGCATCGCATTCTTGTCGGCACGTCACCTGGATGCCGATTTCACCGGTGGCAGCGACGTCTTCACGCTGCCCCTTCCCGACCCGGCACCGGCTGATGCGTCAGAGCATGACGAGGACGGCAAAGACGCCGCGACACCGCTGACCGACGGTGGCGAATGGGATCGTGTCGTGTATGCACCCGACGGCTCCCACCTGGCGGTGCTCGGACGATCACAGCGCCAGCATGTCGGCCTGTCACGGCTCCATGTGCTCCACGCTGGAGGCGGCGCGCCTGAGCTTCGTGACGACGGCTTCGACGGCTCGGTGAGTGGTCAGAGCTTGCCCGAGGTGCTACTCGCGATCACCGACGACGGTCATGCTTTGGTGATGGCCCCGCGCCGTGGCGCGGTCCATCTCGACCGAATCGACATGGCGACCGGCGCCCGCGCCACGCTCATCGGAGGTCAGAGAACCCTCCGCGCCGCCGCGACGCGCGACCTCGATCGTCGAATCGTCTTCACCGCCACCGACCCGACGAGCCCCGGCGAGCTGTGGCAACGACGCGACGGTGTCGAAACACGTCTCACCCACGTCAATCACGCCGCCGAAGAAGCGATCCACTTCATCATGCCCGAAGCGGTGACGGTGGAAAGCGCAGATGGCACCGAAGTCGAGGCGTTCGTCTACCGGTCTCCGGACACGGACGCCGCGGATCATCCGAACGCCGGTCTCGTGCTCGTCCATGGCGGTCCGAAGACCCAATACGGCTGGTCGTTCCTGGACGAGTTCCACATCTTCGCGCATGCTGGCTGGACCGTCTTGGGTGGCAATCCACGTGGTTCCGACGGCTATGGCGACGCGTTCGCTCGAGCTCTCGTCGGCCGACTCGGTGAGCCGGATTGGCAAGACGTCCAGGCGCTCACCGACTCACTCGCCGAGCGTGACGAGGTCGATGCCGCGCGTATCGGGATCGCCGGTGGATCCTACGGAGGCTTCATGGCCAGCTGGGCGATCGGTCATTCCGATCGCTATCGGGCCGCGCTGGTCGAACGTGCCGTCACCAATTGGGAAACCATGCAGGGCACGAGCGACATCGGTGGCTTTTTCGTCTCGATGTACACCGATGCCACGACGGCGAGCGATGTCGAGGCTTTGCGTCGCCAGTCGCCCATTCACCACGCCGCCGCCGTGACCACCCCGACCCTGATCCTGCACAGCGAAGAAGATTGGCGCTGCCCGCCCGAGCAAGCCGAGCAGCTTTTCGTGGCGCTTCGACTCGCCGGCGTCGAGACAGAGCTGGTGCGATTTCCGGAAGCGGATCATGATCTGAGTCGTTTCGGTCGTCCGGCCCAGCGGGTCGAACGCTTCGACATCATTCTCGAATTCTTCCGTCGCCATCTCGATCCGTAGCCGACGCGGAACATGGATATCGAACCCCTACCCAGAGCCCACTGACATGCGCATCCACTTTGTCGTCTCAGCTCTCGCTCTCGCATCGCTCCTAGCCGCCTGCTCGTCGCCCGCTCCCCAATGGGACGCCACCGACCACGTGGCGAGCTATACCGACCTGGCCACCCGAACCTACGAAGAGAGTGTCGAGAAGGCCGAGCGCTTCGCTACCGCCATCGACGCCTTTCTCGCCAGTCCCGACGACACCACGCTGGCGCTCGCTCGCGACAGCTGGATCGAAGCCAGGCTGCCCTATGGCCGTAGCGAGGTCTTTCGGTTCTATGGCGGCCCGATCGACGGGATCGACCCGGCAACGGGCGAAGAAGGCCCCGAGATCCAGCTCAACTCATGGCCCTTGAACGAGGCGTTCCTCGACTACGTGGTCGGCAACCCCGAAGCGGGCATCGTCAACGATCTCGACTTCGTGCTCGACCGCGACACGTTGGTCCAAAACAATGCCGTACACGACGAAGCCGATGTCACGACGGGGTGGCACGCCATCGAGTTCCTGCTCTGGGGGCAAGATCTCGATCCTGTCGGTGCCGGCAATCGACCGGCGAGCGACTATGAGCCCGGTGATCCGATTCGCGACCGTCGTCGTCAGGTGCTCACCTTGCTCACCGAGCAGCTCGTAGAAGACCTGCGCTGGGTTCGGGATCGCTGGCAAGCATCCTACGGTGACGAGCTCACCGCGCTGCCCCAAGACGAAGCGCTCAGCAAGATCTTCTCGGGCGTGGCCACCCTGGCGGGCTTCGAAATGGCGGGCGAACGGCTCGGGGCGGCGCTCGACTCGGGCGAGCAAGAAGACGAGCACAGCTGTTTTTCGGACACCACGCACCTCGACTTTCGCGCCAATCTCGAGGGTCTGATCCAAGTCTTCAGCGGTCGCTACGAGTCGGTCGACGGTACCGTAACCACCGAAGGTCACGGGCTGCGTGAGTTGATCGCCAGCGTCGATCCGGATCAAGCCGCCGTGCTCGAGAACCTTCTCGCCGAGAGCTGGCAAACGCTCGAGCGGCTCGACCCGCCCTTCGATGCCGTGTTGCGGTCGCCTCCGGGCAGCACCCACCGCATCACCACCGAAGAGCTGATCGTCCATCTTCAGCAATTCGCCGAAGGCATGGTGACCGCCGGTGAAAGCCTCGGGATCGAGGTCGTCATCGCCGCCGAATAGACGGACCCACAACCCATTAGCCGCACGCAGATGCGTCCCTTTCTCATTTCTTTTCTTTGTTTGACGACGACGGTGTGGCTGGCCTGCCGACCCGACCCGGGCGGCGACCCGCTTTCCGGTGGTGAGCCACTCTCGGGAGGCGAGCTCACCGTTTTCGACACCGCGTCGACGGCCTTCGGACGCAGCGCCCCGACACTCCCGGTGGCAGAGCTTCGCCAGGTCAATCTCGGCAACAAGCTCTTCAATACCAATTGGGTCATCGCCCCGTCCTCGACGACGAAGTTCGACGGGCTCGGGCCGCTCTTCAATCGTGTCTCGTGCTCGGGCTGTCATCTTCGCGATGGTCGCGGCCGAGCGCCATCGGGTCCCGACGAAGCCCCCGAGTCGATGTTGATCCGGCTCAGCGTGCCGGGTGAGGACCAGCATGGCGGACCGGAGCCGCATCCAATGTACGGCGGTCAACTCCAGGATCGAGCCATTCCCGGCGTCCGTGCCGAGGCTCGGATCGAGATTCACTGGATCGAGCAACCCGGGACCTACCCCGACGGCACGCAGTACAGCCTGCGCGAACCGGATATCCGCCTGATCGATCTGGCCCACGGGCCGCTCGGCGACGACACCATGATGTCGATGCGTGTCGCCCCAGCGGTCTTCGGTGGCGGGCTGCTCGAGGCGATCCCGGAATCCGAACTGGCGCGCGTCGCCGATCCCGACGACCTCGACGGCGACGGCATCTCGGGTCGTTTGAATCGAGTCTGGGATCTCGAGCGTGGTGCCATGAGCACCGGACGTTTTGGCTGGAAAGCCGGCGTGCCCACGCTCCGTCAGCAAAACGCGTCGGCCTTCGCGGGTGATATCGGCATCATCTCGACGCTGGTGCCGGTCACCGACATCACCTCCCATCAGGAATCGTTGCTAGAGGACGTGATGTCCGGAGGCGACCCCGAGCTCGACAATCACTTCCTCGATCGCCTGACGTTTTACACCCAAACGCTCGCCGTGCCGGCCCGACGCGACGTCGACGATCCGCGAGCGCGACGTGGTGAGACGCTATTCGCCGACATCGGCTGCGCCAGCTGTCATCTCCCTGCGGTCATCACGGGAAACGACCACCCGATTCCGCAGCTCCGCAACCAGACGATCCATCCGTATACCGACCTGCTCCTTCACGACATGGGCGAGGCGCTCGCCGATCAGCGCCCCGAGTTCGTCGCGACCGGAAACGAATGGCGTACGCCGCCCCTGTGGGGTCTGGGTCTGATCCCGGTGGTCAACGGTCACAGTGAATTGCTCCACGATGGCCGAGCACGGTCGATCGAGGAGGCGGTCCTATGGCACGGCGGCGAGGCCGAGGCGTCGAAAGACCGATTTACCGAGCTCGACGCGAGCGACCGCGACGCCCTGCTCACGTTTCTCGCGTCGCTCTAGCCTCTGCTCGGCTCTAGTCTCTGCCCACATCTAGTCTCTGCCCAGCTCTAGCCTCTACCCTCACCGTGCTCACTCCAGCGTGATCTCGGCGGTCTCACCCGCCAAAACGGTCGCCTGCCCCTGCCAGCCGCGGCCATCGGCGGCGGTGATGGTCACCGACCACGTTCCCGGCTGCAACGACCCGACAGTCAGCAATCCCCGCCACACCGTGAAATCCGGCCCTTGTAGCTGTCGCCACTCGACGGGCGCGCGGTGCACCGCACCCGTCGGATCGGTGAGCGTGGCGGTGGCTTGAGCCGAGCTGTCCTGAAGCTCGGGTACACGCACCCGCAAACCGCCACCCGGTTGTAGCGTGATGTCGATTCCGGGCCCGGGAACCGTCGCATTCATTTTCATGACCGCTGAGCCGGCGCTCGTCACCAAAACCGTAAAGCTGCCGGACGGCACACTCGACAAGACGACCTCGCCATCGGCGACACTGAAGCCGCCGCCTTCGATCATGGAACCGGTGGCGTCGAGCACGGCGATCTGCACCCGGGTCGGCGCCAATCCGGTCGCCGCCTCACGGAGCCGGAGACGTAAACCCGTGGCCGGCTCGAGAATGAACTGTATGTCGCGCTGATCACCTTCGGTCAGGGTCAGCTGACGCTGTTCCGCGCCATAGCCGGCTTTCGTCACACGAGCGGTGTAGGTACCCGGGGGAATCGTGTCGAACACGAATCGACCGCGACTATCCGAAGCGACATTGAGAAGACCCGCCCAGATCGGTGTCCGGGTCTGATCCTCGGGCTCGAGACGAATCACCGCTCCAGACAACGGCTCACCATCGACGGATTCGACCCACCCGGTGACGCGTGTCTCGACAAGCTCGAGGTCAAGCTCGAGATCACCGGCGATCTCGATCGTCTCGACCGCGGTGCCTCCCGAGGTACCGGATGCTTCGACTCGGTAACGTCCCGCGTCCACACCCTCGATCCGGTAGCGACCGTTGGCGCCACTCGAGCCGCCCTTTCGGACTTGCACGTCGACCCCGATCAATTGAACCGAGGCGCCGATGACGGCTTCGCCCGCGCTCAGTACCCTGCCGCTGAGGGTCGCTTTGCCATCGTTTTCCTCCATATCGAGATCGAGCACCGCCTCACCGTTTTCCGGCACCTCGACCTGACCGGTCGCCATGGAATCGTTGCGCGCCAACCGCGCCCATACCGTCCACGTCCCGGCACGCAGACCTTCGATACGGTAGGTACCCTCGAAGTCGACCGTGCCTTCACGCCAATCACGATCCTTCATCGCGGTCACACCGAGCTGGGCGAGGTCGTCGAACGAAACGCCGCGAATCGTGCCCGTGATCGAGCCACCGCCACCGAGGGTCACCAACACACCGTCGACGTCGTTCGTCTCGACGGTGATCGGATCCTCGGTGCTGCCTTGGGCGAAATCCGGGTGGTTGGCGGTCACGTGGTACGTGCCTTTTTGCACACCTGGAACTTCGAACACACCCTGCGCGTCGGTCGTGGCGTTGGCCTGGCGCCAAAAGACTCCCTCGGCTTCGAATGGCTCGAGACTGACCATCGCCCCGGCGACCGGCGCTCCCAAGGTGTCGTTCACTACGCCCCGAACACGCAGTCCCGTCTCGAGAACGATGTCGAGCAGATTGTCACCGGGCTCGACGTCGATCCGCTTGTTGGTCTGGACGTAATCAGGATGGCTGATCACCACCACACGTGAGCCGAGCTCGACACCGTCGAGACGATAACTGCCCTCGGCATCCGACCTGGCACTCACGTGCATGGCCGTACGAACCATGCCCGCGCCTTCGGGCTCGATCCACAGCGTGGCATCGGCCACCGTGCCGCCGTCACGGCTCGTGATGACGCCGTTGATACTCGCACCACGCTGGAGCACGACCTCGAGATCGTCACGCTCGGTGCCCGCGTCGACCTCGATCCCGCTGAGCGTGGAGCCGATATAGGTCTCGGCTTGCACGACCAGCTGATAGGTGCCCGGAGCGATCGACTCGAGCTGGAAGAAGCCATCGTCGTTGGTCGCGCTGAAGTTTCGGCGGTTCATCATCGCGCGGGCAAAGGATCGATCGGCCTGGAGACGAACCCGAGCATTGCGGATTGGATCGCCACGATCATCGAGAACACGGCCGGCGAGACGACCCACGGGTTGCAAGGTGATCTCCAGCGGCTCCTCGCTGGGCGCGGAAATCGACTGCAGACGAAGCTCGGCATAGCCGGTGAGTGAGATATGAAGCGTGTACGCACGTCCTGGTGCGAGGTCACCGAGCTCGAAACGACCATCGACTCCGCTGCTGGCTCGACTCGCCTCGTTACCGTCCGCCCACGCCATCATCGCTTGCTGCTCTTCTTCGGCACGCACCAAGGCTCCGGACAAAGGCTGACCGTCCGGGGCGAGCACGAGACCACCGAGCCGAACCTCGGGCCCGAGCACCACGGTACCGAGATCGGTATCGCCCGAACCCTCTTCGATGACCAGCCCCGGCACCGTCGACGACGCGAAACCCGAGGCACGGACGGTCAGATTCCATCGCCCACCGGGTAGATCCGCCAAGACGAACCGTCCGTCCCCGTCGCTGATCGCAAGTCGCGGCTCAGGCTGATCGATGCCGAAGAACATGCGTCGCGAGCTCGTCTCCGGTACCGCCAAGAGCTCGATCTCCGCGCCCGCGATCGGCTGCTCGGCTTCATCGATGACCAGACCGTGTCCTTGCCAACCAGGTTGCAGCACCACATCGAGACGCGCCGTCTCGCCGACCGCCGGGGCCACCACCTCGGCGTTTGCGGGAGCAAATCCCTTGCGCTCGACCTTGACACGGTACGGCACCGTCGGCACCAGCTTGGATACGCGGAAAAGCCCTTTTGCGTCACTCGTAGCTTCGCCACCACTCTCCCAGGCGCTGCGCTGATCGATCTGACTTCGCATCTGCATGACCCGAGACACGTCAGGGCTCACTTCGATCGTGGCCTGCTCGAGAGGCTCGCCAGCGTCATCGGTGATCCGCCCGACCACCGCCACCGCGGGTCGGAGCTCGATCGTCGGAAAGCTGGTCAGACCCTCTTCGGAGAAACGTTGCCAACCCGAGAAGTACCCGGGCGCCGCGGCTCTCACCCACTGGCGTTCACTCTCACCCACGACGACGCGGTATGTGCCACGCTCGTCGGTGAACACCATGTCTTCGAGCGCCACCCACACCGCGGCGTTAGGTAACGGATCCCCGGTCTCGGCGTCACGCACCTCGCCGGTGGCCTCGCGCACCGGCGGTAAGGTGATGGTGAAGGGCTCGTCGTCCTCGGGTCGCGCCGGAGGAACCTTGCCACTCCACGCCTGATCTTCGAACAATACGTTGACCACGAGAGGTTTCTCACCACCCACCGTGAGCGTCGCCCGCCCCTGCTCGTCGGTCTTGGCGAGCGGCATCGCATCCCCTTCGATCTGAATGACCGCGTCCTGGACCGGGCGACGCTGATGGTCACGAACGAGAATGCTCCGTTCCGAACCCTTTTCGAGCGCGACATCGAGCCGATTCGCTCCCGCCTCGTCACGGCCAACCGGCACATAACCGGGCTTGGCCACGACGACCCGCGCGGCTCCGGACGCGATCCGGGGAAGCTTGGCGACTCCCTTGTCATCGGTCCGTGCCCACGCGGTTTCGGGCCGCCAGACCTGTCGCCGCATCGCTCGAGTCGACGTGTCGGCCCAGGCGCGCACGAGCGCACCCTCGATCGCTTTGCCACCGCTCGTCACCCGCACGATGAGGTCGTCACGCGAGGTCACCGTCAGACTCGACAATCGAAGATCTTCCAACAGCGGCGTCACCAGGGCCGTCATCTCCATGAAGCCCTTGCCCGATACTTCGACACGTCCGTTCAAAGGTTTTTCGGATGCGAGCTTCCAGCAACCATCGCTACCCGTCTTGGTCGTCGCCACCGGCTCGGCCGAAAACACATCGTCGAGAACCTGAAGACCAAACGCCCAATATCCGAGAATCGGTCGAAGCGTGACCTCGGCCCCCACCACGGGTCGTCCGTGATCGTCGCTCGCACAGCCGGTTACCTGGAGGGTCGTCGCCGTGGCCGGTGAAGCCACGACGGCGAACGACAGCAAGACGAGAGCACACGAGAGCATGCGAGCCCGTCCGACAAACGACCGTGATGAGACCATAGAAAGCGACATCGAGAACCCTCCGTCATGAGCCAGCCTTCATGAGCGAACTCGTCATGAGCTGGCAGCGTGAGCTAACCGGCGTGTTCACCGCGTTTCGCGGACCATTGTACGCAACCTCTTCCCCTACGTTTGAAACCGATGGAACCTTCGATCCTCATGCTCCGTCTTCCAGAGTGATGTGGCACGCACGACCGACACCCGACTTACTCCTGGCCCGCAGGGCAGCTCGAGCCGATCCAGACGCCTGGGACGAGCTCATCCAGCGTTACGGCGCTCGGATCTACAACCTCGCTCTACGCTTCGCGGGCAACCCGGCGGAAGCCGAGGATTTGACTCAGGAGGTCTTTCTCAAGTTGTTTCGGCATCTCGACCGCTATCGCGGCGACGTGCCTCTGGTCGGCTGGGCGCTGAGACTGTCGCGCAATCTCTGTATCGACCACTGGCGTGCCAGCCGAGCCCGTCCGCTATCCGACGCGGTTTCCGAGACGGTTTTGGTTCACATCGCGGATGCCGACGACCCACAGCGTCGCATCCTGGCCCGTGATCAATTACGCCACGTCCACGACACCTTGGGTGAGCTGTCCGAGGATTTGGCGATCACATTCGCGCTCCGGGAGCTACACAGCATGAGCTATGACGACATCGCCACTTTCCTCGACGTCCCGGTTGGAACCGTGAAATCGCGTCTATCCCGAGCCCGTCGCGAGCTGTTCAAGCGTCTCGACACCACGCTCGGTACCGCCGCCGTCGGAGCCGTGTCATGAGAAGTCAACACGATACCCGGCAACTCCGACGAGCGATCCGAGTCGCCCAAACGGAAGTGCCTCTTCCCGAATCGCTCGGCTCACGTCTCCAGGCGCTCGCCTTGCCCCAACCGACCCCGAGAGTCGAAGCGACCCTCGACACGGCACGGTCGGCGAGCCAACTGCCCCTACCGTCGACCTTGGCCGCTCGACTGCGCGCCATCCTCGACATGGCGCGGCCTCGACCACCGGCGTGGATTCGCGATGGTCGTCTCGCGCTCGCCGCGTGCGCATTCCTCACCGTGGGTCTCAACGCCATGGTCGCCTCACCGGTGACCGCCGGTATCGCCAAAGTGGGCGCACAGACCGCGGCATGGATCGAATCAGAACCGATCGAGCCTCCATCGTGGACCTGGCGTTTGCCCGCCGTCGATCCGAACTGGCAATTGCCCGCGCCCACGATGGCCTGGAGCTTCACACCGACCGAGTGGTTGCCCACCTCTGAACAAGGCTCACTCGGCAACAACCTACGCACCTTCGGTGCCTCGTGCGCCGATCTCTTCTCGAATAGTCGTCAGCTGTTGATAGACGACCTCGGTCGTCATGTGAAAGGAGACCCCGATGACGCAGGATCCGAATCTGACACCGAACACGCCGACTGATCCCGGCGCTGAGAGCGATATGGCCGCCGCCGCGGCGGTTCCACCCGCGATTCCACCCGCGCAAGGCGGCTACGAAGGCTATGCCGCCTATCAGCCGGCACCCGTGCCCGCCAAACAGGAAAAGATCCCGCTGCTTGCAGGGTTTCTGAGCATCCTGCCCGGTCTCGGGAACATCTACAACGGCCTCTACACGCGCGCCGTCGGCTTCTTCTTCCTCTACGTCACCCTATTCTCGGTGCTCACGGGACACGATCACAGCCATGTCGAAGCTTCATTCCTGGTGCCGACGCTGATCTTCGTCTGGCTGTTCAACATCTTCGATGCCTACCGTCAAGCCGTGTTGATCAACAATGGCTGGACCCAAGGCCAAGACTCCCCGCCCGCCAACGCGGGTGCCCAGGGTGGCCTGGCGATCGGTGCCGCCTTGATCCTGATCGGTGTGCTGGTCTTGCTGGATCGGTGGTTCAACATCGACCTCAGCATCATCTTCGAGCAATGGCCGGTGGCGGTGATCGGCTTCGGTATCTGGATGGTGGTGCAAGCCATCCGCGCCCGTCGCCAAGAAGCCATCGCCGAGCTCGACGAGCTCTGAGCTCCGCCTCGTGGAGGGTCGAATGCCGCGCTTCGCGCGGCATTTTTCATGTCTGGCAGCAGGAACTAGAACGGTGGCTCGTTGAGACCGGCGGCGGCGGGAGTCTTCTCGAGCTCACGCTGAATCCGCAACAGCGGACCGCGCCAATCGTCGGGCCCGTGGTCGTGCGCACGCATCAATAGAAGATCGAGCTCTTCGTCACGGCCGAGTAGCGGCTCGAGACTGGCGAGAACCTGCGGCGGCATGCTGCGTGGCGCCGGCCGACGCTGGTAGAGCGTGTGGACGATCTCGGTGATCACCCGTCGGTCGTGCTCGCGCAGCACCTCGCGGTTGTTGATTTGGGTGAGCAGACGGGAAAAGCCCACGAGGTCAGCCCAGAGTCGCCGCCCTCCCTCTTCGTGATCGCCCGCACCATCCGTATCGGCCATCCAGCGGAGGATGCGTTTTTGCAGCTGACGGATCTGCAGACGATCATCAATGCGCAGATAAGGGTAGATGCGCATATCGCGTAACGTGGCGATCCGTTTGGCGGCGTTGGTCAGCTGAGCGCGTAGATCGGTCCCTGCTGGATCACCACCACGCAGAATCGCGCGACGGAACAAGCCGTAGGTTCGACGGATCTCAAGCGAGTCGTCGAGATGCTCCCACAGCCGCTTGATCGGCGGCATGCCCTCGAATTCGCGCATGGCGGATTCGACGGCGATCATGCCCTTACCCGCCCGGCGCAAGCTCGTATCGATATGCGACGCGATCTTCCACAGACTCCGCTGCGTGTTCGAACGCCCGAGCGCTTCTTGCGCTTCGACGAGCTGGTTGCGACTCACGAAGGCGACATCGGCGACTTCACGCGACGCCAGCTCGGTGGAAATCTGCGCACCGATCTCGCGCAGGAAATCCGTCTCACCGTCGACCGTCACATCGTCGGCGGCGGGGGGCTTGGCATCGTAATAGTGCTCGATCTCGCGCAGGAGATCGATCGCATCGTCAACCAATCCCGCCACCTGGCCGATCATCTCGTCTTCGAGAGCGAACCAGCCGGTGTCTTCCGGGACGACGAATTTGATGCTTCGCGAACGCTCGAAGAGCGTCGCGACGCGAACGAGTAGATCGTGACTCTGATCCATCTCAGACAGAGGTATCCTCAGACGAAAGGTATCGGATTCAAACCCACCGAATACGACGTCTGATGATGACACTTCCGCGTCGCGACGCCAAGCGCGCGATTAGCTGTCAGACGGAGGAGCAAACGCCGAGTCGTCGATCTCGGGATTGATCTCGATCTGTTCGACCACGGTTTCGATCACCGTCTCACCATCGGCCTCGAGCCTGCTGGCGAACGGCAGCACCACGCCACCGCTTTCGCGGTAGTCGTCGTACACCTCCGTCAACCGCGCCGGAGCTTGGGTGATCGGGTGACGACCATCGTAGGCCAGGCTCTTGACCTGACCGGTCTGTGGATCGATTTCGATCGTCACCGTGTCGCCCGCGCGTTGGATCTGCACCGGGATCACCTGGATGCCGGCGCGTTCCACGGGCTCACCGGCAACCATGGTGACGCCGTCGTCATTGCGCTGCTGCAACACGACGATCAGATCGCGGTCGATGCCGAGCTGAAGCTCGGCCGCTTGCGCCGGCGGCAGCTGCTGCGCGCCCTGAGGTGATACGACGAACGCCTTTCCACCATCGTAGAGCTGCTGCATGGTGCCGAACGGCAGTGTCATCGTCTGGCTCATCTTGTCGGGCAGCGCCATGACGCCTTTGACCGCCAGCTCCATTGGCCCCTGCGGGGTGTTCAGCGTCGCCTTCGACGTCCGTGCCATGCTTTGAACCGCCTCGATCGCCACCGCGCCACCATGTGCCTCGGCGGCCTGGGCCAAGAGCTCGGCGGCCCGCGCCGTGCCTTCGTCGGTCGCCGCCATCAGCTCCTCACCCGGCGGTTCGGGAATGCTGATGTCGACATCGGTCACCGGGCCCCGCGCTTCCAATTGCGCGCGCCCCTCGGCCGGTCCGACCACCAAGACCACGAATTGATCGGGCTGATAGTGCGTCACAGCGGCCGCGCGGACCTGCTCGGTGGTGACCGCCTCGAGACCAGCCCGGTACCACTCCAACCAATCGGCCGGATAGTCGTAGTAGGCGAAGCTCATCTTTTGCCGCAGGATCTCGCCACGTGAGTCGTTGGTGAACACCCACGAGTTGAGAATCACTCGTTTGGCCTGCTCGATCTCCTCGTCGGTAGGTGGACGATCGCCACGCAACGCCCGCACCTCACCGATCAAACCGTCGATCCCTTCACCGGTGCTTTCGACCTTGGTGGTCATGACCAGGTTGGTCAGACCCCGATGGTCCCAGCGATCCCCGACGCCGCCACCGACGGCGTATGCCAGACCACGATTGGTGCGGATCTCATCGACGACACGGGAGCCGAAGCCGCCAGAGAAGAGCTGGTTGAGCACCTGGAGCGCCAAGAAATCCGGATGATCGCGCCGCACCCCGAGATGGCCGATACGAATCTCCGCCTGGGTCATGTCGTTCCGTTCAATAAAGTACTGCCCCGGGGTCAAGACGTCTTCGACCGGCGGTATATCGACCGCAGCGACCTCCCCACGAGCCCAATCACCGAGCTCGGCCTCGACGAGCTCACGCGCCGTCGCGACGTCGATGTCGCCGACGATCCCCAACATGATGTTGTTGGGATGGAAGAAACGCTGGTGCCAAGCCACCAAATCGTCACGCCCGATCGCCTCGACCGTCTCGTAGGTGGCTTGACGGACGTAGGGGCTGTCGTCGCCGTACACCAGCTCGGCGAATTCACGCCCCGCGATCCCACTCGGGTTGTCGTTCTGACGAGCGATCGCGCCACGGATCTGCGTTTTGCTGACCTCGATCTGTTCGGCATCGAACGCCGGCTGACGCAGGACATCAGCGAACAAGCCGAGCACCTCGGGGAAATTGTCCCGCAAGGCGTTGAGCGACA
>JBCDBH010000092.1:0-17217 GCA_039184055.1 Acidobacteriota bacterium
ATCGAGAGCGCCGGGACGACGGTGCTCGGCACCGGTACCGCGTTCGCGGCCGAGCTCCGAGTCGGTGACACCATCCGCGCGGCGGGGGAGACGCGGCGCATCATCGCCATTTCGTCGGCCACCGAGCTCGAGCTCGACGAGCCTTTTCTCGCCGCTGGGCTGCCCCTGGGCACGGGCTTCGACATCGCCCGGACACTCACCGGCACGGTGGAGAGTGTCGGCAGTCTGGTCACCGGCACCGGTACCGCTTTCACCACCGAGCTCAGCGTCGGGGATCGGGTCGATGCGGCCGGCCAGGTCCGTACCGTGACCACCCTGACCTCGGACACCGAGCTCGGTCTCGATACTCCGTTCACCCCGGATGCGCCGGCCGGCACCACGCTATCGAGGTTGCGGACCGGGATGGGGACGGTGAGCAGTGCCGGCACCACGATCACCGGTGGCACGACGTTCTTCACCACGGAAGTTGCCGCTGGCGACCGGATCGTCGCGCTCGGGCTCACCCGAACCGTGAGCAGCGTGGTGTCGGACACGGAGCTCGTGGTCGACGACGATTTCTCGCGTGATCTGTCGGCCGGCACCACCCTTTCGACTCCGGCGACCCAGACGGGAAGCGGGACGGTCGAGAGCACGGGGGTGACGCTCACCGGCAGGGGCACTTCCTTCACCACCGAGCTCTTCGTCGGCGATTTGGTGCGAGCGAACGGGCAGACACGCAGGGTGGTCGCCATCGTGTCGGATACCGAGCTCGAGCTCGACGCCGCGTTCGTGCCCAACCTGGCGGTGACGACCGGCTTCGACGTGCCCGCCTTGCAGGCCGGTGGAGGTACGGTCGAAAGCGCGATCACGACTCTCACCGGTACCGGCACCACGTTTACCGACGAGCTCGTCGCCGGTGACGACATCACCGCCGCTGGACAACGACGCGCCGTGGTGTCGGTGGTGTCGGATACCGAGCTCGAGCTCGATCGCGCGTTCGATCCCGAGCTCGCCGCCGGTTCGTCCTTCGCAATCGCCGCGACGCAAGCGGCGAGCGGCACCGTGTCGACCGACGGTACGACGCTCACCGGTAGCGGGACCGCCTTTACCACCGAGCTTCAGGTGGGAAGCATCGTGATCACCGCCGCTGGGCAGCGTCGAACGGTGGCACGCGTGTTTTCGGACACGTCGGCCGAGCTCGACGCTCCCTTCGGCCTGCCTCCGGGCACGGGATTTTTGCGCCCTGGAGCCCAGCTGCTGCCACGGGTTCCGGGACAGACCGCGGCGGTGTTGCCGTCGACGTCGACGGCCTTGCGTCAATTCCTCACCACCGATCCGGTGGTCTTCGAGACCATGCACCCGGTCGAGCTCTACCAGGCACACAACGAGATCCCGATCTACACCTGGGGCTCACCCGAGTACGCCCTACCCACGGGTACGACCCGCACCGCGCTCGCCGGCTCGTTTCCGAACCTGCGGGTCGGTGACGTGATGATCTTCGAGGAGGTCAGGGGACGTGACACCGGGCTCGCCGAGGATGTCGATCCGATGCGTCGTCACGTCGTACGGCTGACCAGGGTGAGCGCCGCCGAGGACCCGCTCGGTGACGATCTGCAAGATCCACCCGTTCCGGATCCGCTCACCGAGATCGAATGGGACGCCAGCGACGCGTTGCCTTTTACCCTGTCGATCAGCAAGGTCCTCGAGGACGGCTCGGTGATCGCCGATATCGCGGTCGCGCGCGGCAATATCGTGCTCGCTGATCACGGGCGGGGCGTCGCGCAGGTGGACGAGCCGCTGGTCGCCACCGACGGGCGGTTTCGTCCCCGTCTGGCCTACCCCGATCTCACCCACCGCGTGCCGTATGACCATCGCGCCGCGGTCGGTCGACCGGCCGACGTGGCGTTCGCGCAGAGCACCGAAGAGGCGCTGCCGGTGATCGACCTGCGTGACGATGAGCGCGTGTGGCACCTACGTCGGGACCTTTTGAACAGCGATCGTTTCGCCGCCGATTTCGTGGTCGAGATGCAGAACGACGGTCAGGCCGTGTTGCGATTCGGTGACGGCACGCTCGGACGCGCGCCCCGACCCGATACCGAGCTCGTGCCGCGCTACCGCATCGGTCGGGGCGTGGTCGGCAACCTCGGCGCCGAAAGCCTGGTCCATCTGGTGAGCGATATGGCGCCACCGGTCACCGAGGTGTGCAATCCCCTGCCGGCGGCTGGCGGGCGTCGACCCGAGACCCTCGCCGATGTCCGCCGTGCCGCGCCCGGTCGTTTGATCGCGCTCGAAGCGAATACCAACGCGCAAGAGCTCGCCGACCTGCTCGCCGAGCATCCGGAGGTTCGTCGCGCCGCCGCGCAGCTGCGCTGGACCGGGAGCTGGCACCGTCTGGTGGTGGCGGTCGAACGTCAGGGGGGTGGGGAGGTCGATGCCGCTTTTCAGGCCGAGCTCCGCACCTTTCTCGAGGACTATCGACTGGGTGGTTGGGAGCTCACCGTCGAGCCACTCGCCTATATCGGGCTCGACATTCTCTTCACCGTCCTCGTCACGCCGGTCGCGGTCGCGGCGGCGGTCGAACGGCAGCTGCTCGAGGTCTTCAGCAACCGCATTCTCGATGACGGCAGCCGAGGTTTTTTTCATCCCGACAACTTCACGTTCGGTGAACCGGTGTATCTGAGTCGAGTCATCGACACGGCCATGGCGGTCGACGGCGTCCTGGCGGTCGACACCGACGACACACCCCCACGGCTCAGCCGTTTCCGTCGCTTCGGCGAGCCGTCGCGTGGTGAGTTGGCGGCTGGTCAGATTCGTCTCAGCGGTGCCGAGGTGGCTCGGGTCGACAACGATCCCGACGCACCCGAGAACGGTCGGATCGGATTCTTCATGGAGGGCGGTCGATGAGCGATCCGCGCGAGAACCTCGAGATTCAGCTGTGCGACGATCGAGCCGAGGCGTTGAAGGAGATTGTCAATCCTCCCGGGCTGCGATCGCTCGACTATCGCATCGGCACGCGCGCGAGCTTTCTTCGTCGGATGCTCGCCCAGATCGCTCTCGAGACCCTTCCCGACGGGCCCTTCGCCGGCACACGGCCGCTCGCCGGACTCTCCACCCGTGAGCTCGACGACCCGGCGGTCGCCTTGCTCGACACCTGGGCCACCGCCGCCGACATCCTGACCTTCTACCAAGAGCGCATCGCCAATGAGCACTATCTACGCACCGCGATCGAGCGCCGGTCGATCCTCGAGCTCGCCCGCCTGGTTGGGCAGGAGCTCGGGCCGGGCGTATCGGCGAGCGCATTCTTGGTGTTCAGCGCCGAGGATGCACCGGGCTCGCCGGAAGAGGTACGGGTGCCACGGGGCACCAAGGTGCAGAGCATTCCGGGGCAGGACGAGCTGCCCCAGACCTTCGAGACCGACGAAGAGATCGTGGCGCGCAATACCTGGAATGCATTGCGTCCGCGTCTCGGTCGAGACCTCGAGCTCGATGGCGCCAGCACGCTCTATCTGAGCGGGATCGATACCCTGGTCGCGGCGGGTGACAGCTTGCTCTTCGTCGTCGAGGCACCCGCGACCGGCGTGGTGCTCGAGACACGCACCGCGGTGGTGCGCGAGATCGTCACCGACGCCGACCGCGACATCAGCCGTATCGAGTTGGCCAGCCCGCTCACCTGGACCCACCGCGACGTGCTCGATCTGTCGCTCACCGAGCGCTTCGCCGCCACCAAGGTCTTCGCGCTACGCCAACGCACACCGTTTTTTGGTCACAACGCCCCGCGGTACGGCTCGTTGCCTAATGACGACGTGGTCAAGGACGATCCGTACAGCTCGGCGGATCCAGCCGCCAATTGGGATGTCGGGCGGACCGTCTGGACCGATTCACGTGGCGCGCTGTACAGCGACGGTAGCGATCCGCTGCAACCGGTGGTCTTTCTCGAACGCAAGATTCCCGAGATCGTCGCCGGTAGCTGGGTCGTGCTCAGCGGCTCGGCGCTGGTCGCCGGCGACGGCTCGACGGTCACCTCGGCCAGTCCGCAAACCGCCGTCTACCAGGTGCTCGGAATCACCGAGGCGACCCGGGCCGACTATGCTCTGAACGGTGAGTCCACCGGGCTCGCCCTGGCGCTTCCCGACGGCACGCCGTTGCCGCCGCTGACCCTGATCGGCAGCCGGGTCGAGAGCAGCGACGAAAACATCGACCTGATCAACTTCGATGTTCGCCAGACCACCGCGCTGGTGGTGAGCGAAGCACTCAGCCTGGCCGAAGAGCCGATCACCGCGCCGTTTCCCGACGAGACGGTCGATTCCGGACGCGGCATTCTCACCCTCGACACCGAGATCACCGGTATCGGCGCGGGTCGTCTGTTGGCGGTCAGCGGCGAGCGGCCCGACGACACCAGCGGCACACGCGAGACGCGAATCCTCCTGCTTCAGGACCTCGACAACGAGAGCGATCCGGGGCATACCCGCTTGCTCTTTCAGAGTGGGCTCGAAGCGGGTTTCTTTGTTCGCGACTCGGTCACCGTCAACGCCAACGTGGTGCTGGCTTCGCACGGCGAGACGGTCGCCGACGAGCCGCTCGGCTCGGGCGACGCCGAGACCCCGAACCAGAGCATGACGCTCAAGACGTTGCCGCTGACGTTTCTCTCGGCGCCCATTCCGGGAGGCACGCAAGACACGCTCGAGGTCCGGGTCGATGGGGTGCTGTGGCAACGAGTCGACACGCTCTTCGCGCAGGCCGCCGAGGATTTGGTCTACACCCTGCGGATCGACGACGACGGCACGACCCGGGTCCAGTTCGGTGACGGCATCAACGGCGCGCGGGTGCCGAGTGGTGAAGAGAACGTCGTCGGCAGCTATCGCAGCGGCACCGGTCTGGAAGGCAATGTCGACGCCGACAGTCTGCAGCTGCTGCAGACGCGACCGCTCGGTATCGCCGAGGTGACCAACCCTTTGCCGGCTTCGGGCGCCGCGCCCCGTGACGATGTCGAGCAGGCACGCGCCAACGCGCCGGTCAACGTACGCACCCTCGGTCGCATCGTGTCGCTGTCCGATTTCGACGACTTCACGCTCACGTTCGCCGGCATCAGCAAGGTGCGTTGTCAGCGTCTCGCCGGCATCCATCTCACCGTCGCCGGTGTCGGTGGCGCCGCGGTGACCCCCGGTTCGTCCCTCTACGACAACCTGTTCCGCGCCATCGAGGTGGCGCGCTTGCCCGGGCCACCGCTCACCCTGCAGAGCTACGAGCCCCTGCCGGTGCGGATCGAGGCGCAGATCGTCGTCGACACTCGCTTCCGCAGCGAACAAGTGCTGGCGGCGGTCGAAGCCGCGATCGAGACGACGTTCGCCTTCGATCAGCGTGACCTCGCGCAGCCGTTTTACGCCGCCCAGGTGATTCCGGTGATGCAGGCGGTACGCGGTGTCGAGGCGGTCGATCTCGATGCGTTCTATGTCGGCGATACGCCAGGCATCAGCTCTCTGCTCCAGGCGCGTGAGGCACGGCTCGAAGGTGGCCGGATCCGTCCGGCGCAGATGCTGCTCGTCGAGCCCGGTACCGTGACCTTGAGAAGAAGGACGCCATGAGCCCGATCACGCCACCTCCACCGCCGCCGCCGGCGTCGCCACGTGCCGAGCGTCTCTACCAGCGCTTGCCCCAGGTCTATCGTCAGCGCGACCTCGAGAACGGGCAGCCGCTGCGCGCCTTGATGGCGATCATGGAGCGCGAGCTCGACTGTCTCGAAGACGACATCGACAGGCTCTACGAAAACGCCTTCATCGAGACCTGTCAGGACTGGGTGGTGCCGTATATCGCCGAGCTCCTCGGCGTGCGGACCCTGGGTACAGGTGGGCTTTCGGGCGCCAATCCACGCACCCAGGTGGCGAGCGCGATCGACTATCGGCAACGCAAGGGCACGCCGGTGGTGCTCGAACGCACGGTGTACGACGTGCTCGGCTGGTTCACTCGGATCGTCGAGTACTTCGACTTCCTCGCCCACACCCAGAACGTCAACTTCCCGCGTCCCGAGCGTGGGGGCACGTTCGACTTGCGTCGGGTCGGCGAGCTGACCTCACCCGGTGATCCGTTCGCCGAGCCGATCATCTTTCGCAATGTCGACGTGCGACGGATCGCGTCCGAACGAGGCCGCTTCAACATTCCCAATCTGGGCCTGTTTCTGTGGCGCTTGGCAAGCTTCGGGGTGACGTCGACCGCCGCTGCTGGACCGGCGGCGGAGCAGTACCACGTCGATACCCTGGGGCGAGACCTCCAGCTTTTCAACCGACCGGTGGTGCCGGACGAGATCACCCGGCGGAGCGAAGAACACCACCTGCCGGTGGCCATCCGACTCGACGCCTTGGCGACCAGCCCGGCGTTCTACTACGGGGCCGGAAAGGCGATCGAGATCGAGGTCGGTGGGGTCGCCATACCCGTCGAGTCGATCGTGGCGCGTGACCTCGCCGATTGGGATCCGACGACCGATCCACGCCCGGTCGATCCACCACCCGCGCTCACCGTCGACCAGGTGGCGATCGACCCGGTGCTCGGCAGGATCGTCTTCGGCCAGGTGCCGTCTGGCGCCGTCCGGGTGTCGTATCACTACGGCTTCGCGGGGCCATCGGCGGGTGGGCCTTACGATCGCAGCGCCACTCTGACCGAAGAAGGCGCCGCCGAGCTCGTGCTCACGGTGTCGAAGACCGGTGACCTGACTTCGCTCCCCGACGCCATCGCGACCTGGGATGCCAACGGCAAGCCGAATACCGTCATCCGCGTCGCCGACAGCGAGGTCTACGACGAGGACGTCGACATCGAGCTGCCGGCGACCGGTTGTTTGGCGCTCGAGGCCGCCGACGGGGTGCGGCCGGTGCTTGCGCCGTCGAGCTTTCGCGTCGTCGGCGCGAGCGCCGAGAGCGAGCTGATCATCAACGGTTTCTGGATCGACGGCACCGTGGCGCTCGAGGAAAACCTGCGTCTGCTCGTCACCCATTCGACCTTGGTGCCACGCGCCGCGCGCAGCAGCCTGAGCCACACCGGTGATGCGTCCGAGCTGCGTATCTGTGTCACCTTCAGCATTCTCGGCGCGGTGGGTGGTTTGCCGAACGATCTCGCCTCGCTGGTGGTCGAGGACAGCATTCTCGACGCGGCGAGCGGTGGGGCCACGCCGACCCCGGCGTTGGTGTCGGGCAACCTGACCAGTGTCACCATCCGCGAGCAGCTCATGCTCGTGGCGGCGCAGGGTGGTACCTCGGCCACCCTCGAGCTCGACGTGCCGGTCGATAGCGCCGCGGCGGCGAGCGCGCTCACCACCGCGCTCACCGGGGCTGGTTTTGCCGGTGCGTCGGTCGTCGATCTCGGCACCCGGCTGCTCGTCCAGCCAGGAAGCGGCGGCGCGCCGATCGACTTCACCACCTCGGGCGACGATCGTACAGCCGCCGAGCTCGGGCTCACCACGCCACCCGCCCGCACGGTCGAAGGCTTGTTTTCCGATCGTCATCAGCCCGCGTTCGTGCCGTTCGAGCAGCCGGTGATGCGGGTCACTCTCGACGGGATCGGACCGCTCGTCGTTACCCTGGCGGAAACCCCGAGGGTCGATACGGTTGCCGCCTTGCTCCAGGACGCGCTACGCGCGGCCAGTGACGAACAGACCTTCCGCAACGCCGAGGTGACGCAGCTCGCCGGCGCCGGTTTGGCTCCCGAGCCTTTGCTCGTGGTGCGGCCCGGGGTCGAAGGTGACGCGGTGATCTTCGCCGAGGCGGCCGGCATGACCGCCGCCTTGCTCGGCTTGGCTCCAGAGATGGCGCAGAGCCCCGCGTCGTTCGAGCTGGCGTTGCCGACCCAGGTCGACGGCGCGTTGTCGGAGCCGCTGCCTCATCCCGCCGCGACCAATCTCGGTTTCAACGTACCGCGGCTCGACATCACGGTAGGTACCGATCCGGTCGCGACGCTGGCGCTGACGACTCTGCCGTCCAGCGTCGCCGAAGCGGCGACGGCGCTCGATGATGCCGTGACCGCCGCCTCGTTGCCCACTCCGGTCACCGTTACCCAGGTCGGGCAACGCTTGCTGATCGCGGATCCGGCGGATCCACGGACTCTGATTGCCTTCGCAACGGCCGCCGCCGACAATTCCACGACCCCACCGACCCCGGCCGATCTCCTGACGGTGGGGGATCTACGGCTGCTCGTGTCGCCGGCGCAGCTCGTGCGAGGTCGTCTATCCGGTGAGCTGAGCAGCCTGAATCTGCCCGCGCCTCAGGTCGCGGCGACCATCGACGGCGAGTCCCAGACGGTCGCTTTCGACAACGTGCCCACCGATCTCACCTCGGCGGCGGAAATTCTCCAGCGTGGCTTGCGTGCCGCGTCGACGTCCTTGCCGTACGCCCAGGCACGGGTGGTGGCGTTGTCACGGCAGCTGTTGATCGTTGCCGGTAAGAACGATCCGACCGTTGCCCCCGTCGCGGTCAGCTTTGCCGACGCCACCGGCGACCCGACCGCCACCGAGCTCGGTCTGACCACCGGGACCACGCTCAACGGTCTGCTCTCGGGCGTTGCGACGCCGCTACCGGCGTTTCCACCGCCCGAGGTCGACGTCCGGTTCGGCACGGGTGACGCCCAAACCTTGCTTCTTCAGCCCTTACCCAGCTCGCCGCCCTTGGCGCGTCTGGCGCTCGAGACGGCGTTGCGTGGGGCGAGCACCGAGCCGTCGTTTCTCGACGCGCGGGTCGCGCTGCTCGGTGGCAATCGCTTGCTGGTGATCTCCGGCTTGCTCACCGAGACGGTGCGTGTGTCGATCAGCATCGACGATCCGTTCACCGCCGGGGAGCTGCTGCTCGACGCGGCGTCGGCGGGGATGACCGAAGGTCTGCTCTCCGGCGAGCTCGATCCGTTTCCGAACTTCGGGGCGCCAGAAGTCGATGTCACGCTGGGTGCGACCGGGCCGATCACCGTTGCCTTGACCAGCGTGCCCCAGGACCTCGATCAAGCTCGCACTCTGTTCGAGACGGCGATCAACAACGCCGACCCGAGCACCACCTTCGCCGACGCCACGGTCGTGATCGCTGGCGACCAGCTGCTGGTGCGCCCCGGCGTGGCGAGCGACGCGGTCACCGTGGTCGCGAGCGCCAACGACATGATGAGCGCCACCGAGCTCGCGCTGGTGGCACCCCCGGCGGTCCAGCTCGAAGGTGTGCAATCCGGCGACTTGACGAGCTTTCCGGCGTTTCCGCTGCCGGTTGTCCAGGTCGCCATCGGGGGTGGATCGGCGCAAGCGGTCACCTTGACCGGCACCTTGCCGACCACGGTGAGCAGCGCCGCCACGTCACTCAGCGCCGGGCTCACCACCGCTGGTCTCGCCGCCGTCGCGGTCGCGGTGGGCGATCGTCTCCTGGTCCGCAGCGAGCCGCTCGACGTCACTCAGACCGTCGTGGTGAGCGCCGACGCCGGTGACCCGCTCACCGTCGACGACCTCGCTCTCGCCACGCCCGCCGCGCAAGCGGTGTCGGGTCGACTGTCCGGTGCCTTGTCGGCACCGCTCACGGTGTCGGGTGACATCGACGTTACCATCGGTGCGACCAGCGCGACGATTTCGGTTTCACTCAGCTCGGCGAGCTTGGCCGCCGCCGCGACGGCGCTGGAATCAGCGATCCAGGGCGCCTCCGGCGGCACCGATTTCACCTCCGCGACGGTGACCGTGATCGACGATCGTCTGCTCGTCGAACCAGGCAACAGCGGGGTGAGCATCAGCCTGACCGATGCCACCTCCAGCAGCGCCGCCACCGATCTCGAGCTCACCGATGCGCTCAGCGAGGCGGCGTTTGGCGTCCTGTCGGACGATCTCTCGGGTTTCGGTGGTGTGCGCCGCGCGCCCCAGCTCGAGATCACTCAGGGCGCCTCCACGGCCACCGCGATCTTCACCGCCATTCCGACGACCATCGCCGAAGCTCGAACCCTGCTCGAAGCCGCGTTCCAGGCGCAGTTCGCCGGGGGCGCGGTACGCGACCTGGGCGCGTCCCTCTTCGCCGAGACCGCTACCGCTGGTGAGACGCTGTCGTTCGCCGATTCACCGAGCCCGGCGACCAATACCGCGACTCTGCTCCGGCTCACCACGGCGACCGGGGCGGCGGCCAGCTCCCAGGCGCTGTTGTCGGGCGGTCTCAGTCCGTTTCCAGCACTCAGCGTCTCGCCGCTCGAGCTCGAGGTCGAGATCGCTGGTCTCACCCGTATGCTCAGCACGGCGTTTCCCTCCAATATCGACGAGGCGCGCCGCGAGCTCGAAGCGGCGATCACCGCCGCCGATCCGAGCCCGAGCTTTACCGATGCTCGAGTCGGGGTGACCGGTAATCGATTGGTGGTGGTGCCCGGGGTGGTGGGCGATCCGGTGGAGTTCCGCTCGATCGCCGGCTCGGACGCGGCCAGCCTGTTCAAGCTCGACGACGCCAACGCCGACCCGTTCGACGGCCTGATCTCGGACGTGCTGAGCAACGAAATCACCTTGACCCGCGCGCCCCAGCTCGACGTCACGCTCGGGAGCGCGACGCGTCGAGCCGTGTTCACCGGGCTTCCCGAGCGTCTCGATCAGGCCGCCGATCTGTTGCGCGCGGCGCTCCGTGATCTGGCCATCGATACCACCTTGAGCGCCGACGAACAGGCTTTGTTCGCCGCCGCCGAGGTCGAATCGGCGGACAATCGTCTGCTCGTCACCACCGTGAACAATGCCGCCAATCCGGCGCCGGGAACGATCGCCTTCGTCGACCCACCGGTCGGTTTCGCCACCGCCACCGGTTTGTCGCTCACCCCGGACGTGGCGATCTTCGGTGAGCTCGGACTGGCGTCGGCGCCGGTGCCCTATCCGAGCCTCACCGGCACGCTCGAGGTCGGTCTGGTGATCGGCGGTGGCACGCCGACCGATGTCGCGTTGACCGGGCCGATCGACTCGTTGACCACCGCGCAGGCCGCTCTAGCGAGCGCCCTGCCGGGAGCGACCATCATCGAGACCGACGACCGGCTGCTCGTTTTGCCGGTCGATCCGACGCAGCCGCTCGGTTTCGTCACCACGAGCGCTGATCCGACCACCGCCATCGCCCTGGCCTTGGTCGAGCCACCGGCGTCGTCGCTCCAGGGTCTGCTCGGTGACACGCTCGCCGCGACGGTCGATCTGACCGACGACATGGACACCGGGCGTGGACCGGTGATCGAGATGGCGCTCGCCGGGGACGGTCCGTTTCCCGTCTTGCTCGACGCCGACACCGGCATCGCGCGTGACGAGCTTCGCCGCCGATTGGAAAGGGCGATCCGTCGTTCGGGCGCGACGGCGGCGTTTACCGAAGCGCGGGTCATCGTGGTCGATGATCGTCTGCTCATTCTGCCCGGGACCGGGCGCCAGCCCGGTGATTCGGGGGATCAGGTGGTGATCTCGCCAGCGACCGACAATCCCGGCACGATCACCGAGCTCGGTCTCGACACGGGTACGCTCACTTACACGCTGTTGTCGGGCGATGCCGCGGCCTTCCCGCTGCTCAGCAATGCGCCGCTCATCACCCTGACCCTCGAAAAGCTCTCCGACAGCACGACCGACACACAGAACCTCGCCTTGAGCTCGCTCCCCATCGACGTCTTCGAGGCGCGTACCGCGCTCGAGACGGCGATTCGCGGTGCCGCGTCATTGGGTGGCGACGCCGAGTTCCAGAACGCGCTCGCCAACACCGCGGTGACGGTGATCGACAATCGTCTGCTGGTCACCGCTGGCGATCCTGACATGACCGTCAACGCGTTTACCGGGCCGATCGCCGACGATCTCCTGCTCGATGCGCTGAATAGTCTCGCCGCCGACGGTTTGCTTTCTGGATTACTCACCGGTTTCACCGGTCTTTCTTTTCCCACTCCCGCGTTCGCCGTCACCTTGGGTGGCGATGGTCCGTACAGCACACCTTTGCGCGAGATTCCCACCAGTCTCGTCACCGCCGCCGAGGCCTTACAGGAAGCGATCCGTCGCGCCGCCCAGAGCAGCACCTTTCGCAACGCCACGGTCAAGGCCGTGACGCCGCTCGGTCGATTGCTGATCACACCCGGGGATCGCGGTGACCAGGTCGTAATCGGACCGGCCGGGGGCGACAGTGAGACCCTGCGCAATCTCGGTCTCGAAATGTCGACCACGGTGCGTGGGTTGCTTTCGGGTCCCTTCAACTTTCCGGGTCTCGAGCTCGACGTCACCATCGGTGGCACCACGCATACCGTCATCTTGAACGGACCGCCACAGAGTCTGGGCCAAGCCGCCGAGCTGCTGCAGGCGGCGATTCGGGCCGCCGACACGGCGCTCGGCTTTGCCCAGGCGCGGGTCGAAGACATCGACGATCGGCTCGTGGTGATTCCGGGTACCTCGGGTGATGCGGTCACCGTCGCCGCCAGTCCGAGCGCCACCGCTCTCAAGATCGACAGCGGTACGGTGACCGCCGCGGCGAACGCGGTGTTGTCGGGTAGTCTGGCGAGCTTTCCACGCTTCTCGGGTGGCCCACGGATCGATGTGCGGATCGGCGATGTCGGTCCTTATACCGCCGTCTTGCCGTCGACGCCGACCGATCTCGTCGAGGCGCGGGCCAGTCTCGAGGCCGCCTTGCGGACCGCGATCGATGATCCGGCCTTTACCCGCGCCCGCGTCGAGATCTCCGGCAACCGACTGATCGTCGTGCCCGGTGTGCCGGCGCCGATCACGGTCACGGCCAGTGAGGGCGACGCCACCACGGTCGACGACCTGGCTCTCGTCGGCGGGGGCTCGGCGCTCGTCGGCGCCGTGCTCTCGGGTGAGCTGCCGGCCACCATCGCCCTCACCGCCTCGACCCCGGAGCTCGACGTTCGTCGCCTGTCGGCCGGCACGACCACCACCGAGACGGTTACCCTGCCACGTAGCAACGCGTCGCTCGACGACATCGCCACCGACCTTGGTGGCGTTCTCACCCGGACTCGCGCTTTCGTGGTCGACGACAATCGTCTGCTCGTCGTACCGGTCGACGATGGCGTCACCATCGAGCTCGGTCCGAGCGCCGCCGATCTCACCACGGTCGGGGAGTTGGCGCTCGCCGTCGGCCAGGCGATAGGAGCCAGCGACCAGCCGGGGCCACCGATTTCGCTCGCTCGCACGACCGTATTCGGGCGTTTGACCGTCGACGAGCTCGAGCTGGCCTCCGAGGTGATCTTCACCGATCCGGTGACCGTGGTGCGCGCCCACGTCGGCTGTGTGCGCTACAGCTATCTACCGGTCGGCTCGACCGTGCCACGTTGCTTCCGGTGTCAGCCCGACCTCGCCATCGAGCTCGCCGTACGCGAGGCGCTTGAGCAGCGTGCCCGTGAGCTCGGCTTGGTGTCGGTGGAGCAGCTCGATCCCGCCGAACGCACCGCGATCGCCGCCAATGAGCGCGATCGTACGTTTCGGCGTCTCGAGCCACAGTTCACGTCAACCGATTTTGGCGCGCCAGGATATGCCCAGCTGGCTCTCGATGCCGCCGCCGAGCTGCGTACCGGCGCCGAAAACGGCTCCGAGCTCGGTGGGTTCAGCTTTCTCGACGAGCCCCGGCGCCGGGCTCAGCTCCGCGAGCTGATCGCGGAATTCCTCCGTTTCGGCCTCGACGCCGGAATCTTCGAGGTCACCTGACGATGACCGCACAACCGTTCCCCTGGAGACTCGAGGCATGAAAGGTGATTTTTCCCGCTTCACGTTCGTCAAGCACAAGCATTACAGCGGGGTCCGCATGCAGCAGGGCCGCGTGCAGCTCGATGCCGACTGGAACGAGCAGCTCGACATCTCCAGCTACCTGCGTCGCACCGCGCTCAGCGACATCATCGGGCCGCACGGCACGCCCTTCGAGGGCGGTGGTTTCGAGGTCGCGGTCGACACCGGTACCGATGCCATCTCGGTGGCGGCCGGGCCGTATTACGTCGACGGGATCTTGATCGACAACGATCCGGACGGGGGCGCTCCGGTCGTGCTCACCGCGCAACCGTTCTTGCCTGGCTATGCTCCGCCGACCGCCGACGGGCGTTATGTCGTCTATCTCGACGTCTTCGAGCGACACATCACCGCGCTCGAAGATCCGCAATTGCTCGAGCCCGCTCTCGGGGGGCCGGACACCGCGACCCGTCAGCAGGTGGTGTGGCAGGTACGGCTGGCGCTGGTGGCGTCCGGTTTCGATTGTGGTGATTTTCAGAGCTCACCGCCGCCAGAGGTCATGCGCACCCCTCACCGTCTATCGGCGCGCAGCAGCAGCCAGCCCAAGGAGAATCAGCTCTATCGAGTCGAAATCCACGACGACTCGACCGCCACCGGTGGCCCGACCTTCAAATGGTCGCGCGACAACGGCGCGGTCGCCGCCCGTATCGACGACCCGGCGGCCAACGAGATCCGGATCAGCGCTCAGATCAGCCAGGATCTGTCGGGTGGCTTCGCCGCCGGGCAATTCGTCGAAGTGAACGACGAGGCGCGACGTTTGCGTGGCGCGCCCGGGTTCTTCGCCACCATCTCCACGGTCGAAGGTCAGGTGCTCACCGTCACGTGGAATGCCGGTTCGGCACCCACGCTCGGCGACGGTACCGTTCTGCGTCGTTGGGAAGCGGCGCCCACCGCCGTTCCGGCCTTCGGCAGCGGCGTCGCGCTCGAGGACGGTGTCGAGGTCACCTTCGAGGAGCAAACCGGTGGCGCCTTTTTTACCGGTGACTATTGGACCATCCCCGGTCGCGCCGCGGCGGGAGTGCTCTGGCCGGTCGACACGGCGGGTGATCCGGTCGCCCAGGATCCTCAGGGTGTTCGACACGTCTATGCGCCGCTCGCCATCGTCGATCGGTCGGGCGGCGCCTTCGTCGACCCGCCGGTCAACGATTGTCGTCGACCGTTTCAAGCGGTCACCGTCGATCCCGGTGATCCCAAAGTCAGCAAGACCGGTGACACGATGTCGGGCTCGCTCACCATCGACGCGGATCTGACGGTCAACGGGCTCGTCACCATCGCCGGGGGTACCGGCAAGCTCGCGATGGACAACACGGTGATCGAGCCCTCGACCGGCAACAGCGCCGAGCGTGGCATCCAATTCGCCCAGCTCTCGGGTGCAGTCGCCACCGACGAGGCGTATCTGCGGCGCTTCACCAGCGGTGCGCTACGCAAGCTGGTGCTGGGAGTCGGCGATTCGAGCAACGAAATCCTCAGCCTCCGCCAACGCAACAAAGACCTGGTCAACCTGACCGGTGATGGCTTCGTCGGTATCGGTACCACCGCGCCGACCGCCGAGCTGCACGTCGACGTTCCGTCGATCCGTCTCGAAGGCTCGCTCTTCCTTCTCGAGGGCAGCGCGGTGCCCGAGGCCGGTCAGGTGCTCACCGTGTCCGACAGCACCGGTCGCGCGTCGTGGCAGGATCTGCCCGAACGTCAGATCGGTACGCCGGCCTTTCTCAACCGCACTATCGAGGTGGTGAGCGGCAGTGGCAAACGAGGCTGGACCACCTACGAGATCGATGCGAGCAAAGTGCCGGCCAATGTGTCGGCGGTCATTCTCGAAGCCGAGGGACGTCAGGCCGGTCCCGATTCCGGAGACGTCAACACCCGCCTGCGCATCCGCAAAGCGCCCGACGAGGCCGAGCTGTTGCTCCTCCGTGGCCGTGCCTCGGGAAGCGGTGACAGTGTCGCCTGGGCTGGACAGGGCATCTTTCCGGTGCGTAACGGCAACCGGGCGAGCTTTCAATACGAAGTCAGCAACCCTGGATTCGCCAGCTATGTGATCCGGGTGGTCGGGTATTTCCCGTGACGGGGGTGGTCGGATAGCCCATGTCCAAGCAGGGCAGCCAGCAGGTTGCCACACCGCCGACCAGGCGAAACAGATCGATCTCAGGAGGTAGGGAGGGGACCGAATGAGCAAACGAAAACGAATGAGAGCAGCCGATCGTGTTTCATCGGATCGGGCCACCGCGAACGAACCGGCGACATTTGCCACCGATCGGAGTCGTGAAGCTCGACCGGCTCTCGATCACACCAAGCGTCACGACGACGAGCGGCCGGCACCGAATCGCACCGGTCTTCCGTCGTCCTTGCTGGCTCGGGCCGAAGGCTTTTTCCGTCACGACTTTTCCACGATCAGGGTGCATCGGAACTCACGACGCCCCGAGGAAATCGGTGCGATCGCCTTTGCCGAGGGGGAGGATCTACATTTCTCACCAGGCGCCTTCGACCCGCATCGCATCGCCGGTGAACGACTGCTCGGGCACGAGCTGGCTCATGTCGTTCAGCAACGAGAGGGGGGCTTGCCGCGTCTGAAGCAGGATCGCCACGGTGTGCTCGACGACACCCGATCCGAGCTCGAAGCAAATGAACGCGCAGATGCATTTACGAGAAACACGTCGATTTCACCACTACACGGCGAAGCTGCTGATAGGGCGAACATGCCGATCTCCGTGGCGTCGCCGATCATTCAACCCATGAAGGCAGGGCTGCGACCGATCCGTCACAATGACTTCCGGAAGCCGGATGCGGACTATAACTTTGGCAATACGAACACAAGTACAACGACACCCGACGCGGGTGGATCTTTCGTCCCGAGTAAATTCAATCCTCTGAACCTCGAACGGGCGAGTGGAATCCAGAATCTGGAGCTCAATTCTGGTGACGATACTCTCCAGGTATCTGATTACGACGACTCGGGGCTGCTGTCACGAACTGCGGCGACGAACCTTGCACCCGAGGTCGATCACATCGTACGCGCGTCGGACGATGGTGCGAACGATCCCTACAACGCTCGGATTCTTTCGAAACGACAGAACAGTGCCAATACCGATGCGGACAACAACCGGCCCACCGCGGATCAACGAGAGATCGCCGTTTACGCGAGGATCAGATTCCTGCCCGCGGGCGCTCGCCTGGGCTATCGTATCGACGCAAGCGCCGCCTTGGACCAGGACGATGCCGACAATATCTACCTCTCTCCCGAAGGGGGAGAATTCGACGGTGCACCCGATGTCACGACGGCCAACGGGCAAACCAGGATCCTCCAGCATCTCAGGAGAGACATCTCAGCTACTCAATTCACCTTGGTCGAAGATGACGAGGTCGAGCAAATGGAAGAATCCGATGAGAACGACGACGATGGAGACTCCGAAGTTGATGATGATGTTGTTGTTGATTAGCCCGCATGTCTCACCAACCGTTGTCGCGAAGCGCGTAAACGTGCGTGAGATCTGGGCAGCGCAGGGATGAGCGACCGGAGGCGTACCCGA
>JBCDBH010000093.1:0-17111 GCA_039184055.1 Acidobacteriota bacterium
GCTTCATTGCCGAACGGGTAGGACTCGTCGGTCCATCCGTCGAGCGGTAGCACCGGCACGGCCATCGCCTCGACGCTGATGTCGCCGCAACTCATTCCCGCCTGGGAGAAGTTGTAGCAAGCGAAGCGTCCACGATCGAAGACACCCGCCAATTCGATCTCGAGGTTGCCATCGACGAAGACACGCAGCGAGTCCGGCATGATCTCGAACTCGAAGACGTAGGTGCGGCCGAATTCCCAGCCAACGCTGCCGAGGGTGGCGCCCCGCGCCAGCTCGACGACGCCACCGGCCGGGTTGTTCGCGAGGTCATCGTGGATGCGGAACTCATCGGGGGTCGCGATGCCGAGGACCCGCGACACCGCGAGTCCCTTGGTCGTGGGTAGGTTGTTGAGTAGCTGGTCTTGACGCTTCCAGTCGAGGAAGAGGAAGTCCGCGGCGGCATCGCGACGCTCACCGGGATCGAAGCCGATGGCGAATCCGATCCAGTCGTCATCACCGCTACCGGCCTCGACCCGCAGCTCGGCGGTCACCCGCGCGCGCTCGACTTCGAAGTCACTGTAGAAGAAGCTCGGATTCGGGTTCTCCAGCTGGGTCACGGTCAACCGGTCGAGCGACAGCTGCCAGAACGGCTCGTCGAACGGAAACGCTTCGAAGGAAGCTTCCGATTCGACGGTCCAGTTCGAGAGATCGATCGACTGGGCCACCAACGGTCCGGTTGCGACCGAAACCGCGAGCAGCAAAACCAGGGACAGGGAAGAAAGAAAACTACGCATATCGATGCTCCAAGTGTGCTTGTCGTTGGGTTTGTCAGTCGCCGGCCGATCCGGTGATCGAGTCGGTGCCAGCGACGAGACACACGATAGGCGTCACCCCTCACCCTGGTCTTCAAACCAACGTCAAAGTCGTCTCAAAGCGCCATCAAAGCACCATGAACGTGGCTGCGGATATGATCCGGCTGCCATGAGCTCGTCACCGGCTTTTCTCTCGTTCGGAGCCTTTCGCCTCGACGTCACCAACCGGTTGCTGCTCCGTGGCGGCGAGCCCATCGCGTTGACGCCAAAAGCCTTCGACACGTTGATGGTGCTCGTGGACGCTCGGCACCGTGTGGTTTCCAAGGACGAGCTGATCGAAACGGTGTGGCCCGATACCTTTGTTTCCGAGGCCACCTTGACGCAAAACATCTACACCTTGCGCAAGACCTTGGGTGAGGGCGCCGACGGCCCCTTTATTCGCACCATCCCGCGTCGCGGCTACCGCTTCAGCGCCACGGTCACGGTCGAGACGGCGCCGCGCGAGCCCTCCCAGCCGTCGTCCGAGGGATCGGAGCCCGTACGACCCGACATGGCGGAAGCGATCCGCTCGCTCGCCGTCCTACCGTTGCGACCGCTGGTATCGGACGAAGACAACCGCCTCCTCGGCCTGGGATTGGCCGATGCGGTGATCACCAGCCTGAGCAACGTGAGCGGGCTGGCCGTGCGCGCGACCAGCTCGATCATGGATTACGTCGACGCCAGCGTGCGCGATCCGGTCGCCATCGGCCGTGAGCTGCGGGTCGACGGTGTCTTGGAAGGCACCGTGCAACGCATTGGGAGTCGGCTGCGGGTAACGCTCCAGCTGGTTTCGGTCGAACAGGGCGTAGCCTGCTGGGCCGAGACCTTTCAAGGCGCCTTTCGCGACTTGTTCGCCGCCCAGGACGCCGTCGCGATGGAGGTCGTCACGCGGCTCCGCTTCCGTCTGACCCACCGCGAGGAAGCCCGGCTCACCAGGCGTTCCACCCACAGTCTCGAGGCGTATCGCACCTATGTTCGTGGCCGCTATTTCTGGAACCGGCGTACCGCCGCCGATCTACGCCGGGCGATCGAGCTGTTCCGCGAGGCGGCGGCGCTCGACCCGGACTATGGGCGCGCCTACGCGGGGCTGGCCGATGCCCTGATTCTCTTGCCGTTCTATGGCACGGCACGACCCGGCGACTCCTTTCGTCAGGCGCGCGACGCGGCGCGTCGAGCCATCGAGCTCGACCCCGATCTGTGCGAAGCCCACACCTCACTGGCCTATACCGATTTCGTCTACTCTCACGACTGGCGGGCGGCCGAGGATGGCTTCCGGCGAGCCTTGCGACACGGCGCCCACTATCCGACCGCGCACCATTGGTACGCCTTCTTGCTGACCGCTTTGGGACGCCACGACGAGGCGATTCGGCTCGCCCACCGCGCTTTGGAGCTCGATCCTCTATCGCTGGTGATCAGCACCGACCTGGCCATGACGTACTACTTCGCGCGTCGCAACGACGACGCGATCGCGCAGCTGACGACCGTGCTCGAAGTCACCCCGACCTTCGGCTATGCCCACTTCGCCCTGGCGTTGAGCCTGAGCCAGGCGCAACGCCACGAGCAGGCCATCGCCGCCGCGATCGAGGCGACGAAGCTATTGCCGGACAGTGGCGCGGTGACGGCCGTGTTGGGGCATGTCTACGGTCGGACCGGACGGACCGAGGACGCACGTCGGGTACTCGAATCGCTGACCCGAGACGACCGGCCCACGACCCAAGCCAGCCACCGAGCGCTCGTCTTGGTGGCGTTGGATGAGCACCGAGCGGCGATCGACGCCCTGCATCGTGGACGCGAGGAACGGTCGCGGTTCGGCGCGCTCTTGGGGGTCTGGCCGGCCTTCGATCCACTGCGTAGCGAACCGCGTTTTCAGGCGTTGCTCACGCTTCTCGGTCTCGACCACGTGCCGGTGGGCCATCCAGACTAAGCGCCGTCGCTCACCAACGGCGATCGACTATCTACAGGCCGCCAGCAGCTCCTCGGCGCGTGCAATCGACCGGTGATCGGGTGGCAGCGCGGCGCGGAGCACCTCGAGACCACGTGCCGCGAGCTGCGAGGCTGGCTCGCAGTCGCCACGGGCCACGGCCAGCTCGGCCAGCCCGACCGACGAGTGGCTGATGTCGGGATGACCGGCCGGCAGGGACTGGCGGCGCGTGTCGTGGGCCCGACGTAGCAAGGGCTCGGCTTCGTCGAGCCGATTGCCGACGAGCAACAGCTCGCCGAGCGCCGCTTGCGCGGTCGCGACCCGCGGGTGTGCGTCGCCGTGGATGGTGCTCCCGGTGGCGAGAGCTTCGCGCAGCAAGGGCTCGGCGGCGGCGAGGTCGCCACGGTCGCGGAGGACGGTGGCGAGTGCGATCAAGGAAGTCACGGTCGACGAGCTCGGATCGCTCAGGTGCTGCCGCTTGCGCTCGAGGATGGCGCGCAGACGTGACTCGGCGTCGTCATGGTCGCGACCATCACAGCTGCCTTGAAGATGACAGCTGCCGCGAAGATGACGAATATGCGCCCAATCACTTTCGGCGTTGAGCACGTCGACGTGGCGGTCGCCAAAAGTCGCACGCAGGATGTCGAGCGAGGCGACGATGAGCCGTTCCGCCTCGGCGAGCTGACCGAGCTGCCAGTGCGCCCGGGCCAGAACGAGCAGGGTGCGACCGGTCGATGGATGATCGGCGGCCAGAATCCTGGCCTTGATCTCGAGGGTTTCACGACCACGGTCGACGGCCGTCCGGTAGTCACCCTTGCGTAGCGCGATGAGCGTCAAATTGTGCAGCGACTGGGCCACCGGATAGTCCATGTCGGGTAGGCGTCGGCGGCTGTCGAGCGCGGCTTGCAGGTGAGTCTCGGCTGCCGAGTAGTCGGCCAGACGGATCAGCGACAGCGCCGTATTGTTGCGCACCTCGGCAACTTCCGCCGACTCGGCGCCAAAATGAGCCAGGCGCAGACGCAACGCTCGATCGTAGTGCGGCAGCGCCTCCTGGGTCTTGCCGAGAACCCTAAGGTTGTCCGCTAGATCGAGGTGCGCCGAGGCGATGGTCGGATGGTCCGGAGCTAGACCCTCTCGCCATCGCTCGAGCGCGCCACGCTGTAGCGACGCGGCTTCCGCGAACAGGCCACGGTTGTGGTAGACCCGTCCCATGGTCGCCATCAGCCGAGCTTGCACCAGCGGTCGTCCGGTGAGCTCGCGTTCGATGCGTGCGACACCGAGGTCGAGGATCTCGCGCGCCGAAACCTCCTGACGCGTCTGGTAAGGATCCGCGGCGCTGAACAACTCGATCAAAAATTCGACCACCCGGGCCGAAGCGGCCGCCTCCCGATCGGCCCGGTCAGCTTCGCGCATCTGTCCCACGAGGCCGATCGACAAGGCGAGGATGGCGGCGCCGACCGCGGCGACGATCGCGAAAACGGCGGTTCGATGACGCGCCACGAAGCGACTCGCCCGATAGCGCCAGCCACCACGATGCGCTTCGATCGGCAGACCGTCGAGATGACGACCGAGATCGGCGGACAGCTGTTCGACCGATGCGTAGCGATCGCGAGGCTGCTTGCGAAGCGCCTTGCCGACGATCTGGTCGAGGTCACCACGCAACTGTTTTCCTAGCCTCTCCGGCGTGGTGTCACGTGACAACGCGACGCGCCGCACCGCCTCTTCATCCCCGCCACCGACCGCTGCCTTGCTAGGCCGCTCGACCTCCGCCTCACAGATTGCGCGACGTAGCGCCTCACCCTGTGCATCGGCGATCGGATACGGCAGTCGGCCGACCAGCAGCTGATGGAGCAACACACCGAGGCTATAGATGTCGACCGCCGTGGTGATCGGCTCGTCGCGCAACTGTTCAGGACTGGCATAAGCAGGTGTCAGGACCCGGTGGCTCACCGTCGTCAACGCCGGGTCCCCGGACGACCCGTCGAGCAGCTTGGAGATGCCGAAGTCGAGCAGCTTGGGCTGCCCGTCCGGCGTGATCAGCACGTTGGCGGGCTTGATGTCACGATGCACGACGAGCTGCGCGTGGGCGTTGCTGACCGCCGCACACAGCTCTCGGAACAGCTGAAGTCGCCCTCGTACCGACAGGTTTCTACGGTCGCAGAAGCCATCGATGGCTTCGCCTTCGACGTATTCCATGACCAGATAGTGCCTGCCATCGGGGGTGGTGCCACCGTCGAGCAGACGGGCGATCGCCGGGTGGGCAAGCTGGGCCAAGATCTGTCTTTCCTGGCGAAACCGCTCGTTCAGCGCCTGACCACGGAGCCCCTTCTTGACGACTTTGATCGCCACGCGCTGATGGTAGGTACCATCGTCCCGCTCGCCCAGGTAGACCTCCCCCATGCCACCTTCACCGATCCGACGGATGATGCGGTAGGGGCCGATTCGCCCCGCTCCCTCGGTCGAAAGCTGCTGACTCTCGGCCACCTCGCTGGCGGCGCGTCCAATGGCCGCCTCGATCACGTCTTCCTCGGTTCGGCTGGCGGCCAGGAGACGTTCGACTTTCTCTCGAAGACGTGGACGGTCGCCACACGACCCGTCGAGGAAGCGTGCTTGCTCGCTCGCCGGCAGGTCGACGGCAGTGGAAAACAGACGTTCGATCTCTTTCCAGTCTTCGGCAGACCCCATGGTTCCTCCGTCCTCACTTCATCCGGAAGAAATATTGTCGGTCCGAAACAACCCCTATAATCTCAGGTTTCTCCAGACACCAGGAAAGGCCAGAGCATGACGCCAGATCACCAGAACGAGCGGTCGGTCACCGAGCTGCTCCTCGAATGGCGAGCTGGCGACGAGGACGCCTTGGAAAGGCTGATCCCGCGGGTCTACGAGGAGCTGCATCGCCTGGCCGAGGGTCACGTGCGCCGAGAAAGGCCCGGCCAGACGCTCGGCGCGACCGATCTCGTCCACGAGGCCTTTGTCCGGCTGGTCGATATCGACGTCCCATGGCAGGACCGCGCTCACTTCCTGGCCCTCGGCGCGCGTTTGATGCGCCGCATCCTGCTCAACCGAAGCCGGGACAAGGCACGCCTGAAGCGCGGCGCCGGTCAACCGACCCATTCGCTCGACGGAGTCGACGTGGCGCAGTCGGAGACACCGGTCGATTTCCTGGCTCTCGATCAGGCGCTTCGCGAGCTGGCCACGGTCGACCCGCGCAAGGCTCAGGTCGTCGAGCTGACCTATTTCGTCGGTATGACCTACGAGGAGCTCGCCGAAGCCCTCGGAATCTCACGCGCCACCGCCCACCGCGACCTGCGGCTGGCTCGCGCCTGGCTACACGACCGCCTGACTGGAACGCCCTCTCCGACCGAGAGTTGATCGCCAGAGACCCTGTCTTTCCGAGAACCTGTCTGTCAGAGACAGCCTGTCTTCTAGAGACCTGTCTGTCAGAGACCGCGTCTGTCAGAGAGATCGCCACGCTCGATTCGAGCGTCGGTTGAGACGGTTGCGCGCCACCCGGGGCTATCCAAGTGAGCTCGGAGTGAATTCTGCTGTCGGATTCCACGAGTTAGAGCCAATCGACCACCGCTGGGCGAAGCAAGGGGCCCGACGGAGGTCCTTCTTGGATGGAGGATGACCCATGTTGCAAGAGGTGGAACGACGTGCAAGCCGAATCCTGGTGGCCTCGGTGTTGATGATGCTGACCTGGCCGATCGGGCCCTCGATGGCGGCCAATCTCGAGGTGACGAGCACCGACGACAGTGGCACGGGCACCCTGCGTGAGGTGTTGACCGTGGCCGAGGCCAACGACGAGGCCGATACGATCACCTTCACCGTCACCGGCACGATCGTCCTCGCATCGACCCTGCCGACGATCAGCACCGACGTCACCATCGAGGGTCCGGGCGCCGCGCTGCTGACGATCTCGGGGGGAGCGGCCGTCCGTGTCTTGCGATTGGACGGTGGCACGGTGACCCTTCGCCAGCTGACCATCGCCGATGGTCTGGCCCGAGGTGAGGACGGTGGCACGACCACGGGGTGGCGAGCCGGCGGTGGTGGCGGTGGCCTCGGTGCCGGTGGCGGCATCTTCGCTCGAGATGCCTTCCTCACCCTGGAGTCGGTGGTCTTGGTGGGCAATCAGGCACGGGGTGGCGACGGTGGCGACGGTGGACCGGGCAGCGATATCGGCTTCCCCGGTGGTCTCGGGGCCGATGGCGGTGACAGTAGCCTGGGCGCGACGGGTGGTGTGGGAGCGGGCTCGGACGGCAATGGTGGCGGTGGCGGTGGCGCCGGTGGCGGCCTGGAGAACGGTGGCCCTGGACGCCCTGGCAATGCCGGTGGTGGCGCTGGATTCGGTGGCTCGGCGGGGATCGCCGATGTCGGCAACGGTGCTGGCGGTAGCGGCGCTGGCTGTGGTGGCGGTAGCGGATCCCCGCAGGACCCTGGTGATTTCGCCGGTAACGGCGGCTTTGGAATCGAGAACTGCACGGGCAGTGGTGGCGGCGGAGGTGGCGGTGCCGGTTTGGGTGGTGGCCTGTACCTGCGCAGTGGCTCGCTCAACATGAACACCGTGACCTTCGAAAACAACGCAGCGCGCCGTGGCCTGGGTGGCGTCGGCGGTAGCGGCGGTGAGGATGGTCAGGGCAAGGGCGGTGGTTTCTTCATCGATACCACCGCGACGGTTGTCGACGCCGCCAACCTGCTGCTCATCGGCAACAGCGCGGACGACGACCTGGCCGGCTGTGACGACAACGACGACTTCTTCTCTCGCGGCAGCTTCGCGTTCGAGCCACCCTCGGACCTCGAGCTGTCATCCAGCACAGTGGCGGAAAACGTCGCCATCGGCACCTCGGTCGGGACCTTTTCGACCCTCGACCCGAGCACCCTCGACAGCCACGTGTACAGCCTCGTCGAGGGGGTTGGATCGGATGACAATGCAGCGTTCATGATCGTCGACGACGAGCTCCGCACCAGTGTCTTGCTCGACCACGAAACCCAGCCCACTCTTTCTATCCGGGTGCGCACCACGGATAGCTGCGACCAGGTGTTCGAGCGTAGCTTCGTCGTCACCGTGACGGATGTCGACGAGATTCCACCGCGGGTTGTGACGGTGGGCACGACCACGGGTGGCGACATCGATCCTTGCGCCACGTTGACGACGCCGATCTCCAGTCTCACCGTGACCTTTGACGAGGCGATGACCACCGCGGCGGCGTTGCCGAGCAGCTACCGCGTGCTCGCGGCCGGTATGGATGCCGACCTCGGTACGGTGGACTGCCTGGGAACACAAGGCGACGACGAGCCGCAGTCGGTTGTCGATGCCATCTCGGACAACGATCCGACCACGCCAACGGTCACGTTGGAGCTCGCCGAACCCCTACCGGACGGCCCGGTGCGTCTGCTGGTCTGTCCCGCGGCAATCGACCTCGAGGGCAATCCCGTCGACGGCAACGGCGACGGCAACGGCGGTGACCCCTTCCTCCGCACCTTCCGGATCGACCGCGACAACCTATTCGCCAACGGTCACTTCGACCGCTGTCCGGTGACGCTGGCTCCGTGGCAGAGTGTCGTCACCCCACCGGACGTGGTGGAGACCAGCACCGAGGACGCCGACGGCTCCAGCCTCTCGGGCTCGGTGCGCGTCATGTCGGTCACCGCGGACACCAGCCTGCTCGAGCAATGCATCGACGACGTCACGGACGCTCGTTTCGTGCTGCGGGCGCGTGCCCGGCTCGACGCTCTAGACGGTGCAACCGCGACGCTGACAGCGTTCTGCGAGATCTTCGACGGTGCAGCCTGTACCGGCAACCTTCTCGGCGTGGCTGCCGACTCCGCGGCCGTACCGGATCTGGCGGGCGCCTGGACCGATCTCGAGCTCCGGTTGACCGATCCGGCGGGCGTTCCCGCATCGGCGCTATGTGGCGTCGAGATCGGGCCCGACGATCCTGGTCAGCCGGCCTTCGACGCGTTCATCGACGGGCTCACGCTTCTCGGGCCACTCTTCGCCGATGGCTTCGAGTCGGGCGACACCTCGGCGTGGACGACGACGGTGCCGTGATCCCATCGGTCCGTGGCCGGTCGACACCTCGATACCCAGTAAAAAAGGCCGCCGGTCACCCGGCGGCCTCCCTCCCAACGAGACGTGTCGTAGCCCTCTGATCGATGAGATCAGGGAATGACCACGCCACGCTGTTGCTGATGCATGACGCCCATACGCGCCTGATCGACGAGACGCAGGTCGCGAAGCTCGTAGGGCGCGGTGGTGCCGGCGAGCAGTTTCTCGCCGAAGACGAGGCTGACATTGCCTTGGCCGGCAAAGGTGTTGGCGGCGTGACCCATGGCGACGGGGCGAAGCTCGCCGGACGCCGCGTCGGTGCCGAAGAGAACGGCGGTGACGAGGTAGCGGCCTGCAGCCTGAGCGTCGATACCGAAGGTGGCGGTGAGGCCACCACGCTCACGCGCGAGATCGACGGTGCCACCGAGACGCGCGATCGGCGCGGCGACCTGGAACGGAATACGCGCGTTGCGCAGGATGCCAAGACCACCGACGGTGCCGTCGGCAACGAGGTGGATTTCCCACAGACCCGGCGCGGTCGAGGCTTGGTTGATGGTGATGTCTTTGCGGATCTCACCGTTCGTGACGTCACGGAAGTCGATGGCGGTGAGGTCGCCGGCGGGGCTGGCGAGGAAGCCATCGACCCGACGCAGATCGACACCCGGGAGATCGACACTCAAGCTCACGGTGCCACCCTGGAGAATGTCACCACGCGCGGTGGTGAGCTGGAGCGGGTGACGGCTGTTCTTGTCGAGCACGTGGACGACATAGGGCGCATCACCACCGGTGGCGGCGCGGACGGTGAAAGTGCCGGCGCCGAGACCTTCGCTCAGACGAAAAGCGACGGTGCCGTCGACGAAGGGCGCGCCCGCGGCGCGGAGCTGCTCGTCGGTGGCGAGACGCTCGATGGCGCCGCGCTGAACGAGACCGTCTTTTTCGATCGTCAGGCTGGCCGCGTCGATGGCGAGACCGTCACGACCGGGCGCGGGGTTGATTCGCACCAGGGCGCCGGGTGCGGTGGTGTAGACGGGCACACCGGCGCTGAGCTCGGCGGCGCTGACATCGACAAAATACTCACGACTTTCGACGACGACTGCCGGCGCGGCGAGCTCGAGCGTGGCGGCCGGGTCGAGCGCCCAGGCGTAATGGGCGGCGCCCTGGGGCAGATCTGGAATGACGGCACCGGCGGCACGGTCGACGACGGTGAAATTACCGGGAACGAGATCACCAGCACCGGCCGGCAGCAGGTCGACCTGCTGAGCGAAGGCCGGAGTGAGCAGGAGAAGGGTGGCGACGAAGGCCGCGAAGAGAGTCTTTTTCATGGTTCCGAGGCCTTTCATCACAGGTCGTTACGCAGGATGACGTCGAGGTTGAAGCAGTCGCGACGGCTCTGGGCGTGCGAGAGCGGCTCGCCACCGGCGGTCACGGTGGTGTCGTTGAACCACAGGCTGCCCGCGGCGCTCTGGCTGCTGCACTCGAGAAAGCCGTCGGAGCAGCTCGACAACCAGGCCTGGGTGATCTCGAGACCGACTTGATTCTGGTAACCGCCACAATAGCTGTCCGGATCCCAAATGGCGGATTCGACGTCGGTGCCGACGACATTCCAAAAGCCCACCGGCAAGGACGGACGACCCGAGGTGCCGTAGAGCCAGGTGGAGTTGTAATAGGCCATCCAGCTGACCTGCTGCATGCGCACCGCGTCGTTCTGATAGCCGAGCAACCAGCCGAGCGCGGCTTCGAAGATGTTGCCGTTCATCACCGCGTCGGCGAGCGGCGTGCCACCGGACGACGGCGCGAGGGCGTTGACCCAACGCGTGTTGTCGATGATGGTGGGATAGCGGCTGTCCCAGGTCGGGTTGGAGAGAATCCAACGCATGACGTTGCCGCCATTGGAGTGGGTGATGACCACCAGATCGTCGACACCTTGGTTGACGATGAAGTTGTAGAGGTTGGTGGCGAGACAACCGGCGGCCGCCGAATCCCACATATATTTGGTGAAGTCACAATTGATGACGGTGTATTTGCTCTGATCCGGCAGACCCTGACGCACCGAGTTGATCATGTCCCAGGTCCAATAGTCGGCGGCCGCGTTGGTCTGACTGCCCGTACCATGAACAAAGGCGACGCCGGTGGTGGCGGTGGCCGGTACGGCGAGCAGCATGAGCACGAGCATGAGTCGCAATTTCACATTCTCCTCCTTCTTGCGAGTGAGATCTTGATCGATCGTTGGGGGATAGAGAGCAAAGCCGATGCCAACCCCGGAAAGACCGGCGTTTGAGTCGCAAAGTCTATTGAAAGTGAGTTTACCGACCGGTAAGTCATCCGCTCGGACAAGCTGTCTGATCAGAATTGAGAATCGACGTCGATCGACGTTCTCAGATCTGAGAATGAGACGGTTACGAAAACTCTTGAAGGCTTCGAGGGCTACGCATAAGGTCTAGAGGATGAGTGAACGACCCGAATCTCACGCCAAGCTCGCTCGCTACGCTTGGATCGTCATTGTCGCCACGCTTTTCGTGGTGTTGTGGGGCGCGCTGGTGCGCGCCACCGGCTCGGGAGCCGGTTGCGGTAGCCATTGGCCGTTGTGCAATGGCGAGGTGGTGCCACAGGCCGAGACGGTGGCCACGACGATCGAGTTCACCCACCGCGTGACCAGCGGCTTCTCGGTGCTCATGGTGGTCTGGCTGACGATCTGGACCTATCGGGTATTCCGCAAGGGGCATCCGGCGCGTCCGGCGGCCATGTGGTCGCTGATCTTCATGCTCGGTGAGGCGGCGATCGGCGCCGCCTTGGTACTGCTCTCGCTGGTGGCCGACAATACGTCGATCGCCCGCGCCTGGTGGATGGGCGTGCACCTAGTGAACACCTTTCTGCTCTTCGGCGCGCTCACCCTTACCGCCTATTGGGCCGGTGGTGGCCGACGGATCTACATCCGCGGCCAGGGGATGTTCGCCTGGCTCTTGGTGGCGGCGTTCGCGCTCACCCTCTTCACCGGCATGAGCGGTGCGATCGCGGCGCTCGGCGACACTCTTTTTCCGGCGTCGTCGCTGCAAGAAGGGCTACGGCAAGACTTCTCACCCGACGCGCATCCACTCACTCGGCTCCGCGTCTTTCACCCGTTCATCGCCGTGGTCACCGCCGCCTTCTTGCTTCATGCCGCCGGCCGCATGCGTCTGCGCCCCGGAGCCAAACGCTGGGCCACCGCCTTGCACCTCACCGTGCTCGCACAGATCACTCTCGGAGTCATCAATCTGATGCTGTTGGCCCCGGTGTGGATGCAGCTGATCCACCTCTTTGTCGCCGATATGCTGTGGATCTTTCTCGTCTTGGCGAGCGCGGCATCGTTGGCGACCGTACCCGACTCCACCCCCGCCGACTCGCCAGAGTTGGCTCGAGCCGCGTGAGCACGAAGCCATGAGCAAGGAACATCACGAGCTCGGCGAACGCCTTGCGCAAACCCGCTACGACTACGCTCGAGCCGGTTTGCGTCGCGAAGATCTACGTGCCGACCCGCTCGACATGCTCGCCGCCTGGCTCGAGGAAGCGGTCGAGCTCGAGCTCCCCGAGCCCTCGGCGATGACGCTGGCGACGGTCGACGAGCACGGTCGGCCGTCGGCACGTACCGTCCTGCTCCGTGGTCTCGATGCGCGTGGCCTCACCTTCTACACCAACTACGAGAGCGCCAAGGCTCGTGAGCTCGACGCCCATCCCGCCGCGGCGGTGTGTTTTTGGTGGCCGGCGCTCGAACGACAGGTGCGGGTCGAGGGTGAGGTGAGCCGCGCGACGGCGGCGGAATCGGACGCGTACTACGCCGCGCGTGGCCGCGGCAGTCGACTCGGTGCATGGGCGTCACCACAGAGCACGCCGATCGCCGACCGCAGCGTCCTCGAAACACGGGTCGCCGAGATCGAAGAGCGCTTTCGTGATGTCGAGGACATTCCGCGACCACCGTTCTGGGGCGGGTTTCGACTGGTTCCACGACGGGTCGAGGTGTGGCAGGGGCGTCCGAGTCGGCTCCACGATCGCTTCGCCTACACCGCCGACGGCGACGGCTGGCGGATCACCCGTCTGGCGCCCTAGTCGTCCACATCGCCCGCATGCCTCGAATCGCCTACGTCGTCTCGTCGCACGGATTCGGACACGCCACGCGCTCGAACGCGGTGATGGCCGCCCTGCTCGCCGTCCGCCCCGATCTCGATCTCGACATCGTCACCACCACGCCCCGCTGGGTCTTCGACGACTCGTTGCGTCGCCCGATCCACCACCACGCCATCGAAACCGATGTCGGCATGGTGCAGCAAAGCGCCTTGGTGGAAGATCTGACCGCGAGCATCGAGACGATCGCTGGCTTTGTCCGCGCGCTCCCGGCACGCGCCGCGACACTCGCCAGTTATCTCGGCAGCTTGGGCACCGACCTGGTGGTCGCCGACATCTCCCCGCTCGGCTTGGCGGCGGGACGACACGCCGGGCTGCCCACGGTCTTGGTGGAGAGCTTTACCTGGAGCTGGATCTACCGCCACTACCGTACCGGCGATGCCGCGATCGACGCCGCTCTCGGTCGACTCGGTGACAGCCTGGCGCCTCATTTCGCCACGGTCGATCTGCATATCCAAACCACCCCGGTGTGCGAAGCGAGCCCCGACGCCGTCACCACTTCACCGGTGGCGCGTCAGCCTCTTCACACCCGCGCGCAGACGCGTAACCGCCTCGGTATCCCCACCGACGAGCCGATGATCCTGGTGACCATGGGTGGCATTCCATGGCGCTTCCGTGACTCGGAAAACGTCCGTAACAACGGTCCGTGGCTGGTGATCCCGGGAGGTAGCGAAAGCAGCTTCGAGGTGGTCGGGAAGACCATCCTCTTTCCTCACCGTTCGGATTTTCATCATCCCGATCTCATTCACGCCGCCGACGCCGTGTTCGGCAAGCTCGGCTACAGCACCGTCGCCGAGGTGTGGCGCGCCGGGGTGCCCTTTGGCTACATCCCACGTCCGGCCTTTCCCGAGTCGCCGCTGCTCGAAGCGTGGGTCCGAGAGCATCTGAGCTGCCGCCCGGTCGACGCCGAGCATCTCGACTCGGACGCCTGGATCGACCACGCCACGGCCCTGCTCGACCTGCCGCGTCAGACGCCCCCCGAGCAAGACGGCGCCCAGGAAGTGGCGGCGGCCGTCCTCGGTCACATCGACAGACTCTGAACCCCATCTCCACGCCTGCGAGCCAGCACCCAAAGAAGCGTAGCGGACTGGTAGCATCCGCGCCGGAAGGAGATTGCCGTGCGCCGAGTGCTCGACGCCTTGATCCAAGAACGGGTCGTCGTCACCGTCATCATCGTCAACGCGTTGGCCATCCTCGTCCTCGGACGAGGCGAGGACGAGGCCCAACTCGACGCCTGGGCGTTCTGGGTCGATTACGCCTGCGTGCTCTACTTCCTGATCGAAGCGATCATCAAGCTCCATCGCGACGGTCGCACGTATTTCAAGAGCGGCTGGAATGTCTTCGACTTCTTGGTGCTGCTCTTCTCGCTCCCCGTGCTCATCACGCCTTGGGTGCCCCTGCACCAATTCGATCTCGTTCCGGTCCTGCGTATCGGTCGCCTGTTCCGACTCTTCCGCATGCTGCGCTTCATTCCCAACCGGGATCACCTGGTCGATGGCATCGGTCGCGCCCTCAAGGCATCGGTCGGCGTCTTTCTGGCGCTGTTCTTGGTCAACGTGATTCTCGCCGTGCTCGCCACCCTGCTCTTCGGCGAGCTGGCGCCCGAGCATTTCGGCAATCCGATCATGGCCGCCTATTCGATCTTCAAGGTCTTCACGCTCGAAGGCTGGTACGAGATTCCCGATCTGCTGAGCGAACGCGCCAAGGATCCGGTGTGGGCGGTGATCGCGCGACTGTATTTTGTCGGCGCGGTGATGATCGGCGGCATTCTGGGCCTATCGCTCGCCAACGCCGTCTTTGTCGACGAAATGATGATGGACAACACCGAAGATCTGGAGCGAAAAATCGATCAGCTCAACGACGAGGTGGGAGGCCTGCGTGAGCAGCTCGACACCTTGATCCGTCTCGCCGAAGAGAGTGGAGTCTCAGGCGAGCTCGGCGACTCCAAGTCGATCGGCTCAGAGCGTATCGGCGACTTCTGAGATTTCAGCGTGCAGCGCTTCGTCGTCGTCGGGGGTGATGGCGCGTGCTTTGGCGACCCGGTCGTGAGCCTTCGAGGCTTCACCTTGCACCAGATGCCCACGCGCCGCTTCGAGCAATTCCCGAACTTCGAGCACCACGGCGGCGCGGTGCGCCTCGCGCAGGTTGCGACGCAAGGTCACCAGCATCGGATCGTCACCGAATTGCTCGAGCGCTTGAAAAAGCGCCCGATCGGCGGCGACCCGCGACCCTTCCGCGACCAGCGATTCGATCTCCGCGACCGCTGATTGGATCTCATCGCCACGGTCGAGGTGGCCACGTGCTTCGGCGAGCATCAGCTGGACCGGAATACTCGCCGGTTGAAACTCTAGGGCCCGTTCGAACGCCTCGACCGCGGCGGCGTACTCACCAGCTTCGGATCGGCGGCAACCCTCGGCGAGCACGGTGTCGAAATCATCCATCGCGGGCGCTTCGGGCTCGGGTTGGGAATCGGCTACCGGCTCGACCGTGACCTCTGGCTCGACCGCGATCTCTGGCTCGGCCGCGGGTACGGGTGGCGAGGTGACCGGTGGTGAGGTGACCTCGGTGACGTCGGGCGGTGGGGGAACGGCGTGTAGTCCGGACGCGGCGCCGGTGACTGGACGGGTCGGGTCCATGACGAAGCCGGCGTCGAGACGATCCTGGGTCGAGCCGATCTTGGGTCGCTCGGCCTGGGCTTTGGCGGCGTTCTCGATCCAGTCGATCGCCTCGCGACGCACGGTCTCGTCACAGGGATAACGACGCTGCAAAGCCGCGAGCGCCTGCTGAAACGCCTTGGCGTCGACAAACCGTGCTTCGGGCTCTTTGGCCAGAGCCTGGAGCAGCAGCGCGCGCAGGTCGTCATCCAGTCGCCCTTCGGGATCGGATTCCGCGAAGTCGAGCGGTGGCCGGAAGAGATGCCCGGCGATGATGTGGCTGGGCGATTCTCCGGGCACCGGATGATGACCGGTGAGCAGCTCGTAGAGCACGATGCCGAACGCGTAGATATCGCTGCGCGCATCGACGGCGTGAATGCCTTTTTCACCGAAATGCTCGGGCGAGGCGTAGCGCACCTTGCCGAGAAAGGTGCCCTGCTGCGTCAGCTGACGCGCGCTCTCCAGATGCTTGGCGATTCCGAGATCGATCATCTTGGTCAGCGGCTGACCTTCGACATCGGTGGCGAGCATCAGATTGTCGGGCGCGATGTCGCGATGCACAAAGCCGCTACGGTGCAAATAGCCGAGCGCTCGCAAGCTCTGACGGGCGATCTCGAGAGCGAGCGCCACCGAGGCGCGGATGCCTTCGCGGGCGATCATGCGTCGCAGATCGACACCCCGGATGAGCTCCATGACGATGAAGCCGACACCGTCGGGATCGACGGTGAAATCGAAGATCTGAACGATGTTGGGATGACGAAGCTTGATCGCGGCGCGGGCTTCGTCATAAAGCCGTTGTTTGAGGTCGACCTCGTCGCCGAGCTGGGGGCGGAGCACCTTGACCACCCGCTCCTCGTCGAGCAGGCGGTGTCGCACGCGATACAGCGCGCCCATCCCGCCCTCGTTGATCTTGGCGACGATCTCGTATTTGCCTTCGATACGTTCGAGCGGCAGCGTCATGAAATCCGTCCGAAGCAGTTCGAGCCGTGGAGTTGTAGGTCAACCTGACGCCCGATACGGATATCTCGAATCCGTGGACGCCTCATGCAAATGGATGTCATGAAAATCGAAAGCAGAGTTTACCTTGAATCCTCGTTCATTCGGCACACTCGGCGAGAATTCGTCGCATGACGTCATAACTCTTGAGCTCGTCTTGGAGAAACGCTCGTCGCACCCGTGCGCACACGCCTTCGATTTCCCCGAGCACGCCACGTCGTGGCGGCTGCTCGGCGAGCTGTCGGACATCCTCGCGCGCGGTCCGTCGGAGCAGCTCGAGCCCGTCGCCCGACACGGCCGGAGCGGTGTTGTAACCGTGTTCGCGCGCACACGCCGAACAGATCAACGCGCCGTCGTCGATGATCCGTGCATCGGTGGTCAACGGACGGTCACATAGCGGGCAATCACGCGGGGTCGGAAACACACCGGCGAGCCGCAAGATCCAGATCTCGACATAGCGCGCCGCGAGCGTCGCCGGCACCCCATCGAGCAGCGCCGCCACCGTA
>JBCDBH010000094.1:0-17040 GCA_039184055.1 Acidobacteriota bacterium
AACGTCCTTTCGAGGATCCCAATGAGCTTCGGTGTCAGCGTGCGATGCAGGAGGAAGTCTCGATAGGAATCTCCGTAGAAGACATTTGGACACTGATTGCAATAGAAGTGTGGCGCGAGATCACGCTTGGAATCGAAGCGATGAACGGCAACGATTTTCCGGCAATGTGGACAGTCGAACCGTGAGCGGGCTGTGAACTTCTGTGTCCTTACAGGCACGGATTCGACTCTCTGGAAATGTCTACGGCAAAACACGCAGTCGGAACAAATGGAAACCGAATCGAAATTCCATCGCCTCCAGCCCCCTGTGGACAAATCGACTCTGGGGGAAGGAACTGACTCAGATCACGAGTCAGTGTTTGACCGTTACAACTCTGATCGAGCAAACCCGAAACATGGCAAATCAAATATCTGCAGGAAGTCCCTGTGCGGTTGACAAAGATTCCCTCATAGGTCCCTGCACCAAAGTGTGCCGGCGTACCGATTGGAAACGTAGGGCAGATCAGCGGATTCTGATTGAAGCAATGAGGTCCAGGAGGATCACAGTCACAAATGTCGAAGCACGAAGCTATCGAGCCAGAACTGTCAAATGCAAAGTCTCCACCGATCAGACTAGGAAAAGGTGAGCGCACCATCACGTGACCAGAATCGATCGTGTGTGGAAACGTCGTGCCGTGAAGACCGGCAAGATTGCTTGCCCTGAGCGCCTTGAGATCGATGACCGCCACCGCCTTGGGCCCGAGAGTCCAGAGGGTCTGATAGCTGGTCTCTTCACCCTCGATCTCGAAGTACACAACGAGATCGAAAGCCGTTGGCAGATCGGTGGTGTTCTTCAGAGTCAGTATTCTATTTTGATCATCCGACAGATCGAACGAAATAGCGGTGAGGGTGACCGGCGGATGGCTGACATCGACCACGGGGTCGTGAAAAACGTACTGGTACGTCTCATCCACGGACAGCACCTCGGCAAAGAGATCTCCTGGGCCACCAGAATGCTGCAGCTGAATGCCGATCACACCGTCTCGGAAAGTCCTCGGATCATCAAGGTCGATGTTCCGCAACGCGAGGACCCGCGTCTCCCTAGGAGCGAGCACGAGTGGCTCCAATGAGAACCCGGGAGGTCCCTCAACTCTCGGGATACCGGCAACCGAGTCATAGAGATCCGACTTCCCGTAGTCGAACAACACACCAGGCTGCAACGTTAGCTCGACTCTCACGTCACGATCTGTCGGATTGGCGAGAAGCACAAGGGGAACGAACCGAACATCAGCCAGTCCGGCCACCTTGAGAGCACCCGTCAAGGCCCCAGCCATCTCCGCATGTGTGCTCGAGCGACCATCTCGTGGTTGCATGCTGAGAGGTGTCGATAGCCCGGTGTCTTCATCCACCAGGATCGTCCACCCTTGTAGGGCACGACTCCCACCTTCGACCTGAAACTGAATCGCACCGTCCGCAACGCGTCGAGTCTGTGGATGAAGGTCGTCAGCGGAAATCAAACGTGCTTCACTTGCCGCGAGAGTGAAGGAAGGACCTTCATGACGCTGGCCTTCGACATACACGGTGGTGTTCACACGAATCTCGACGCTAGCCTGGTTTTGCAAAGCGAACAAGGCGTGTGTCCCTTCGGTGGGATACCACCACATGCCAACGATGTCAGCGGAAGCTCGGCCAGCCGGCATGAACATACTGTTGATCGACATTCCTCTCTCTTCACTTTCCATCACGATCCAACCCGAAAGTGCTTGATGGGAAGGCCACTCGAGCCGCGCCGAGCCCCATAGACTGCCCGGACGTGATCCGTCACCCCAGCGGCCAGGCTCCGCCACGGAGTCTGCGACGTACGCACTCACGATCGGCCGCAGGGGAAGTCGTACTCGCTGGCCTGGTTCGAGAGTAACGGGATCGAGGGCAACTTGCTTATATCCCTCGAGGAGGAGCAGTGGTGTTGTCGTGTGGGTATCAGGCGAGCTGTTGGCGAGCTCGATTGCCGCCTCCGTCTGACCATCCAGATACCAATACGGCGCTGAGAATACCTCCGCAAGCCCTTGGTGAGTCACAAACATGAAAAAGAAAGAAACCATCAGAATTTTTATGACACGAGTCTCTGAGCACATAAATCAAACCTCCCAAGCCAATCAAATAGATAAAAATCTTAAGCCGTACCCAAACAAGCGTCAAGGCCAAAGGTGAAGAAGACAGAATCTTTGAAACCCGAGAATCGCTCGACAACCAGGGCTGACCGCACCCTCCCCGATTCACGTACCCTTCGGCCGAAACGCCTTCACCACCTCGGGATCGGTCTCGATCCGCGGCCCACCGATCAGCGTCACGCAATGGGGCACGGCGGCGAAGACGGCTCCTAGGCAGTCGTCAATGGCTTTGGGGTTGCCGGGGAGGTTGATGAGCAGGGCCTGACCTCGGATGCCGGCGTATTGACGGGCGAGGATGGAGGTGGGGACTTTTTCGAGCGAGACGGCGCGCATGGCTTCGCCGAAGCCGGGTAAGGATTTTTCGCAGACGGCTTCGGTGGCTTCGGGGGTGACGTCGCGGAGCGCGGGGCCGGTGCCACCGGTGGTGATGACGAGGCAGCAACCGGCCTGGTCGACGAGCTCGATGAGGGTGGCTTCAATGCGCTCGCGTTCGTCGGGGATGAGCCGCGCTTCGGGACGCCACGGCGAGGCGAGGGCGCGATCGATCCAGTCGTGGACGGCGGGACCGCCACGATCTTCGTAGACGCCACGGCTGGCGCGATCGGAAACGGTGACGATGCCGATGATGGCGGCTTGGTCGTCACTCATTGTTGGCCGTCACTCACGATGCGGTTCCCCAGTAGCCGCCACGGGCGTGGTCGAAGGTGGCTTCGCGACCTCGGGCGGTACGGTCGACTTCACCATCCTGGAATACGGTACGTCCACCGACGAAGGTCCGCACGGGCCAGCCGGTGAGGGCGGTGCCGTGCCAGGGGCTCCAGCCGCTTTTGGTGAGCTGGCTGGCGTTGTCGATGGTGGCGGTTTTGTTCATGTCGACGAGCACGAGATCGGCATCGTAACCCTCGACGATGCGCCCCTTGCCCACCAGATCCCACACCCGCGCCGGCGCGTCGGCGGTCCAATGGGCGATCTGTTCGAGCGTGCATTTGCCGTGCGCGGCGCGATCGAGCAGCAGGGCGAGCATGTTTTCGACCGCGGGCACGCCCGAGGGCGACTTGGGATACGGCGCGGTTTTTTCTTCCAAGGTATGCGGCGCGTGGTCGGTGGCGACGACCTGCACCGTGCCGTCGAGCAGAGCGTGCCAGAGGGCTTTGGTGTCGGCGACGGTTTTGACCGATGGGTTCATCTGCACGAGGCTGCCGAGACGCTCGTAGTCGTCGACCGAGAAGAAGAGGTGGTGTGGGCAGACCTCGGCGGTGATGACGTCGCGATGATCGGCGATCAGCGGCAGCTCGTCGGCGGTGGAGACGTGGAGCACGTGGAAGCGGTGCTTGTGCCGATGAGCGAGATCGAGGGCGCGTCGGGTGGCGATCACCGCGGCTTCGTGATCACGGATCCGCGAGTGATCGGCGATGTCGAGACCGGCGGCGCCACGCTCTTCGGTCAGTCGCTTTTGATTGGCGCGCACGGTGGCTTCGTCTTCGCAATGGGCGCAGATCGGCAAGGTGGTCTCGGCGAAGATCGCTTCGAGCGCGTCTTGACCATCGACCAGGAGATCACCGGTCGACGAGCCGATGAAGATCTTGATACCCGGCGTGCAGGTGGCCTGGCGGAGCACGTCGACGTTGTCGGGCGTGGCGCCGACGTAGAAGCCGTAGTTGACCACCGATTTGCCCGCCGCCAATGCCAGCTTGGCGTCGAGCGCCTCGAGCGTGGTGGTGGTCGGCTTGGTGTTGGGCATCTCGAGAAAGGTGGTGATCCCACCTTTGGCACACGCGACGGAACCGGTGTGGAGATCTTCTTTGTGCTCGAGACCGGGCTCACGGAAGTGAACCTGGTCGTCGATCGCCCCGGGCAGGAGATGAAGACCCGTGGCGTCGATGGTCTCGTCGGCGACGGTACCGATGGCGGGCTCGATGGCGGCGATGGTGCCGTCGTGCACGAGAACATCGACGCGTTCGGCGACGTCGGGCAACACGACGGTGGCACCACGGATGAGTGTCGAGGTCATGGCTCAGCTCTTTCGAACGATTTCGAAGTCGGCGTCGGGACGATCCCGCACCTCCCAACCGAGGGCCCCGAGCTCGTCGCGAATGGCGTCGGCGAGCGCCCATTGTTTGTCGGCGCGAGCCTGTTGACGCAGACGACCGAGCACGCCGAGCACGGCATCGATCTCGTCGTCTCCTCCGCCGCCACCACCATCCTGCCTGAAAGGCCGAATGCCCAGGGCGCGTAGCAGACGCACGAGCACGCCAGCGGTGCTACGAATCGCCGGTTGAGCGCTTTCGTCGGTCACCGCGCGACCGTCGGTGATGAGCTCTTTGTGCGCCAGCGACACGAGCTCGGCAAGCGCGGCGAGCGCGCCCGGGGTGTTGAAGTCGTCATCCATGGCGGCGCCGTATCTCTCGACCACGCCGTTCAAGGAGTCGGCGAACGGATGATCCGGCGGCAAAGCGACCGCGATCGGCAAGGCGCCCGGATCTTCGGCCCCGGCGGTGAGCGCTTCGAGCACGGTGTAGATACGGTCGAGACGCGAGGTGGCCTGATCGAGAAGCTCGGCGGAGAAGTGGATCGGTGACCGGTAGTGGTGAGCGATCAACATCATCCGCACGGCGATCGGATCGTAGGGACCGTGCGGCCACATCATTTCGCGCAGCCACTTCACGTTGCCGAGCGATTTCGACATCTTGACCAATTCGCCGTCGGCGTATTCCGAGGCGCGGTCGGCGTCGTGACGCGCTTTGACGGTGACGAAGCCGTTGTGCACCCAGTAGCGCACCGACGGACGGCCACAGAGCTCGTCGTGATAACCGCATTCGTTCTGCGCTTTCTCGTTCTCGTGATGCGGAAAGAGCAGATCCATGCCGCCACCGTGGATATCGAACGCGGCGCCGAGATATTGATGCGTCATGCTCGAGCACTCGAGATGCCATCCCGGACGCCCGTCGCCCCATGGCGACGACCAGGCCGGCACCGCTTCGGGATGCTCACGGAAGGTCTCGGGATCGTTTTTGCCGAGCTTCCACAGGATGAAGTCTTCCGGGCTCCGCTTGAGGCTCAAGGCTTCGTCGCTGATCCGCCCGGAGCTGCCGGCGGCCTGGTCTTCGAGATTGCGCTGGGACAGCTCACCGTAGTTGTCGAACGACGCGACGTCGAAATAGACGTCGCCATTGCTCGCGACGTAGGCGTGGCCGTTGTTCATGATGCTCTCGACCAGCGCCACCATCTCGTCGATGTGGTCGGTGGCGCGGGGATGCACATCGGCCGGGCGATTGCCCATCGCGACGGTGAGCTGGTGCCACTCGTCGATGTAGACCTGGGTGATCTCGCGCCAGGGACGTTTCTCGACCATGGCGCGCTTGATGATCTTGTCGTCGACATCGGTGAAGTTGGAAACGAAGCGAACGTTGTGACCCCGGTATTCGAGGTGTCGACGCATGACGTCGGGCACCACGGCGGCACGCGCGTGACCGAGATGCAAGCTGTCGTAGACCGTCGGTCCGCAGTAGTACATACCGACGCGTCGACCGTTGGGATCGACGGGAACGAAATCTTCTTTGCTTCGAGTCTGCGAGTTGTAGATGCGCAACATAGAGAAAAGGTCCGAACCGGTTATTGAGGCCGGTCAGCGTAGCACGGCGAGCTCGATCCGGCAGCCAGCTCGATCGACGACTCGCGCTACAAGACCTCGACCAGCTCGGCGAGGATCTTGAGGTCGTCACGCTGTGGATCGAGCACCAGGGGACGCTGAGCCGGGTCGTCGGTACGCAAGACGAGCCGTTTGCGCCCCCTTCGTTTGCCACCACGACGCTCGTGATCGAGCACCCGAAGCGCGAACGGACCGCCGAGCTCGTCGAGCCGATGATGCCGCGCCAGGACCACCGATCCGGTACGCACCTGGCCGATATGTGACCGGAAGACCGCCCAGGCTCCGGCCGGAATGCGATGCTCGAGCGCGGTGTCACCCACTCTGGCGACAAAGGTGGCAGGCCGAACGTGGCCGTCGACCGACGCCCACCGCAAGCCGTGACGATCCCACGCCAGATCACCGAGATCTTCCTCGTCGAGACGCCAGGCGGGCTCGGCGAGGTCGTCCCAAAGCGGGATCGCGTTGACGAAGGGTTGGACACGCAGGGTGTCGACCTCGTCGAAGGGCAGCGGCGCGTCGTCATGCGGGGTGAGTGGCCACCAGCCGCGCATGATGTGCACCCGCTCACGGGACGGCGCCGCGCCGTCGTGGGCCCGTCGTTGATCGAGCAGCCGTTTGCCACGCTCGACCAATCGCCGGGCGCGGCGTTCGAGCTGCGCCGGACCGGCGCTGGCGAGCCGCGCCCACGACGGATGCTCACGGGTGGCGGCGGGAGGTCGACCGACAAGCTCGAGGAGCTCGGGAAACGGGCTGCCGCCACGGGCCAGAGCGAGCACGGCTTCCTCACCGAATGCTATGGCTTTACCAAACGCTACGGCTTCACCGAAACCGACCGCTTCATCGCCGAAAAGACCGGCTTGCGCCGCGCCGCGTGCCTGGGCGACGAGCGCGGCGTCGATCAGGATGTCGCGCGCCGCGTGACGCAGCGCGGCGCCTTCGGCATGACGACGCGTACGCTGCACCTGCTCGGCGGCGGCACGCATGTCTTGTCGCCGGCGGGAAAAGAGCCGCGACGCCTCGGCCTCGGTATGAGCCGTCCAGGCGCCGACCGGATCGGCGAGCACGGCGTCGAGCGCGGCCAGATCTTCGATCGGACGCGGTCGCCCCTGCCCGTCGGGCGCCATGACGACCATGGTCGGTGGCTGCTCGCTGGCGTAGAGACCGATACCTCGTGGCTCGTCGTCACGGGGCGCGAGCTCGCTCTCGACCGTGTCGAGAAGACCATCGAAGGCCGGATGGCCCCAGGTCAGAAGCTCGACACCATCCGGATCACTGGCGAAGATCGTCGGATCGAAGGTGACGGTGCGTGATGCGTAGGCCTGGCCACCGAGCTGGCACAAGTCGAGACGCCAGATCCCCGGCGCGTCACCCACCGGCGTGAAATACGGACCGGTGATCGGATTGTCGGTGAGCAGGGCTTCGAGCTGGGCCTGGGATACCGGGGCCGTGGGTGGCGGCTGGTCGACGACGTCGGCCTCGAATAGATCATCGAGCGCGATTCGATCGTGATCGTCCTCGGCGATCGCGGTGGCAACCGTTTCGACCACCGCGTCGATCGCCCGGCCGCGGCTCTCGCGCGGGGTCAGCGCGGCGTCGCGAATTCGCTCTTCGACGTTCTCGAGAATCGGTCGCAGCGCCCCGACCACCTCTTCGAACCAGGCGATCCGCGTGCCCAAGCGACGATAGATGGTGGCTTCGACCGTGTCTTCGTAGAGGTAGTTGCGAATCCACACCTCTTCGTATGACTGACCGATCCGATCGATCCGACCGATTCGCTGCTCGACCCGCATCGGGTTCCACGGCATGTCGAGGTTGATCAACACGCCACAGGTCTGCAGATTGAGCCCTTCGGACGCGGCATCGGTGGCGAGCAGCACGCGAATCTGGCCGCTGGCGAAGGCTTCGCGTAGCGCCGTCTTGGTGGTGGGCTGCCACGCCGTGCCGTCGAAGATCTCGGCACCACGTCCGCTATAGCGCGCCACGAACGAACCATGCTCGGCGGCGACGACATCGGCGAGCGCTTCGAGGGTGTCGAAATATTGGGTGAACACGATGACGCGATCGCGTTCGGCGAGCAGCTGGCGGAGGTCGTCGAGCAGACGCTGACGTTTGCTCTCGGTCGTGAGCGTCTCGAGCTGGCGCAGAAAGTCGTCGAGCTCGGCGAGCTCGTGATCGAGCGCACGCTGCTCTCGGTCGGCGAGCACGGGTGAGTCGAGCACCGAGTCGTCGGCGTCGAGCACGTCGTCCGTGTCTCCAGCGAGACGAAGACGCCGACGTTCGAGACTGGCACGCATGGCGGCGAACGAGCTGGTGAGGCGGCGGCGATAGATGCTGACGAGAAAACCGAGCCCGGGTCGACCCCGGTGCCAGCGCTGGTAGACCTCGGCGAGATAGGCGTCGATCCGCTCGTAGAGCCGACGCTCGTCGGGACGCATCTCGATCCACACCGTCTCGACCCGTCGACGGGGCACACCCGCATCGAGCCACCCTCGTCGACGATATTCGTCGAGCACCGCGCGGCTGTTGCGTTCGATAAAAAGCGCGAGAGGCGTGTGACGACGCACCATGCGATCGAGCACCCGGAGACTTTCGGTATCGGGCGCGGAAGCTGACCGAGACCGAGCAACCAAAGAAGTCGTGGCGCCCACATCGAGCATGGCCCGCAGCCGCTGCCAGCGTTCCGATCCGAGATGCGCTTCGGCCTGGGCACACAGCGTCTCGTCGAGGGTGGTTTCGGAAAGCCGCACATGATCGCGCACCATGGCGGTGAGAAAGGCCCAGTCGCGATCGTCGAGCGAGCGGCCGAGCTCGGTGAAGAAGCGCAGATATCCGCTCGGCTCGGCGCCCCAGCGCCCGCCCATTCCGAGCACCCGCAAGAGATCCCACAATTCGATGGGATGCACCTGCATCGGGGTCGCGGACAGGAGATACAGACAGCGCGTCCGCGCCGCCAAACCGGGCTCACCTCGCTCGCCGACCAACAAGCGAAGCAGGCGATTGGGACGGAAGACCTCGGCGCTCGACGACCGACGCCGAGCGTGATGGGCTTCGTCGAGAATCACCAGATCCCAGGGATCCGCCGCTAGGAGCTCCTTTTGACGCTCGGTGCGCCGAACGAGGTGACTGGAGACGAGCAGCACGGGGGCGTGATTCCACGGTGAGCCGTCGGTCGGCACGATTCGCCCTCGACGATCACGCAACACCTGACCATCGAAACGTGGCACGTCGAGCGCCGCCTTTTCCCACAGTTCCTCTTGCCACTGACGCAACACCGCACGGGGTGTCAGCACCAAGGCGCGGCGCACTCGTCCATCGAGCAGCAACTGGCGAAGAGCGAGCGCCGCCTCGATGGTTTTGCCCAGACCCACCTCGTCACCGAAGAGGGCACTACGCGGATAGCTCGCGGTCACCGTGCGCACCACCCGCAGCTGATGAGGCCATGGCTCGATCGGCGCGGTGGCCAAGCCCAGATCACGCGCGCCACGAACGTGGGGCACGGCGCGAAGAAAACGCAATCGAGCCGAGAGGCTATCGAGGTCCGGGGTCGTCATGTGCTCTCCGACGGTGTTGATCTCTGGCGGCGTTACCGCCCTTTACCGCCTCACGGATCAGCCAGAGAAAGCCGTGTACACGTGCTCAAAACTGTCCATGAAGCCGCGAATCGGGCGGTATTACGGCGGTAATCGTAGCAGACCCGTGCCCTCTACCGAATATGGAGAAGCACACCTTCTCTCCTGATTGGGGTTGACAAAAGGCGGTAATTGGGCGGTAATACTAGTCCGACAACCCACCTCATTCAGCCCGGTGGTCGTCGGACTCGAACCATCACCGTGTGCAGCACGGCTCGATGTCGCGGTCTCGGATCGGCAGCCGAACCCGGCAACGGAAGACGTGTGTCGGCGCCCGTCGTGTGTCCATGCCCATCGGCGTCGAACCTTTCAGTATCCGTGTACATGCGGTAAGGGAGAACCATGCCCAGAGCACCGCCAAAAAGAGAAAAGAACCGGTTCCTGAAACCTAAACCCAGTACGAGGCAATCGACATGATAATGTGCACGAATACGAAATCCTCACGACCGATCGAGTCGGCATCGGGCACTCGCCCACCGCGCCACGCCAGCCGGACACGGCGCGACAGGAGAAGGACCATGGCCAGCGAAGCACAGTCGGCGCGCGTGATGATCGCCAGCACCCACGCCATGTTCTGTGAAACGTTGGTGACCCTGCTCCGCGAAGAGAGTCGACATCGGATTCTCGAACCGATCGACGATCCAGGCCAGGCGCATGATCGGCTGGCGAGCGAATGTCCTGAAATCTTGCTCGTCGACCTGCAGCGCCCGTCGGACACCATGACCACGATGGTGCGGGTCGTACGCGAGACGCAACCCGAGGTACGGGTCGTCTTGCTCGGTGTACCGGCGATCCGCGCCGATGTGCTCGAGCTCGCCAAGCTGGGGATTCACGGTTATCTCTCGGACGCTTCGTCATTGACCGAGCTGATCACGACGGTCGATAGCGTGCTCGATGGCGACGCCGCCTGCGCGCCCCGTGTCGCGTTCTCGATGTATCGCCGGTTGGCCGAGCTTTCGGGTGAGCAGACGCGTCGCGAACGCTTCGACGCTCTGACCCTGACGCCACGCGAGCTCGAGGTGCTCGAGCTGATCGCCGAGGGGCTGACCAACAAGCGCATCGCCGAACGGCTCTTTCTGTCGGTTTTCACGGTCAAGAACCACGTCCACCGCATTCTCGACAAGCTCGATGTCGAGCATCGAGCCGAAGCCGTCGAATATGCGCGGCGTCGGCGTTGGCTGCGTTTTCGCCGTCATTGACCGACGCCGAAAGGTCCTCGATGGGGATCTTTTCGGTGGCTTCGTGAATCCTTATTGAAGCCACCGGCTCATTGTCCACAACCGATCGCGCGATTTAGAAAAGGACCCGAAGAATCCTGACCTCGACGGTCAGCCCGAGTCACGCGACGGTCGAGTCGTCTCTCGACCACGCCCGCGGTGAGAAGAATCGATGTCGGACGCCATTCGTCTTTATCTCGTTCACGCCTATCGCCTACTCGTCGAAGCGCTTACCGCCGCGCTCGCGGAACGCGAGGACGTCGAGCTATGCGGCACGGCATCGTCGAGCGACGGTCTTGTCGACACTTTGAAAGCTTCACGGATCGACATTGTGCTGATCGATGCCAGCGTCGATTTCGACGCCGTGGTGGATCTGGTGATCGATCTCCACGAAGCCCTACCCGACATCAAAATCTTGCCTCTCGGTTTGCAACATGAAGGTGACATCCTCACTTTGCTCGAAGCGGGGGCCAACGGTTACGTCGAACGCGACGCATCGATCACGCAGTTGATCGAGACCGTGGATCTGGTCCATGCGGATCAAGCGCCCTGCTCGCCCCGGATCGCCACCGCGGTGTTCGGTCGACTCGCCGAGCTGGCCCGCAACCAAGACGAACAGCCAGCGGTGGCGGCGGGTTTGGATCCTCGTCTGACCCCGCGTGAGCACGAGGTCCTGACCCTGCTCGCCAACGGTCTACGGAACAAAGAGATCGCCCAGCATCTCGATATCCGCCTGCCGACGGTCAAGAACCACGTGCATCGCATTCTCGAAAAGATGGACGCCAAGAACCGGCGCGAGGCGGTCAAGATCGCCTTCGAGCTCCGGTTGATCGACGATCCGATCCGCAAGCGCTGAGTCGGATGAGACCGGCTCAGATTGTCTTGGTTCCGCTCATCCCGGCTGAGTCGACCACGAAGATCCCTCGGCAGGAAGTGGTGTTTGCCGTGGCCGTGCTAGCTTGTGTCGGTGCCTGAACCCACGACCGTGGTGGCCGGGCGACCGATTCCGATCCTGATTACCGGTCACCACGCCCTGCTCGCCGATACGCTCGCGACGACCCTCGAGACACGGACCGATCTAGATGTAGCCGTCTGCGCGCTCGACACCCTGCGCGAAGCCGTCGAGCGGCATGCACCCCGGCTGGTGATCTTCGATCATCGACATCGCGCCAGCGCAGCGACCACGCGACTCGGTGTGTTGCGGAACGATTATCCGACTCTCCGCACTCTTTTTGTCGGTCTCGACATCGCTCGTGACGCGGATGTTCTCACCCATGCTTCGGCGATCGGATGGGTGTCGAGTCGGTCGTCGTTGCGTGAGTTTCTCCACGTGATGCATCACGCGCTCACCCACTCTCGATCCGAGGGCCTGCTGTGCTGTGGTCACGCCGGACGCGAGCTCGTGGAGCAGATCCAGCGACGCGCGGCGCGACAACGACAAGAAGAACGCTCGACCACCCTCACCTCTCGTGAGCGTCAGATTCTCGCCCTGATCGGCGCGGCACGAAGCAATCGCGACATTGCACGGCGACTCAACCTCTCCGAGCACACGGTGAAGAACCACATGAGCCGCATCCTGCGCAAGCTCGAGGTCAAGGACCGTCATACCGCCATGACCGTGGCGCGACGTCGAGGCTGGCTCGAAGAAGCGGTACCGCGTCCGGTGGATTCATGACACGTCGCGAGGATCTGGTCCCTTATTGGCGCTCGGGGTTCATTGTTCCCGGCTCGGTCGACCGGTAGAACTGCGACCGTCGGGCCGCCCCATACCGCCTAACCCCGAGAGCGAGCGGCCGAGGACTCACGATCCGGGAAGGACCATGGATCCGATTCGCGTCTTTTTCGTCCAACGGTACCGCCTCTTGACCGAGACCTTGGATAGGGTGCTCGCCACGCGCTCCGACCTGAGCATGGTCGGTGACGCGACCGAGGTCGAAACCACGCTCGAAGCCGTAGCCACCGGCACGGTCGACGTCGTCTTGATCGACGCCAGCGTGCCACACGGTGAAGCCCTGCGAGCGGTGCGTCTGCTCCGCGACGGCAGGCCCGAGCTGGGCATCGTGCCGATCGGCTTCGACGATATCGACGACATCGTCGCGCTGATCGAGGCGGGTGCCAACGGCTACCTGCTCCGCGACGCCGTGGTCGAAAATCTGATCACCACGATTCGCGCCGTTGCCCGGGGCGAGACCCCGTGTAGCCCGGTCATCGCCTCGGCGGTGTTCCGACGTCTCGCCGAGCTCGGCCGACGACGACCGTCACGCAAACGACGCAAACGTGACCCGCGTGACACCCCGCTCACCCCACGCGAGATCGACGTGCTGCGCCTGATGGCCCGCGGCCTGCGCAACAAAGAAATCGCCCAGGCGCTCGCCATCCGGCTGCCGACGGTCAAGAACCATGTCCACCACATTCTGACCAAGCTCGATCTACCCGATCGTCGTAGCGTGCCACGCGCCGCGTTGGACCTCGGTTTGGTAAGCGAAAACGACCTGCTTCTCCCCATTCGTGACGCTTGAGAGCCTCAAGCGAGTGCGTTAATATAGCCAAGTACCTATTTTGTGCTGTTTTCTCTGGCTTGGTTGGACATCTAGTGGCGGTTTTCGTCACGAATCCACGTTCCTAGGGGCAAGGAACGTATCGGGAGAACCACGTCACCATGAGCTCGCTACCGTCAGGCGTGTTCATGCTTACTCCGAGGGGAATCCATGTCTGATCTGGACACATCAGCCATTCGCTCGAAGATCAAAGAGATCATCGCCAACATCACCAACATCGACCCTGCCGAGATCCCCGACAATGCGTCGTTCGTCGAAGATCTGAGTCTCGACTCGCTGTCGTTGCTCGAGATCGGAGTCGACGTCGATTACGCCTTCAAGCTCGGTGTGCCCGAGGAGCGACTCCAGCAGCTGCGCACCATCGGTGACACCGTGGAGCTGGTCGAGACCACCCTCGCCTCGCGCGAGTCGGCCGTTACCGCCTGAGCCGGTGATGCACGACAACGATCCGGTGGTGATCACCGGAATCGGACTGGTCACCCCGTTGGGTATCGGTCGGATTCCGGTATGGCACGCGCTGCTCGAAGGTCGGAGTGGCATCGCACCGATCACCAGCTTCGACGCTTCGAGCTTTCGCACCCACATCGGTGGTGAGGTGCGCGATTTCGACCCCGCCACGACGGTGCGCCGTCTCGATCCGACCACCCTCGGCCGCGCCTCCCAGCTTGCGGTGGCGGCCGCTCACCTCGCTCTCGACGATAGCGGCGATGTCTTGCCAGCGCCCGAGCGGGTCGGCGTGGTCATGGGAACGACCTCTGGCGAACCACGCGAGATCGAAGCCTTCAACGATGCCGTGGTCGGCGACAACGGTCAGCGTGCGAACGCCGCCGCCGCGCTGATCCGGCGCTACCCGTGTCATCGGATCGCCGGCGCGGTGGCCGCCGAGCTCGAGCTGGGTGGCCCCAACGCGATGCTGCCCGCCGCCTGCGCCGCCGGTAGCTACGCCATCGCCCATGCCGCCGATCTGCTCCGCGCCGGCCGTGCCGACGTCATGCTCGCCGGGGGCTCGGACGCTTTTTCCCGCATCACCTACGCTGGATTCGCCCGTCTGGGCGCGATCGCTCCCGAGCGCTGTCAGCCGTTCGACCGTGACCGCCAGGGCATGATTCCGAGCGAAGGCGCCGCCGTGCTGGTGCTCGAACGCGCCTCGGATGCCCAGCGTCGCGGCGCCCGCGTCTGGGCCCAGGTCGCCGGCTACGGCCTGTCGTGTGACGCCCATCACATGACCGCGGCGCATCCGGACGGCGAAGGCGCGGCCCGCGCCATGCGCGCCGCCCTCGACATGGCCGAGCTCGATGCCGACCGAATCGACTACGTGAGCGCCCACGGCACCGGTACACCGACCAACGATCGGCTCGAGACCCGTGCAGTCAAGAGCGTTTTCGGAGATCGGCGCGTGCCGGTGAGCTCGATCAAATCGATGCTCGGTCACACCATGGGCGCGGCGTCGGCGATCGAGACGGCGATCTGTGCGCTCGCCGTGGCCGAGAATGCGATTCCGCCGACGATCGGCTTCGAGACACCCGACCCGGAGTGTGATCTCGACTGTGTGCCCAATCACGCCCGTGAGCTCCCGGTGCGCTGGGCGATGAACAACGCCTATGCCTTTGGTGGCACCAACGCGTCGTTGATTCTGCGGGAGGCGTCATGAGCACACCGGTCGCGATCATCGGCAGCGGCATGATCTCGGCGCTGGGTGATGACGCCGGGGCGCTGCACGACGCGCTGTGCGATGGCCGAAACGGCTTCTCGGCCAACACGACGCTGGGCGATCCGGCGCCGACCACGGGCGGCATCGATTTCGATCCGCGCGCCGCGCTTCCCGGGCGCAACTTCCGGCCACTCGATCGCACCGGGCGATTGGCCGCCGTCGCCGCCGGACGCGCGCTCGAAGATTCGGCCGTCGACGCGAGCGATTGTGGGCTGGTGCTCGGCACCCTCTTCGGCGGTCTACATACGATCGTCGGTTTCGATCATCGCGTGGTCGAAGCCGGACCGGCCTACGCCAAGCCGCTCGATTTCGCCAATAGCGTGATCAACGCCGCCGGTGGACAGACGGCGATCTGGCACGGGCTGCCCGGAGTGAACTCGACGGTCGCGGGTGGCGCCACCGCCGGTTTGCAGGCGCTCGGGTACGCCGCCGATCTCATCCGCACCGGACGCGCCCGCACGCTGCTCGCCGGGGGTGCCGAAGAGCTCAGCCCGGAAGCCTGGGAAGCCTTTCGCGTCGCCGGTCTGCTAGCCGGTGACGACGAGGTCGCGGCACCGCTCTCGCAGCAGAGTCGGGGTCTACGGCTCGCCGAAGGCGCGGCCTTTCTGACTCTGCAGGGCGATGTCGAAGCGGAGCGAGCGCACGGCTGGCTACGCGGCTGGGGATCGGCCTTCGATCCGCAGCGCGGCGAACAGCCCGAGTCGATGGCGCGCGCCTTGACCCGGGCGATCCGCGCCGCGCTCGACGACGCCGCGCTCGAGACCGATGCCATCGACGCGGTGTGGAGCGGCGCCAACGGCACCCTGGTGGGTGATCACGCCGAGCTCGGTGCCTTCGAGGCGATCTTCGGCGATGCGCCGCCACCGACGGTGGCGGTCAAGACCCGACTCGGTGAGGCGCTCGGCGCCGCCGGCGCGTTTCAGAGCCTCGACGTCCTGGCGAGCTTCGCCGATGGGCGTCTGGCCGGCACGGCATGGACCGACGACGATCCGACCCTCCCCGAGAGTCTGTTCGCCACCACCCGTGAGCAGTCGATCGACGTCGCCCTGCTCACCGCCACCGGGCTCGACGGTCTGACGTGCGCGGTCGTGCTGTCGCGAGAGCCGTCATGAGCTCGCGGATCCACGACGCCAAGGTGCCGAGACGTGAGCTCGAGCTCGTGCCACGGCTCCGTGACCAGGGCTACGACCGTGAGCAAATCGCCACGCGTCGGCGCTGGATCGAGGAGAAGACCGGCGCGACGCTCGACGAGATCGGCGCCTTTCCCGGCGACAGCGAACACTGGCGTGGCAATGTCGAGAATCCAATCGGCGCCGCCTGCGTGCCGCTCGGGCTCACCGGGCCGATGCGGGTGTGTGGCGAGCATGCCGAAGGCATTTTCTACGTACCGATGGCGACCACCGAAGGCGCCATGCTGCGCTCCTACGAACGCGGCATGTTGACGCTCAGCAAAGCCGGTGGCATCAGCACCCGTGTCGTGCGCGACGAGAATCGCGTCGCGCCGAGCTTTCACTTCGAAGACATGGCGAGCGCGGTGCGCTTCGCCACTCAGGTTGCGCAGCATGTCGACGACCTGCGTACCGCCGCCGAAGCCACCACCCGTCACGGCAAGCTTCTCGAGGTGCGCGCCGTGCCGATCGGTCGTGACGTCATCGTCGACTTTCGCTTCTCGACCGGCGACGCGTCAGGGATGAACATGGTGGTGCGCGCCGCCGACGCCGCCTGTCGCTGGTTGCGGGAGCATCTCGAAGCCCCACATTTCCACGTCTTCAGCGGTTTCGCCGGTGAGAAACGAACCAGTGGCGAAATCATGGCGGGTGGCAAGGGCAAGACGGTGATCGCGGCGGCCCGGGTGCCGAGAAAGCTGGTTCGCCTGCTGCTCGGTGTCGAGCCCGCCGACATCGTCGAAAACTGGCGACGCGCGGTGCTCGGTCACCAGCGTAGCGTGGTGATCGGCTTCAACGCGCAAATCGCCAACGGGCTGGCGGCGGCGTTCATCGCCCTCGGCCAAGACGTCGCCAATGTCACCAATAGTGCCGTCGGGATCACCCATATGGAGCTCGACGGCGAAGACCTCCATGCCAGCCTGACGCTGCCGTCCCTGGTGGTCGGTACGGTCGGCGGCGG
>JBCDBH010000095.1:0-16917 GCA_039184055.1 Acidobacteriota bacterium
CCGCGAACCCCGAAACCAGAGCCAATCCGATCGCTTCGTCGACCGTCAACGTGCCGAGCACGCCGGCCAGCGCTTCTTCGAGATTGCGAGCGCCGACAAAGACCTGACGCGCGCCGATCCACAGCGCGAGGAGCACCAATCCGCCGCCGATCCCGATCGCGAGATCGATCCACCAGGTTTCGAGATCGATAAAGAGGCCGAGGGGAATGTCGTCGAGGGCGAAACCGATCCACAGCACCCCGGCGACCGCCAGCACGAGGTAGAAGATCCACGCGCTTCGATACAGGCTGCCCGGAGGCAGCAGCGGCTGCTCGTGGCCACCGGCCGATGGCGGATCACCACCACCGGCGGGCGAGTCAGTCATCGAAGCTACGGCCGGTGGCGTTCCAATCGGCGAGAAAACGCTCGAGACCGTTGTCGGTGAGAGGGTGACGGTAGAGTTTCTGCAGCACGGCGAAAGGAATCGTCGCGACGTCCGCGCCCATCCGCGCGGCGGTGACCACGTGACCCGGGTGACGAACCGACGCCACGAGCACCTCGGTGTCGAAATCGTAGGCGGTGTAGATGTTCTGGATCTCTTCGATCAACAACATGCCGTCGTGACCGATATCGTCGAGCCGACCGACGAACGGTGAGATGAACGCGGCACCGGCTTTGGCAGCGAGAAGAGCTTGGCTGGCCGAAAAGCACAGGGTGACGTTCGACCGAATGCCCTCGCTCCACAGCGCCGCGACGGCGCGTAGACCGTCGGGGGTCAGCGGCACCTTCACCACGACGTTGTCGGCGAGATCGGCGAGCCGAAGCCCCTGCTCCATCATGCCGTCGAAGTCGGTGGCGAGCACCTCACCCGATACCGGCCGGCCATCGACCAGCTCGGCGATCTCTTTCACGGTGGGCAAATAGGGCTTGCCCTGCTGGGCGATCAAGCTCGGGTTGGTGGTCACACCGTCGACCATGCCCCATTCGAGACCGGTCTCGATCTCTTCGATGTTAGCGGTATCGAGAAAGAAATCCATGCTGCGGACACCTCTATGACGTTTCGCGGCGATATGCCGACGCGCCGACGTTATCTCGCCAGCCGGCTATTGACCAGGCGCGTCCGCTCTTTTCAGCAGCTCCTAATTGACCGGCTCGTCGGCGTCGAGACCGGGCGATACGTCGAGCGCGTCGCCACCTTCGGCACCGTCGATGTCATCTCCGTCATCGATGTCATCTCCGTCTTCGATGTCATCGTCACGCTCGGCGATCTTCGCCACCGCGACGACCTGCTCATCGGCATTGAGGTTCATCAAGCGCACGCCCTGGGTGGCGCGACCGATCGGCCGTAGCCCGTCGATGCCGATCCGGATCAGCTTGCCACCACCGGTGATCAGCATCACCTCGTCACCGATCTCGACCTGACGCACCTTGACCACTTCGCCGGTCTTGTCGCTCACCTTCAGGTTGATGATGCCGAGCCCGCCACGACTCTGACGACGGTATTCGTCGACCGGGGTGCGTTTGCCGTAACCGTTGCTGGCCACGGTGAGAATGTCGCCGTCGGTCTCGAGCACCGCCATCGCGACGACTCGATCGCCGTCGCGGAGACGAATGCCACGCACGCCACGGGTGACGCGACCCATCGTGCGCACCGCCATCAGACCTTCTTCGTTGTCGTCGCTCTCGGGGAAGCGAATGGAGTAGCCCTCGGCGGTGGCGAGCATGATGTCGCTCGTGCCATCGGTCACCCGCACGTCGAGAAGACGGTCGTCGTCGTCGATCAAGATGGCGATGATGCCACCCGAGCGCGGATTCGAATACGCCGCCAGCTCGGTCTTCTTCACCGTGCCCTGCTCGGTGACGAAGATCAGATAGCCGTCCTCGAAATCCCGCACCGCCGCGGTGGTGGCGACGCCTTCACCGGGCTCGAGCTCGAGCAGATTGACGATCGCCTTGCCACGCGAGGTCGGTCCGAGCTCGGGAATCTGATGCACCTTGAGCCAATGGACCTTGCCGAAGGTCGTGAACACCAGCACGTAAGAATGCGCCGAGGCGATGTAGAGATGCTCGACGAAATCGTCGTCGCGTGTCTCCATGCCCTTGCGACCTTTGCCACCACGCCCTTGCGCGCGATAGAGCGCGAGCGGCGAGCGCTTGATGTAGCCCGCCTGGGTGACCGTGATCACCATGTCCTCATCGGCGATCAGATCTTCGATGTCGATGTCGTTGGTCGCTTGAATGATCTCGGTGCGGCGCGGGTTGTCATAGGTCTCTTTGATCTCGAGCAGCTCTTTTTTGATTTCTTCGAGCAGCAGCGCGTCCGACGCCAGGATGGCGCGTAGACGTTCGATCAAGGCCACGATCTCGCGGTATTCGTCGACGATTTTTTCGCGTTCGAGACCGGTGAGACGCTGCAGACGCATGTCGAGAATGGCCTGCGCCTGCACCTGGCTAAAGGTGAACTCCGCCATCAGTCGCTCGCGCGCCTCGTCGGGCGTTCGGCTCGACCGGATCGTGGTGATGATCTCGTCGATGTGGTCGAGCGCCTTGAGCAAGCCTTCCAAAATGTGGGCGCGGCGCTCGGCTTTGGCGAGATCGAAACGCACCCGACGAATCACCACCGTCTTGCGGTGATCGAGGAAATAGCTCAACACCTGACGAAGGTTCAGCACCCTCGGCTGGTTGTCGACGATCGCCACCATGTTGATCCCGAACGTCGTCTGCAGCTGGGTCAACTTGTAAAGGTTGTTGAGAATGATGTCGGTGACCTCGCCTCGTTTGAGCTCGATCACCACGCGAATGCCGTCGCGGTCGCTCTCGTCTCGCATGTCCGAGATGCCTTCGAGACGTTTTTCGCGCACCAAGGCCGCGATTCGCTCGAGCAGCTTGGCTTTGTTGACCTGATAGGGAATCTCGTCGACGATGATCGCTTCACGATCCCCTTTGCCGATGTCTTCGAAATGACAACGGGCGCGCATCTGGATGGCGCCACGACCCGTGGTGTAGGCGTCCCGAATACCACGCATACCGTGAATGAAGCCGGCGGTCGGAAAGTCCGGACCGGGTAAGACCGTCATGAGATCTTCGACCGTCGCCAGCGGGTTTTCGATCAGCATGAGCACCGCGTCGATCACCTCACCGAGATTGTGAGGCGGAATGTTGGTGGCCATACCGACCGCGATACCCGCCGAGCCGTTGACGAGCAAATTGGGGAAACGCGCCGGCAAGACGGTCGGCTCTTGCTCGTTTTCGTCGTAATTCGGGACCCAATCGACCGTTTCTTTGTCGATATCCTCGCGCAGGAGCTCCTCGGCGAGCTTGGTCAGGCGGATTTCGGTGTACCGCATCGCGGCGGGGTTGTCGCCGTCGAGCGAACCGAAGTTGCCTTGGCCATCGACCAGCGGATACCGCATGGTGAAATCCTGCGCCATCCGCACGATGGTGTCGTAGATCGCGTCGTTGCCGTGCGGGTGGTATTTGCCCATCACGTCACCGACGATACGAGCCGATTTCTTATAGGCCCGATTCGACCGGTTGCCGCTCTCCCACATACCGTAGAGCACCCGACGGTGCACCGGTTTGAGACCGTCACGAACATCGGGCAAAGCACGCCCGATGATGACGCTCATCGCGTAGTCGAGATAACTCCGGCGTAGCTCCTCTTCGATATCCACGGGCAGGATGATCGACTCGGCTGGGCGCTCGTCACTCATGGATCGACTGTCCTCTCACAAAAGAAAGAAGGGAAGCGTCAAACGTCGAGGTTCTTGACCTCGAGGGCGTTCTCGACGATGAAATCTCGCCGCGGCTCGACCTGGTCACCCATCAAGACGGTGAACATCTCGTCGGCGCCGGCGAGATCATCGATCTTCACCTGGAGAAGGTTGCGACGCTCGGGATCCATCGTCGTCTCCCAGAGCTGCTCCGCGTTCATTTCACCGAGACCCTTGTAGCGCTGGACGTTCAGTCCTTTGCGCGCCCCGGCGTAGAGTTTTTCGAAGAGGGTGTCGAGATCGTCGTGGGTCTCGCGCTCCTCGCCGTGAATCAGCGTGAACTCGCTCGCTTCGAGAGCGTCGAGACCGTCCTGATTGCTCACCAGGTCCCGATACTCGGCGGTGGCGAGCAGATCGCGATCGATCCGCACGCTGCGATCGACCCCGTCGACCCGGCTGTTGAAGGTCAGCACCGGGCTGTCGTGCTCGTCGTCGTCGAGCAGCGTGACGTTCGAGAACCTCTCGCTCGCTTCGATCTGGGTCATCAACGTTTCGAGCCTCGCGGTGTCACGCAGATCGTCTTTGTCGCGCACGCCCGCGCGCAGCATCAGCACCAACGCCTCGGTGGGTACACCCCGCGTGTCGAGACGCTCGAGATGGCTCCGGAAGCGACCGAGCCGCTCGAGAAAACGCGCCAGCTCGCTGCCTTCGAGAGCTCGGGTGTCACCGTTGGCTGCGCCGTTCTCGCTCGAGCCGTTCTTGCTCGAGTCGGCCGCCGAGCCGAGCTCGACTCGCCACTGATCGCGGATGCGATCGATCAAGAACGCGCTGTAGGCGGCGTCGTCCTTGAGGTAGGTCGACTTCCGACCTTCGGCGACTTTGTAGAGCGGTGGCTGAGCGATGTAGAGATGCCCACGTTCGATGAGCTCGCGCATCCAGCGGAAGAAGAAGGTCAGGATGAGCGTACGGATGTGGGAGCCGTCGACGTCGGCGTCACACATGATGATCATCTTGTGGTAGCGCAGCTTCGCCGGGTCGAAATCTTCGACTCCGATGCCGGTACCCAAGGCGGTGATGATCGTCTTGATTTCTTCCGACGACAGCATGCGATCGAAACGCGCCTTCTCGACGTTGAGGATCTTGCCACGCAGCGGCAAGATCGCCTGAAAACGACGATTACGACCCTGTTTCGCCGTACCGCCCGCTGAATCACCCTCGACCAGGAAGAGCTCGGCGTGCTCCGGATCGCGCTCCGAGCAGTCGGCGAGCTTGCCGGGCAGATTGGCGGTGTCGAGCGCGCCCTTGCGTCGGGTGAGCTCGCGCGCTTTACGCGCCGCTTCGCGCGCCCGCGCCGCTTCGATCGCCTTGTCGACGATCCGTCGGCCGTCGCGCGGGCTCTCCTCGAGAAAGCGACCGAGCTTTTCGCCGACCACCTGCTCGACCCAGCCTTTGACGTCGGACGACACCAGCTTGTCTTTGGTCTGGCTGGAGAACTTCGGATCTTTGATCCGCACCGAGACGACACCGACGAGACCTTCGCGGACATCGTCTCCGGTGAGGTTCTCTTTCAAGCCTTTGTTGAGACCGGTGGACTGGGCGTAGTTGTTGACCGTCCGGGTGAGCGCCGAACGAAAACCGATCAGATGGGTGCCACCGTCACGATTGTTGATCGTGTTGGTGAAACAGGTCACGAGCTCTTGATAGCCCTCGGTCCATTGCAAAGCGATTTCGATGCTCTCGCCGTCGCGCTCGTCGAGCAGATGCACCGGCTCGGTGTGGAGCGGCTTTTTGTTGCGCGCCAAATGCTCGACGAAGGAGCTGATCCCGCCCTCGTACCGAAAGGTCCCGCTCTTCGCGGTGCGTGCGTCGGTGAGGACGATTTCGACACCGCGATTGAGAAACGCCAGCTCGCGAAGCCGCTGGGCGAGGATGTCGTAGCTGAATTCGAGGACCGAAAAGATCTGCGGATCGGGCAAAAAAGCCACCCGCGTACCGCTGTCTTCGGTATCGCTGATCGCCTCGATCGGCGATTGCGGCACGCCACGGCTGTACACCTGATACCAAACCCGACCGTCACGACGAATCTCGAGCTCGAGACGCTCGGACAACGCGTTGACGACCGACACACCGACACCGTGCAAACCACCGGAGACCTTGTAGACGTTGTCGTCGAATTTGCCGCCCGAATGGAGCTCGGTCATGATGACTTCGGCCGCCGAACGCCCTTCGCCTTCGTGCATGCCGACCGGGATGCCACGGCCATCGTCTTCGACCGTCACCGAGCCATCGGTGTGGATCATCACCTCGACACGATCGGCGAACCCCGCCTGCGCCTCGTCGATGGCGTTGTCGACCAGCTCGAAGACCATATGATGCAGACCCGATGCGTCATCGGTGTCACCGATGTACATACCGGGGCGTTTGCGAACCGCCTCGAGCCCCTTGAGAACCTTGATACTTCCGGCGTCGTACGTCGGGTTGGCGGCGAGGGCCGCTTCGAGGCCGCTATCATCGAGCCCGCTTTCGTCCAGGACCACCGATGACGTATCCGTTTTCGGATCAGACAAAATCACACTCCAAGTCGTTTGCACGTCTCGCACGCCCCGTGAATCGCATGGTCCATGCCTTACGGCACCACACCGTACGAAGGTCGCGACACCATCTTTGGGGCGAGTTCAGCCCGAGATCCGAGCCACGCAACATTCTACCATGAACGCGACTTGGACCGCCTCTTGCATTCAATCGCTTAGTCGTTGAAAACAAATGGGCCTAAGCTTCCGCGTCGAGCCTGCCGTGGTGACAGTTCCAGCGTCGATCGAAAGGTAGATCACGCCACACCACCGGACGGTTCGAAGTCGCGAAAAGCTGACCGTGAACGCTCAACGCCGGCCACAGTCTTTCCAGCCGATCTTTGTCGAGCTCGATGTCGGCATCGTCGAGAAGCATCACCGGCGCCCGCCCCGCCGACGCGAGCAAACGACCCTCGGCGGCCAGCAACGCGAGACCGAGCGCTTTGCGCTCCCCCGCCGACGCCACCTCGCGCAACGGTCGCCCGTCCCAGGTGATGACGAGCTCGTCCCGCTGCGGTCCGAGAAGCGGTTTGCCAAAGGCTCGCTCTTTCTTTTCAGCGTCTGCCAGCGCGCGATGAATCGCCTCTGGCCCCTCGAGGCCACAGCGAGGTGAAGGCCGATAGCGGACGTGGACGGGTGGCATTTCGAGATTCGTATCGGCGAGCACCGCGTCGATCGAGGTCGACAGGGCCGAGGCGAAGGACGCCCGCGCTTCGAGCACCTTGAACGCCGCTTGGGCGAGCAGCTCGTTCCACGGCGACAAGGGGCCACGACCACCGGCGAGCACCTGGCGCTTTTCGTCCAGGGTCTTGCGGTATCGGCTGAGCAGGGAAAGGGTCGATGGCTTGGTGCCGATCACGCCACGATCGAGAAACCGCCGACGTTCGGCAGGTGGACCGACGAGCACGGACAACGAGCCGCTATGCCAGGCGGTCACCGGCAGCACATCGAGATGCTCGGCGAGGCTGGTGACGCGATCGTTGACCGAACGCTCCCGATTGCGACCGGCCCGCTGCCAGCCGACGTGCAAACGCGTCCGCGCCTGACGTTCGACCTCGCCCGTGAGCGCGAAGGCATCGCTGTCATGACGACAGCAATCGGAGATGCGACTGGTGCGAAAGGACCGCGTGGTGGCGAGGGTGTAGATCGCTTCGAGCAGCGAGGTCTTGCCGGCGCCGTTTGGACCGAGGATCAGATGAGCACCGGCACCGGGCTGCCAGTGGAACGCGTCGAGATTGCGAAAGCCGCGGGCGTCGAGCTCGACCAGCACCCGCTGCTCAGATGCGGATCGGCATGATCACGCACACATAGCGGCGCTCGTGACCTTCGACCGGTCGCGCGACACACTGCGAGCTTTCGTCTTTGAGCTCGAGACGCACCTTCTCGGTATCGGTGGCGCCGAGGAATTGCTGCAGATAGTCAGGGTTGAGCCCGAGCGACAAATCGTCGCCGTCGTAGTCGCACGCGATCGGTTCGACCGCCTCACCCAAATCCGGGTTGGCCGCCGACAAACGAAGCTCGTCGGTGCCGAGCTCGAGACGGATGGTCCGGGCCCGATCACCGGTGAGCAGCGACACACGCTGCACCGCGCCCATCAGATGCCGCCGATCGATATCGACCTGCTTGTCGTTGTCTTTGGCGATGACCCGCTCGTAATCGGGAAAGGTGCCTTCGAGAATCCGACACAGGAGTCGTCGGCGGTCGACGGTGAACGACAGGTGATGCTCACCACGCTCGAAGATCATGTCGCCTTCGCCTTCGAAACGCTGGAGCTCCTGCAACACTTTGCGGGGCACGAGAACACCGTCGTTGCTCGTCACGCCGGCAAGATCGTTTTCGACCAGCGCCAGACGATGACCGTCGGTGGCCACAAGAGCGAGCGCGTCGTCGAGCTGACGGAGCAGCGCGCCGGAAAGCTGGAAGCGCGATTCTTCGTTGGAGATCGCGTAGACCACCTTGGCGACCATGGCGCGGAAAAGAGGAAACGGAATTTCGACCTGGGTACCGTCGTCGATCACCGGCAGCTTCGGAAAATCGTCGGCCGGCAGGCCACGCACTTTGAAGCGTGACGCGCCGACCAGGATCGTCAGCGTCAGGTTGTCGGCTTGATCGATCCGCAGCGTGACGTCGTCACCCGCCGCGGCGCGCATGATCTCGAGGAGCTTCTTCGCCTGGATCGCGATCGCGCCGGCTTCTTTGACCTCGGCCTCGACCGAAGAGGTGAGCGAGGTCTCGAGATCCGTGGCGGCGATCTCCAAACGATCGTCGTGACACCGAAGTAGCAAATGCGACAGCACCGGGATGGTGGTGCGGCGTTCGACGACACCTTGCATCGGGCCTAGCTCAGCCAGTAACTCAGCGCGATTGACACGCAATTCCATCGAAACATCTCCTCCTTATGACGGAGGACGGTATCACAGGCCTTCCTCCTCTTAGAGATCGTAGCCGTAGTAGTAGGGGCTGTGGAAACTGTGGATCGGTGGAAAACCGGGTTTTCGCCCAGCGTTCACGGTGGGTGGTTTTCCACGCCATCCTGTTGAGAACCGTCTCTCCGGGTGTGGATCAACTGCGGAAAATCGGCCGTGAAATCGATCGGGCGCGGATTCCACATTTCCTCCGCTTCGCTCCACAGGTAATTCCACAGGGGCTTCCACCGGTTCTCCACAGCTTCTTTTTGGCGTTCGGAGAGAGGGTCTTGGGTGTGTTGAGCGCTTGGGCTTCGATGGGCGGAGTCCGGCCTCGGTAACCCTCTTAGGCTGCGCTTGGAAGGCCGGTCCGCTTCGCGGATTGTGGCTGAGCGTCTCGTCGGCTTTAGCCCGCATGTCTCACCAGCCCGTCGGCTGCGACTCGCAAACGCACGCGATCTCTGGGCGTACTCGCTCTTCGCTCCCTCGACGTACCTTCGGGTACGCCTCCGGTCGCTCATCCCTGCGTTGCCCAGATCTCACGCACGTTTGCGAGCCTCGCTACGACGTTTGGTGAGACATGCGGGCTCACCGCTAAGGTAACCGAGAGATCCGTGGGGCTCCATGCCGGTCTGGCTGGCTGAGACGGTGCACGCTGGCGAGCTAACGGCTTGCCAACTGGGGCGCTTTACGCTCCCAGCAACGTGGGCCGGCCGCCGCTCCGCTACAGAGGGTTACCGAGCTCCGGACTCTTTTCGATCGTTTAGCGACTCGTCTGTGTACAAGGCACGCATAGCTCTCCTTGCTCGGTACAAGTAGGCATCTCTCCCTCATTGCTCTGTAGGCAGGCCGGTCGCCCAACGGGGATGCTCTCTCTTTGTTCTGTATGCAGTGGAAACCCTCTTCGCTCTGTACGCAGACCGGTCGCCCCAGTCGATAAGGCGGGGCTCGTGATCATGCGCACAACGCAGCGCGGACGGCACCCGGTTCGCACTCGGCGAGAGCGGCCAAAGTCACGTAACGTGTACTCGAAAGGAGACGCGGCTTCAGCCAGCCAGGTTGGTCTGTAGCCCCACGGATCTCTCAGAAACCCCAACGTGATCGAAGACGAGCTTTCGTAAGGCCATCCGCGAAGCGGACCGTCCTCCTCTTGGTAAGCGGAGTGAGCACATGATCACGAACCCGCCCAAGCGCCCCAGCGAAGGCGACGCTGCCTCAGTTACTTAATTCGACAGCCGAAACGAAACGAAGGAAGAGGGATCTAACTGAAGTGTTCCATCAGGCTCTTGACGGCACGATCGATCTCAGGCTCTTTTTCGCGTAGCCCTTCGATCTTGTCGACCGAGTACATGACGGTCGAGTGGTGCTTGCCGTTGAATTGCCGGCCGATGTCGGGGTAGGAGAGCTGGGTGAGCTTTTTGCACAGGTACATCGCCACCTGACGTGGGAAGGCGATCTGCTTGGAGTTGCTCTTGCTCTTGATCTGCTGCACTTTGAGCCCGTAGTGACGCGCGACGACTTTGATGATCTCGGGTGCGGTGACCCGCTGCTCTTCGGGGGGCAAGACGTCTTTGAGCGTTTCCTTGGTGAGCTCGAGCGACAGTGGCTTGCCGGTGAACGACGCGAAGGCGTTGACGCGATTGAGCATGCCTTCGAGCTCGCGGACGTTCGACTTGACGTAGCGGGCGATGAACTCGGCGACCTCGTTGGGCAGGTGGATCCGGTCGAGGTCGGCTTTGCGCCGCAAGATGGCGATCTTGGTCTCGAGGTCCGGTGGCTGGATGTCGGCGATCAGCCCCCACTCGAAACGACTGCGGAGACGATCTTCGATGGTCGGAATCTGCCGTGGTGGCGCGTCCGACGAGACGACGATCTGCTTCTTGGCGGTGTAGAGCGTGTTGAAGGTGTGGAAGAACTCTTCTTGGGTACGCTCTTTGTTCGCCAGGAATTGGATGTCGTCGATGAGCAGAACGTCGATCGTTCGATAGCGTTCGCGAAACGCGTGCATGCGCTCGAATCGGATCGAGTTGATGAGCTCGTTGACGAATTGCTCGGCGGGCAGGTACATCAACCGAAGCTGGGGATATTTGCGCCGGATCTCGTGACCGATGGCGTGCATCAGATGAGTCTTGCCCAAACCGACGTCGCCATAGAGAAAGAGCGGGTTGTATCCCTCGGCGGGCTTGGTGGACGCGGGGGCCGGCGTCTTGGCCACCGACTCGGCGGCGGCGTGCGCGAATTGATTCGAATTGCCGACGACGAAATTGGCGAAGCGATAGCGGCTGTCGAAATTCGCCGTCGAGGTCGCCGTGGCCGGCTCGGGTGGTGTGTCTTCGATCTCGTCGTAGTCGTCACTCGCGACCGTGAAAAGGAGCTCCAAACCGCCTTCACCGAGATCGATGAGAACCTGATCGATCGCCGGCCGGTAGCTCTGTTCCAGGGTGTGGACGAAGTGTTGATTCGGCGCGGCGAGGACCAGCCGGTGGTCCTGTTCCGAGTGCACGCGAAGCGGTGCGAACCAAGTCGAGAATTCGACCTCGTCGAGGTCTTCGGCAAGTCTCTGCTTGATTGGCCGCCAGCGTTCTTCAGTCATCGACACATCCCCAAGACACAGAAATTCCACAGATTTTCCGCAGTTGCGGAAAACCCACACGCACATGATTTGTGACGTTTTACGCTCTCGGGCCGACAGAGACTAGCCGGTGAGAACTGAAGCGTGGGCCGAGGAGCTTAGCACACCCCCCAGCGATTTCGCAGAGGCGAATCCGCCGACTTGGCTACTTCACGATGGGGTTCGCGACGGGGTTTCATGAGCCGAAAATTTGCCGTGTGGATGATGTTCATGGCTCTCTCCTTACTGAGGAACTTCTAGCGATCCGCCCGAACCGGCGGAGAAGATATACCAGCCGATCAATTTATCGTCGACTTCGCGTAGCCGTTTGGCGACCAGGTCGCACATCAGCTTGAGCAGGGTCAGCGACGAGACCTTCTGGATGTCGAGCACGTTCTCGATCACGTCGCGCGAAATCGACAGCACCACCGCTCCATCCTCGTGCGCTTTGGCGTCGGCGCTTCGAGGTTGGTGGTCGATCAATGCCATCTCGCCGAAATAGTCGCCCCGTTCGAGAATCGCCAGCGCCTCTTCTCCAGCGCCCGCGATTTGCTTGCTGATCATCACCCTGCCTTCGAGGACGATGAACATCCGGTCACCGGCTTGACCCTCGCGGAAGATCACTTCGCCCGATGTCAGTCGCTGCTCTTTCGACAGCGTGGCGAAGAGGTTGATCTCCATGGGGGTCAGCTTCTGCTCCTGGAACAGACTCCGTTTGGCGTTGATCCCGACGCGGATGTTGCGTTCGGGCGAGTCGTCCGAGTCTTCGACCGCCTGCAGCTGCGCGTTCTTCGAGAAGAAGTGCGCGAGGTGCTCGTTGGTTTTGCGGAGCTTGTTGGCCAAGCTCTTCCAGAAGGACCAGTAGAGAGCGACCTGGAAGCGTTTGTCACGTTCCATGATCAAGCCGAGCGCCCGTGGATTGAGTGGAAAGAGAGTCGCGTCCTCGACCAGACGAGCTTCGCCCGATCGCGGGTTGGCGTCGATAAAGCTGTTCTCTCCAAACATCTCGCCACGCTCGAGGTCGGCGAGACTGAACTCTCCGTACGGGGTGCTGCGTTGGATCCGCACCACTCCGGTGTCGATCAAGTAGGCGTCCTGACTGGCGTCGCCTTCTTGAAACACGGTCACGTCTTTCGGGTAGCGCACGCGTGACGTGCACCCGGCGAGGGTGTTGAGTTGCTCGTCGGAAAAGTGCGACAAGACCTCGAATTGACGTAGCCGGTCGAAAAGCTCCACGGTGGGCGGCATTCTAACCCCGGATCGGGGTCGCGGGAAGACGATCGGACGGATGCCGCTCATCGAGATCCGCTTCGGCGAGGATCCTCTCGAGTCGGTCGAGGGCATCGTCGAGCTGTTCGTCGGTGATGATGAGCGGTGGAACCAACTGGGCGACGGTGCCGTTCGGACCTCCAGCGAGCATGAGCACGCCGTCGTGGCGTGCTTCGGTCGTGAGACGATACGCCTGCTCGGCGCGATGCAGCTCGACTCCCGCCAGCAGACCGCGACCTCGGGTTGTGCGCACGTACGTGGGGTAGCGATCGGGCCAGGTCGCGAGACGTTCGAGCATCGAGGCGCCGAGTCGCTCGGCACGGGCCACGAGGTCTTCTTCGTCGATTACCCGGAGGACTTCGAGCGCGGCGCGGCACGCCAGCGGATGGGCGACGAAGGTCGCCGTGTGCAGGGCTTCGCCACCCGTTTCCCACACTCGCATCAGCGTCTCGGAGCCGATCACCGCGCCGATCGGCATGCCGCCGGCCATGGCTTTGCCACAGCACAGAAGATCCGGCCGCACGTCGTCATGATCGACCGCGAAGAGTCGGCCGGTGCGTCCGAAGCCGGTGAAGATCTCGTCGACGATCAGGAGGGTGCCGGCTCGTTGGGCGTGTTGGTTGACCTTGGTCAACCAACGGGCAGGCGGTAGGAGAACACCCTCGCGGCCGACGATCGGTTCGACGATCACGGCGGCGATGTCGTGAGCCGCGAGGGCGTGCTCGATCTCTTTGGGGTCGGCGCCGAAATCCAGTCGAACGACGTGATCGTGGAGATGGTGTCGAAACGGATCCCGGAAGGCTTGACGTGACGACGCCGTCAAAGCACCCAGGGTGAGCCCGTGATAGCTGGGTGAAAACGTCAGCAGACGATGCCGGCCGGTCGCCATGAGAGCGGTCTTGATGGCGATTTCGACCGCGTCGGCGCCACTGACCGCGAAATGGATCCGTGGCTCGTCGATCGGCGCCGAGCGTTGCAGCTGTTCGGCGAGCTCGATCCGTGCGGGATGCGGCGTGGCGTCGCCCAGACCATGCACCAGACGGTCGGCTTGTTCGTGGATCGCCTGGATCATCCGTGGATGACGATGACCGATCGCCGCGACCCCGAAACCGCTGGTGAGATCGACGTAGCGGTTGCCGTCCACGTCGAGGACGTTGGCGCCCAGCGCCTCCCGCCACAAGATGTTGACGTCATCCACCGAGGCGAGGCTGTTGATGCCGGGTGCTTCGGCGGCGGCGAGTCGCGCGCACCAGGCTCGAGCCGCCGGACCGGGTGGCGGCGTGACGATCTTCGGCAGCCGATCACCGCGATCGAGACCGATCTTCGAGGGATCGGGCACGCTCAAAGCGGCTGACGACCCGCGAGCGATCGACCGAGGGTGACTTCGTCGGTGTAATCGATGTCGCCACCCACCGGCATGCCGAACGCCAATCGCGTGACCTGTAGATCCCGGTCGAGAAGCAGACGGGCGAGATAAAGCGCGGTCGCCTCACCTTCGACGTCGGGATTGGTCGCCAAAATCACTTCTTCGACACCTTCGAGACGATCGAGCAGCGGGGTGATCGAAAGCTCGTCGGGACCGATGCCACGTTGTGGCGACAGCGCCCCCATCAGCACATGGTAGCGACCGACGAATTCACCGGTGCGCTCGATCGGAGCGATGTTGTACGGCTCTTCGACGACACAAATGACCCGGTCGTCACGATTCGGATCCGTACAGTAGATACACGGATCGACCGAGGTGATGGCGTTGCACCGACTGCACGGGAAGAGCTTGTCTTTGACGTCGATGAGCGCTCGGGCGAGCCGCTCGGCATCGGTTCGTGGTCGTCGGAGGACGTGATGCGCCAAACGAGCCGCCGTTTTCGGACCGACACCGGGTAGCCGCGAAAGCTCACCGACCAGTCGCTCGAGAGGATCGTCGTGCATGCGGGCGATCAGAAGAGGTTCGGAAGACCACCGGCCAGAGCCCCGACCTTGCCGCGCAGCTCCTCGTCGATTTTCTCGTTGGCCCGATTGACCGCCGCCACGATCAGGTCTTGAAGCATGTCGGGATCTTCAGGATCGATGACCTCTGGATCGATCTTGACGCCGAGCAGCATCTTGTGGCCGTTCATGGTGACCGTCACCATGCCACCGCCGATCGACGCTTCGGTGGTCGTTTCGCCGAGCTCGCGCTGCATCTTGGCCTGCATTTCCTCGGCTTGCTTGAGTAGCTTTCGGTAGTTCATCGCTCGCTTCTCCTCTGGGCGGTCGGTGCCGGCGGTTCGGATGGCCCCGGGCCCCTTTCAAAGGTCTCGCGTGCTCGCGGGAGCACGGAGACGTCAGCTTTTGTTCGTGGCGCTTTCGTCCGGACCGTTTCCGCCCGAGGCGCCTCCGCCCGAGGCGCTTCCGCTCGAGGTGGTTTCCTCGGTGGGCCGACGCCCCTCAATGGTACCGGGGAAGATGTCGAGCACGGTACGAAGGAGAGGGTGCTCGTCTTCGTCGGCGTCGGTTCGCGCCTGATGGGTTGCGCGTGGCCCTGGAGCCGGAGCTCGTTCAGCCGCCGCCCGTGGCGTTCGGGCTCGGGGTGCCGGTTTGTCGGGTGCTGGCTTGTTCGGGGTCGGACGACGACCGCCCAGACGCCAGCCACCACCGCCACCGAGCATCTCGGTGGCGACTTCGTTGAGCAAAGCTTGGTTTTTGGGTCGCTGGACCGCGTCACCCAACAGACCGCCCTCGTCGTCGTGAATGAGGATCTCACCACCCGTGACGTCGAGGTGGCCCACCAGCATGGCGGCCAGCCGGCGAGACCGCGAGCGCACCGCGGCGAGCACGGTCTCGACACTCTGCGCCTCGTCGCCGCTCGTTCCGCCGTCGCGTGTCGCATCGCCGGGCGTGGCATCACCGGGTGTCGCATCACCGGGTGCGTCGTTCGTCACGCCGGTGTCGTTCGTCGTGGTGTCGTTCGTCGTGGTGTCGGTCCTCATCGGCGCGGGCGCGGGTCGGGAAGCTGCGGATCGAGAAGCAACGGGTCGGGAAGCAACAGGTCGGGAAGCAACAGGTGGTGGGCTCGGTTCGGGCGCTCGCGAGGGCGGCGTCGGCTTTGCGTCGTGTTGCGCTGTTTTCGCGGGTATGCGCGCCTCGCGTCCACCCGGTCGCGAAGTGGGCGGCCCGTCCCCACCGCGATTCGACGGCGGTGGGCTGCCCGTGGGCGGTGCCGTGAAACCGGTCCGCAAGAGCTCCTCGATCCGGGTCACCTTGGGCAGCTCGGCGGCGCGTAGCCAGGCGATTTCGGCCGCGAGATGGCCGTGCTCGGTCCGACGGACCATGGCCTCCGCGCCGAGCAGAAGGTTGAGCACCCGCAGGAGGTTCTCGTGAGAGCGATCCCCGACGAGCGTCGTCAAGGCCTCGATCTCGCCCTGCGGCAGCTCGATGTGCTCGCGGGTCCCGCCGAGCGTCAGGTGGAGCGCATCGCGAACGTAGCCGAGGAATTGGCTGTAGACATTACGGGGTTCCCAACCGTTGAGCTCGGCGTCGCGGGCCACCGCCGCCACGGTGGCGCCATCCCCTTCGAGGATGGCGGTGAGCAAGCGCTGGAATACCGCGGTATCCAAACCACCGAGCAGACGGGAAGCGTCGTCGTCTTCGATCGTGCCGCTACCGAACGTGGCGAGCTGATCGAGCAACGCCACCGCGTCGCGCACGCTGCCCTCACCCGCGCGGGCGATCATGCGCAGCGCCGAATCGCTGATGGTGATGTTCTCGGCCTCGGCGATATGGCCGAGATGCTCGGCGAGCACGGTGGCGCCGACGCGTCGAAATTGGAATTGCTGACAGCGCGACAGGATCGTCGCCGGTACCGCGTCGAGCTCGGTGGTGGCGAAGATGAACACCAGATGTGGCGGTGGTTCCTCGACGATCTTGAGCAGGGCGTCGAATGCCTGCCGGGAGAGACGATGAACCTCGTCGATGATGGCGACTTTGTAGCGACTGTCGGCGGGTCCGTAGCGCAGGCTTTCGGTCAGCTCGCGAACCTGTTCGACTTTGGAGTAGGTCGCGGCGTCGACCTCGACGACATCGAGGCTACGACCGGTATCGATGTCTCGGCAGGCGTCACAGCAGCCGGACTCGGCGCTGGGAGTCGTACAGTTCAGCGCCTTGGCGAGAAGTCGCGCGGCGGTCGTTTTGCCGACGCCTCGAATCCCCGAAAAGAGGTAGGCCTGGGCGATCCGCTCTTCTTTGAGCGCGTTCTCGAGCGCACGCACGATCGGCTCTTGGCCTACCAGCGAAGAGAAGTCTTTCGGGCGCCACTTGCGGGCCAGAACCTGGTATGTCATGTCGGAATCGATATCGAATCGGCGGTCGGCTGCTGCCGTGGTCGGCGAAGG
>JBCDBH010000096.1:0-16878 GCA_039184055.1 Acidobacteriota bacterium
GCCGCCGAGCTTTTTCCCGGACCAGATCGTGACTCCCAGGCGAGCTTTCTCAGCTCGATCAGCGACCTCTGCTCGGACCGCCTGCGTGACGTTCTTCGTTCCTTCTATTGGGTCGACGATGCGGATTGACGATCTGTTGCGAAGGGAAATAAATACTCATATATGAACGCCAGTTCGTCACGTTTCTACTAAGAGCGCATATAATAACTCTTGTCTTCTGTGTTTAGAGCACAGATGGCGAGCGTCATGACTACCTACTCTCTCCGTACCCCTGACGAAGTCGCCACCGAACTGGCCCGCCGTGTCCGGGAGCTTCGGCTCGCCAAGGGCTGGCGTCAGGTGACGCTTGCCGAACGATCGGGGGTGAGCTTGGGCTCATTGAGACGATTCGAGTCGACGGGCAAGGTGTCGCTCGAGAATCTGCTCGCCCTGGTCTTCGCCCTCGGTCGTCTCGACGATTTCGACACGATTCTGCATCCGCCAGCCGCTTCGTCGATCGCCGAGCTTGAGGCGATGGAGACGCGTGAGAAACGCGTCCGGGGCAAGATTTGAATACCCTCGAGGTTCGTCTCACATACGGACCGGACGAGGAGCGGGTGGTCGGTCGGCTCGCCGAGCGTGAGCGACGGATCTATTTCGAGTACGACGAGGCGTTTCTACGCGATCCGCTGTGGCTGTCACCTTTTAAGCTCGCACCCGAGCCCGGTCTGATCGAGCATCGGGACCGGGACTTTGGGCCGGTTTTCGGTCTCTTTGACGATTCATTGCCCGATGGGTGGGGGCTGTTGCTGATCGATCGGTTTCTGCGACGGCGTGGCTCGGCACTGGCCGAGCTTTCCGTGCTCGATCGACTGGCGTTTCTCGGCACTCGGACGATGGGCGCGCTTACCTACCATCCACCCACCGAGCCGGTGGAACGAGACGACCGTGTGCTCGATCTTCAGGCGATGGCGCGGGCGTCGGAAGAGGTACTAGAGGGAAGCGCCGATGAGGTGTTGCCACGACTGGTGCGCGCTGGGGGTAGCCCGGGTGGTGCACGTCCTAAAGTCCTCGTGGGTGTCGGTCCCGACGAGACGTTGCTCTCTGGTGAGACCGACCTACCGGCCGGCTACCGACACTGGATGGCCAAATTCCGTGGTCGCGACGACCCATCCGACACCGGTCCACTCGAGCTCGCTTACGCCCACATGGCCGCCGACGCGGGCATCACCATGCCTCCCACCCGTCTCTTCACGGCCGGCGGCGATCGCTACTTCGGTGTCGAGCGCTTCGATCGTCGTGGAAATCGACGTCACCACGTCCACACCTTCGGCAACCTCATTCACGCCGACTTTCGCGTGCCGAGCGCCGACTACCATCAGCTGCTCCACGTCACCCGTGTGCTCACCCGCGACCACCGCGACGTCGTCGAGTGCTTTCGTCGCATGGTCTTCAACGTCCTCGCCCACAATCGCGACGATCACGTCAAGAACTTCGCCTTCCGGCTCGACGGAAGCGAATGGCGACTCGCGCCCGCCTACGACCTCATCTTTTCGCGTGGTCCCTGTGGCGAGCACACCATGACCGTCGATGGAGAAGGCCGCGCTCCGGCCCGTCGTCATCTGCTCGAGGTTGCCGCTCGAGCCGGTATCGACCGAGCTGACACGATTCTCGACGAGGTCGCCACCGCTGTTGAGCGCTGGCCGGAGCATGCCGAGGCAGTTGAGGTGAGGGAGGAGACTCAGACGGCTGTCTACAAGGCGCTAGTGGAGAACCTCGAGCGTTCTCAAACCTCGACCTGACGAGCCACCAACCTCTCGAAACCCAACGCAACGACAGCGAAGACCCGTAGCTTCAGATCCGATGAACGCTCGATCAGCGTGCCGGCGTAGCGACGCGCCTGGGCTTCGGCGTCGTCGAGTGCTTCGTGTACCCGAGGCAAGATGTCGACGTCGGTATTGCCGCGTAGTTGCTCACCGGTTTGCCCGAGATCGCTAAGCTTGAGGTACTTGATCTCGAAGAGCAGGTCGAATAGGCCCGTGTCGCGGCTGTCGGGGCGACGGAGCAGGAGCAGGTCGGCGTAGCCTCGGTGTAGCTCGGGCTCGGAGGCGACCTGGTAGGCGAGGTCGTTGAAGAGGAGGGTAAGCAGGATGGTTTTGACGGCCAGCTCGTTGACGAAGCGGTAGTCACGATTGCTCAGGACGGGAAAGATCTTGGTTTCGACGAAGCTCAGAAGCGGCTCGATGTCGCCATCGCGTTGCAGTCGCCGCACGGCGTCGTCGGCGGCGCTGCCGTCGATCGGCGCGGGTAGGAGAAGGTCGCGGATGCGATCGAGGTAGAGCTTGCGCGCGACGAGGTTGGGGACGCTGAGTCGAAGGGAGAGGTAGTCGGTGGTGCCTTCGAGAGTCAGCATGCCGAAGTAGTAGAGGAAGGAGACGAGCCGATCGGGACGGGTTTCGTCGCTGAGCTCGCCGAGACGGAAGCGCGAAGCGAGCTCGGGGATTTCGATCGACCGGTCGTGTTGCACGATGTCGAGAAGGGTCTGACGACCGGTGGCCAGCTCGCCGAGATGACGGAGCTTGTCTTCGTCAGTGGCGAGGTTGGCGTCGAGGAGCTGACGGGGATACGCACCATGACGCGCGAGATGGTCGAGAAAGTAGAGGCTCATGGTCGGGTTGTAGACCTGCTCGTCGGAGTCGAGCGCAAAGCGATAGCCGTTGTACCAGGTGCGCACGACGTCGAGGGCTTCGTCGATCGACCACGTCGGCGCGATCTGGGCGGTGTGGATCCGTTGCAACAGATCCTCGATCTCGCTTTCGCGAAACCCGCACAGACTGGCCAGGGCGGGCTCGAGGTAGACGTCGCGCAACATGTTCATGCCGCTCGAGAGATCGGACATCACCACGGGTGAGACACCGGTCACGAAGAGACGATCGAGCCCTTGGCCTTCGGTGGCGCTCTTGACCGACTTCATCAGCGCTTTGAAGGGACCGTCGGTGCGGACGAGGTCTTGGTATCCGGGTTCGTCGGCGACCACGAGCTCGTTGGCGAAATTGTCGTATTCGTCGATCAGCAGATAGAGCCGATAGGGAGTGCGGCGGATGGCGTCGAGAATCCGGCGAAAGGTGTCGGTGGCGTTGGGTTCGAGGTCGATCGCGGGTAAGTGGTCGCGATAGTTGTCGAGGAAGATTCTGAACAGCGTGTTGAGATAGCTGTTCAAGCGTTCCGAGACCGCCTCCGCCGAGCCACGCGGCTCGATTTCGGAGAAATTCCAGATGAGCACGAAGAATCGATGGGCGAGCGGGGTCGGTTCTCGACCGGCGACGAGGTTGCCGAAGAGCGCTTGGTGTTGATCCGCGGTCGCTAGGTCATAGTAGGCGGCAAGGGTTCGGAGCCATAGAGATTTGCCGAATCGACGCGGACGCACGAAGAGCAAGGAGCGTCCGAGATCTTCGAGATCAGCGAGATGGCGGGTACGGTCGAGATAAACGTAACCTTCACGGATCAAAGCAGTGAAGTCGGCCAGACCGTAGGGAAGCTTCATGACGTCATGTTATCGCCCGGCGGCTGTCTGAACATTGTGCCGTGCGACACGGCTCGGTAACGTTCGAGATTCCATGGCCGAAACCGACCTCTACTTACCCGTCAAACACTTCCTCGAAGCCCAGGGCTATACCGTCAAAGGCGAGATCGGGCCGTGTGACATCACGGCGATCCGGGACGATGATCCGAGCCTGGTGCTGGTTGAGCTGAAGGAGCGGTTGACGCTCGCGTTGGTGCTGCAGGCGGTGGATCGCTTCGCGATGTCGGACACGGTCTATATCGCGTTCCGGGTGGGCAAGGGGCAGAGCGCGACGTGGCGGACGCGACGACGGCAGGTGTTGGCGTTGGCGCGCCGGCTGGGGCTCGGGGTGCTTACCGTGTCGACGCGGGATGGGGTGACGGCGGTGCTCGATCCGACGCCGTATCGACCTCGGATCAACAAGCGACGACGGCGACGGTTGCTCAAGGAGTTCGCGGAGCGGGTGGGGGATCCGGAAGCCGGTGGCTCGGCGACGGGTGTGCGGCTGACGGCATATCGGCAGGCGGCGATTCGATGTGCGCGGGTGCTCGCCGAGGCGGGGGTGTTGAAGGCGAGTGTGATTCGGGATCGTGCGGGGGTGCCACGAGCCGGGGCGATGCTCCGCGCCAATCACTATGGCTGGTTCGAGCGGGTAGAGCGTGGGCATTACACGCTCTCGCCACGCGGGGAGCGTGAGCTGGCGGAGTGGAACGACTTGCTCGAGGCGTCTGGGGTCAGCATCGAATCGCCAGAGGAAAGCGACGGGTAGAGGTTGTACTCGTTCCCTTTATCTAGCTCCGAAGACTCGTTGGTGATGGTCGACGGCTGATCCGTAGTGCGAGATTCGCTTGCTGGGTGCGGAAACCGCACCCAGCCGCGTGTCTCTGGTTCTCACATCCAAGAGAACACCGATGCTTTCTCGTTGGCACTCCTGTTGCTCTACGCAGGTGGTGGAGACGGAACCACCCGTCTCCGATCACCAAGGAGGCCATGATGAGAATGCCATGGGTCACCCTGCTCGCGCTCGTATCGAGCGGCGTGTTGCATGCACTCACCTATCCGATCGTCGACACCGGTCAGACGACTTGTTACGACACCCGAGAAGCGATCATCTGCCCCGGCCAAGGACATCCGTTTCACGGCCAAGACGCGAGCTTCGCGGGTCATCAGCCGAGCTATACCGATCACGCCGATGGCACGGTAACCGACAATGTCACCGGGCTGATGTGGGGAAAGAGCCCGGATGTGAACGGCGACGGCACGATCGACGCCACCGACAAACGCACCCTCGACGCGGCGCTCGCCGGCGCGGCCAGCTCGCGGTTGGCGGGATACGACGATTGGCGACTGCCTACCATCAAAGAGCTCTATTCGCTGATCCGCTTCGACGGCACCGATCCGTCGGGCGCACGTGGACGGCAGGTTCAGGTCACGCCCTTTCTCGACTACGGAGTCTTCGGCTTCGCCTACGGTGATCAAAACGCCGGTGAACGGCTGATCGACGCGCAATTCGTGTCGAGCACCCGCTATGTCGGCGATCAGGAGCTGGTCTTCGGGGTGAACTTCGCCGACGGGCGGATCAAAGGCTACGGCCTCTATCGTCGCGGTCGGGGCGAGAAGACCTTCTACGTGCTCTATGTCCGGGGCAATCCCGATTATGGCGTGAACGACTTCGCCGACCACGGTGACGGCACGATCACCGATCGCGCCACCGGGCTCATGTGGTCACGCACCGACAGCGGGATGGCGTTCGATTGGAGCGATGCGTTGGCGTGGGTGGCGAAGATGAACGCCGCCAGCTACTTCGGTCATAGCGACTGGCGGCTGCCCAACGCCAAAGAGCTCCAGAGCCTCGTCGATTACGACCGTAGCCCTGATTCCACCGACTCACCGGCGATCGATCCCATCTTTGGCGTCACCCAGATCGTCAACGAGCTGGGTCGGGCCGACTACCCCTTCTACTGGACCAGTACGACCCACGCCAACGTCTCGTCGAATCCCGGCAACAGCGCGGTCTACATCGCCTTCGGTCGCTCGCTCGGCAATATGCGCGGACGCTGGATCGACGTCCACGGCGCCGGCTCGCAGCGCAGCGATCCGAAGACCGGTGATCCCGACGCCTTTCCACGTGGACGTGGGCCCCAGGGTGATGCGATCCACATCGAGAACTACGTTCGCTTGGTGCGGGACGCTGGTTCGTGAAGGAAGCCAGCTAGGCCACCCACACGGTTTTGATATTGACGAACTCGCGGATCCCGTCGCGGCCGAGCTCGCGGCCGATGCCGGAGTCTTTGATGCCGCCGAAGGGGAGCCGAGGATCGGATTTGACCAGACCGTTGACGAAGACCGAGCCTGTGTCGAGACGTGGAATCAGACGCTCGATGCGGGCTCGGTCGTGTGTCCACAGCGAGGCGCCGAGGCCGTAGTCGGTGGCGTTGGCGAGCGTGACGGCGTGGTCTTCGTCGTCGAAGGTGAAGAGCGGGGCGACGGGTCCGAAGAGCTCTTCGCTGGCGATGTCGGCGTGTGGCGGCAGGTCGACGACGACGGTCGGCGGGTAGAAGAAGCCAGGGCGATCGGGCACCGCGCCACCGCATAGCGTCCGGCCGCCGGCTTGTCGCATACGTTCGACCTGGTCGTGCAGGGCGTCGCGCAGGTCTTCACGGGCCAGCGAGCCGATCTCGGTATTCGGGTCTCGAGGGTCCCCCCAAGGCTTGGCGCGCATCCGCTCGACAAAGCGCTCACGGAAGTCGGCGAAGATCGCGGCGTCGATCAAGAAGCGTTTGGCGGCGATACAGCTTTGGCCGCTGTTGAGACAACGCGAGGCGATGGCGACGTCGACGGCTCGGTCGAGATCGGCGTCGGCGAAGACGATGAAGGGGTCGCTACCCCCGAGCTCGAGCACGAGCGGTTTGAGCGCGGCGCTGGCGATCGCGCCGACCACACGACCGGCACGAGTCGAGCCGGTGAGGGTGACGCCACGAATCGCCTGGTGGCGAATCACGTCGGCCGCCTGATCGTTGCTCAAAAAGAGGTTGTGGAGCAGACCGGGCGGTGCCCCGGCGTCACGGATGAGTTCTTCGATCGCCATCGCGCACCGAGGGGTGCCGGGGGCGTGTTTGAGCACCACCGTATTGCCCGCCGCGAAGGCGGGCGCGGCGTGGCGAAAGACCTGCCAGAGCGGGAAATTCCACGGCATGATCGCCAGGATCGGCCCGAGTGGCTCGAAGCGAACGGCGGCTTCGGAACCGTCCGACTCGGCGGGCTCGGGGCTGAGAAAACGCTCGCCGTGCTTGGCGTAGTAGCGACACACCAAAGCGCATTTCTTCGCTTCGCCTGCGCCTTGCGCCAGAGGCTTGCCCATTTCGAGCGCCATGATTCTGGCGAGATCCTCGGCGCGGCTTTCGAGCAGCTCGGCGATCCGTTCGAGCAGTCGCGCCCGCTCGGCGTGCGACGTGGCGCGCCACGTCTCGAAGGTCGCGACGGTCGAGGTAAGCGCGTGCTCGATCTCGTCGGCCGTGGCGAAGCCGAACGACTCGATCAGCTCACCGGTCGATGGGTCTAACGTACGGTATGTCATGGTTTCCTTAGTTCGAGATCAGGAAAGTGACTGCGTTTCGTGCAAAAAATCTGAAAAGGCGATGTGAGCGGTTGAAGTCGGCGCAACATAGAAAAAATGGCGATTGGAACCGTTGAGATCGCCTCGAAATCTATTTCGAGCCGATTGCAACCGTTGCGAACGGCTTGAAATAGAAAAAATGGCGATCGAAACGGTCTTCATCTCAGATTTACAATGGCCGGCCTCATGGTCTAGAGCCACCGTTCAAGGAGTATAGCCCGCGGTCGAGATAGGCTCGCGGCGTGCACGTGACTGAAGTCATCGTTTATCTCACCGTCTGGCTCGCCCTCGTCTGTTTTCCGGCCGCCGCGGTCGGTCGGGCGACCGAAGATCGGCAGCTAGGCCGGTGGGCGCGCCGGGTCTGGTCGTTTGGCTGTCTGTTGTTCGGGCTCCACGTGGTGAGCGCCTTCGGGGTATTCTATCAATGGAGCCATGCCTTCGCCCTAGCTGAAACCGCGCGTCAGACCTTCGAAGCGACCGGCTTCGAGTCGGGCTCGGGGCTCTATCTGAACTATCTCTTCGCTTTGCTGTGGCTGATCGAGACGGTGTGGTGGTGGTGGCGACCGGTGAGCTATCGGCGTCGATCGCTCGGGATCTTCCTGGCGGTGCAGGGCTTCTTCCTCTTCATGATCGTCAACGGCGCGGTGATCTTCGTCGACGGGCCGCGACGCTGGCTCGGCGTGGTGGTCACCACAATGGCGGTGATCGCGTTGGGTGTGGCACTGCGTCGTGAGAGAACACCGCGTCGTGAAAAAACACTGCGTCGCGAGCAGGGGAGAAGCGTTTGACACCAGACGCTCCACGGGTCGTGTCGATCACCGCCGGTGGCGCCGGGATGTTCTGCGGCAGCTGTATGCGCGACAACGCACTCGCGGCGGCGGCGCGACGGCTGGGGGTACCGGTGATGCTGGTGCCGACCTTCACTCCGATCCGCACCGATGAAGAAGATGTCACCAGCGAGCAGGTGTGGCTCGGTGGGGTCAACGTCTATCTCGAGGAGACCTGGCCGTGGATCGGGCGTCTGCCTCGGCCGCTCCGACGGCTGCTCGATCATCCACGACTGCTGCGCGCGGTGTCGAAGATGGCGCTGCAGACCCGTCGTGACGACGACGGCAAGCTGGCGATCTCCCTGCTCCGTGGGCTTGCCGGCCGGCAGGCGCCCGCGACTCGGGATCTCATCGACAACCTGCTCGCTTCTGAGCCCGAGGTGGTCAACGTTTCCAATTTGCTGGTGGCGGGCTTCGTGCCGGGTTTCAAAGACCGGGTCGAGATCCCCGTCGTCGCCACGCTCCAGGGTGACGACATCTTTCTCGATACGTTGAGCGCCTCGGACCGTCGCGACGCCCTCGCCGAGATGCGGCGGATCGCGAGTCGGATCGATGCCTTCGTCGTGTTCAGCCGTGACTACGCCGATCGCATGGCGACGCTACTCGAGATTCCCCGCGAGCGTTTCCACATCGTGCCGCTCGGTCTGAGCGCGCCCGAGACGTTTTTCGACGCCGAGCCCGCGATCGATCCCGACCGACCACCCACCGTCGGCTACCTGGCGCGCATCTGTCCCGAAAAGGGCTTTCATCGCCTGGTCGAAGCGTTTCTCTTGCTTCGTCGAAATCCCGGCACCGAGCAGGCTCGTCTCGTCTTTGGCGGCTGGCTGGGTGCGTTGGATCGTGAGTTTTTCGACAAGCAGATGACGACGATTGACGACGCCGGCGCAAGTGCCGCGATCACTCATCTCGAGCTCCCCGATCGCGACAGCAAGATCCGGCTGCTCCGTGAGATCGACGTCTTTTCGGTGCCGACCACCTACCGTGAACCCAAAGGTCTCTACGTGCTCGAAGCCCTCGCCGCGGGTATTCCCGTGGTTCAGCCCGAGCACGGTGCCTTTCCCGAGCTCTTGGCGTCGACGGGTGGTGGTGTCCTCGTGCCACCCGACGAATCCCACGCTCTCGCCGACGCGCTTCATCAGCTGCTGATCGATCCCGAGCAGCGACGGCGTCTCGGCAAGGAGGGGCGGATGGGAGTGAACGCACATCAAACCGCCGAAGCGATGGCGCGCGCCACGATCGACGTATGGCGCCAGGTCGGTCGGTCTTATTCGGAGCCCTGACTCTCGACGTACTGCCGGAGCGCGTCGAAGAGCTGCTGCCAACCCGATTCCAGCGAGCTGGCGCGTTGCTCGTCGATGTGTCCGAAGAGGGCGTCGCCGACTTGGAGACGGGTGCCGCCGTCGTGCTCGGCGAGCTCGATGGTGATGAGGGTGCTCAACGGGCCGCCGAACGCCGGGGTGCAATAGCCACCGAGGCTTAGGGAGCTCCCAGGGTCGATCGACAGCACGGTGTACCAGAGCAGACCACGATCGCCGTTTTGCTCGTAGAGCCGCCCTCCAGGCCATGGCTCGAGAGTGGTCACGGAGTCGCTTCCCAGGATTTTGAAGTCGCCGAGCCACCACAGCCCGATCTTCTCAGTGAGCGCGGTCCACACCTGCTCGGTCGAGGCGTCGATATCGATCTGAAAGACGTATTGCAGCGTGCGGCACGCGGATGTCTGGGTGGTGGGCATGACTCACTCCTTGTCACGACGAAGCTCCGCCTGAGCGTCGGCTTCGGCCAAGTTCTTGAGGCGATCGAGCTGGCCGGTGATCCGTTGGCGGCGTTTGTCGATCCAATGACGGCAGATGCGGTCGATCGGCACGGCGTTGAAGTGATTCCAACGCACCCGTCCGACCCGTTCGACGATGATCAGCTCGGCGGCTTCGAGCACGTCGAGATGCTTCATCACGGCGGTGCGACCGATCTCGGGGAGGAGCTCGACCAGTTGCCCAGTCGTACACGGCGCCTCGGCCAACGCATCGAGGATGCGTCGGCGCAAAGGCTCGGCCAGAGCCCGCCACACACGATCATCATCGCTCGCTGCCTTCTTCATGTCACCATATTGTGACATGTTGAGGCGGAGGTCAAGAGCGACGACGAATCGTGGACATCAGGTCGTCTCGGCGCGTTGACCCTAAGCGGATCTCGATCCCGAGCTCTTTCATCCGTCGTCGCAGGCCGAGCGCCGAGACTTCGAGGGCGTTGGCGAGCGCTTCGACCGAATCACCCACTTCGCTTTGACAGGCTGCGATCTCGTCGGCATTGAGATCCTTGGCGTTGCGAATGCTTGGGTGTTTGGCGATCAGGTCGTAGATCGAGCCGCGTGAGATTCCTAGGCGTCGAGCGGCGGCGAACGGACGCCACTGCGTGGCGCGGAGGGCGTCGCGAAGCTCGGTTTCGCTGATTTGATCGGGGCGTCGGTCAGTGGGTGTTTCGCCTGATGGCGGAGCGTCCTTTGTGTGCTCGACGGGCCGCGCTTCATCGAGCAGACGTTCGACGGTGGGGCGAATGTGCACGCGGTCGCTACCTCGACTGCCGATCACCAGCTCGCGAACGACGTTACGGAGCTGACGCACGTTGCCCGGCCATGGATGAAGCGCCAGACGGGCGATGAGCGGCGCGGGCATCCAGGGGCTACGACCCTGTGGTGTCGGGTCGAGCCGATCGCTCTCGCCGATCGCCTCGAGCTCGTGCCGGAGAAAGTGCACGATCAATCGACCGAGATCATCCCGACGCTCACGTAGCGGCGGAATGTCGAGCACGAAGCCGGCGAGACGGTGGATCAGCGGCTGGCGAAACGAGCCGTCGGCGACGGCGGCTTCGAGATCACGATCGGTGGCGGCGATCAAACGCACGTCGCTCGGTCGTGGTTCTTCGGCGCCCAGGGGTTGGATCTGCCCGGATTCGAGCACCCGTAGGAGCAACACCTGGACATCGGGAGGAGTGTCACCGATTTCGTCGAGAAAGAGCGTGCCACCGGTGGCGCGTTCGAAATAACCACGTCGCGCTCGATCCGCACCGGTGAAGGCGCCCTTCGCGCTCCCAAAGAGCTCCGAGGCGGCCAGCGTGCCGGGAACACCGGCGAGGTTGACGGTCAGGTACGGCCCGTCGTGTCGACCACTGGCATGGTGCAGCGCCCCGGCGACCAGCTCCTTGCCCGTCCCGTTCTCACCACGGATCAATACCGGCACGTCGAGATCGGCGACACGCGCGATGTCGTGGCAGAGCCTACGGATGGCGCTGTTGTCGCCCACCAAGCCAAAGCGGTCGAGCTCGGGCTCGGCGAGCGGATCGAGACGGTGGAGCAGGAGCACGATGCGATCGGCGAGCATCACCACGACGCCACGCTTCAGGGCGTCGACCGGTAGCGTGACGGGCGACGTCACGACACGGCCATCGACCACGACCCGTGCCGAGGTGCCGGTCGGGTCGAGGCTCAGCTGATCGCCGTCGATCCTCAGATTGATGGCGGGCCGGCTGAGATGGGGATCCTCGAGCGGGCGCGGCACGTCGCCACCCGGTGCGATCAGCTCCGGCTCGAGCCGCGAAAGCTCGACCGCGCGACCCGATTCGAGCCGAGGCAGCGAGACGCGTTCACCGACCCGGGAGGGATCGGGATGCCAGAGCAACGTGAAACCAGGGGGTTGGGGCAGCCGCTCGGGTTGCCAGCCACTGTCGATGTGCGTTTCGGTACTGAGATGGAGCGGGCGGTCCTCGTTCACCGCGTCATTGTACGGTGCCGATCGACGTATGCATGACTGCCCGGCGTCGTCCGGCGTCGAGCGGCGTGGTTCGGCGTCGATTTCTTGGATAAGTGTCGTGAAGACAAGTAAATACGGCGATCATGATCTGGCACGGCGGTTGCTCTAAGGGAGGGTGCGCGCGGTCGAGACACCGCGACGAAACAACCCTCGACAAGGAGACCGTCCGATGCCATTCGCCAAATTTTCGACCTCCAACGAACGCAACACCCCCGTGGCCGACAAGCTCGTCAGCGAGATGAACCTGCGGGTCAAGACGCCTGCTCAGACCCAGATCGCCAAGCTCGCCATCTCCGACCAGGGCGATGGCGACGCTCGGGGCGTGCTCTACTATTGGACCGACAACGAGCCGCCGGTGTTGAAGGATTCGCCGACGCAGTGGGCGCACCACGCATTCACCGACAATGAAGACTACGACGACGCCTACAAGCACGTTCTCGAGGTGCTGAACGGGCAGCGCGCGATCGACGGCGTCACCTTGACGCTGCAACAAGCCGCCGCCGCCAAGGTCGGTTTCGCCAATCGGAAGAAAGGTGATTTTCATCTCACCCTCTTCTTTCCGAGCCAGATGTCGCCGTAGCGCAGCCCGATCGACTCAGTCATCTAGCGGGTCGGCCGTTGTGGCCGGCCCGTCGTTCATGCGAAGGAGCACCAGCCATGACATCGACCCCGTCCCCCACCACCGGCACTGCCTTTTGGATCGAGCTGGCTTTCGATTGGGACGCCGGACCCCATCCGACCCTCGACCAGCACCTCTTGCAAATCGGTCTGGCGCGTACGGGGTCGCTCACCGAACCGGCGAGTTTCGGTGGCTCGCTCCAGACTGGCGACACGCTCGCCTTCATGCTTTTCGACAACACCTCCGATTCTTCAGGTGGAGGCAATCCGCCGTATCGGATCCTGCAGAACATCGAGATTCTCTTTTCGCCGACCCGTGACGATCAGGGCGCCACCAGCCCGTTTGGCATCACCACCGGTCTGGCGGTGCGGCCGCGCTCGGGCGCCGGCCCGCGTCTCGACAGCACCATGTTCGGCTCCAGCCTCCCGGCTTGGCCGCTTTTCAACACCGATCCCGACGCCAACGAGCCGGCGCCCTTTCGTCTCGACAACCCGGGGCGCTACTTCCTCACCGTGCACGTGACGATGAGCAATGGCAACGAGCGACGGAGCTTTCGAGTCGATCCCGAGATGATCGTCAATAGCACCGGCTCGGGTGGGCCGACGATCGATCCGGACGCCTGAGGTCTCCGTCGCGCTCAGCCTCGTTGCCCTCGGGCCAGCAAGCGATGGTAGTCGGCGTCTTCGCGGAGAGCGGTGAGCTCGGGATCGCGCTCGATTTCGACCAGCGGATAGCCGGCGCCGATCGCTCGTTCGAGCATCTCCAGAGCGCGCTCGCGCTGGCCTGTGAGCTCGTGGGTGATGGTGAGCCGATAGAGGATGTTGGCTTGCTCGGCGGCGCCCACCCGGTCGGCTTGGGCGAGCGCGTCGTCGGTGTCGCCACGTTTGGCCAAGAGCAAAGCGAGTCGGCTGCGGAGTTGGAGATCGTCAGGGTTCTTGTCGAGCTCGGGCTCGAGCAATTGAATCGCCCGGGTGTAGGCGTCACGTGCGTCGCTTTCGCGTCCCGGGCTCCAGCGATACGCATCACCGAGATTCGCCCACAGGAAGAGACCGTGCGCACCGAGCTCGACGGCGCGTTCGAAGGCGCGCACCGATTCGGTATAGAGCCCTTGGAAGAAGTAGAGCGTGCCCAGGTTGGAATAGGCGGCGGGCGAAGGGTTGATCTCGATCGAGCGCTGAAAGCGCTGCGCCGCCGCGGCGAAATCACCACGGAAGTAGGCGATCGCGCCGAGGGAGAAGTAGGCGAAGGCGTTGTCGGGCGCCAGCTCGAGGGAGCGTTCGAGAAGGTCTTCGGCGCGTGTTTGGTTGCCCTGGTCGAGCTCCAGGCTGGCCAGCTCGAAAGGGTATTCCCAATTCGTTCGGTCGAGCGTGATCGCTTGCTCGAAGGCCTGTCGGGCCGCGTCGGCGTTGCCCGTTGTGCGTTCGAAATCGGCGAGGGCTCGATACGCCTCGGCGTACGCCGGGTCGGTGCGTATCACCTCGTCGAGACGCGCTCGTGCCGCGTCGTGCTCTCCCTCGAGCATCCGGGTTTGCGCCCACACCACTCGTGCGAAGGTTAGCTCGGGATCGAGCTCGAGCGCACGATCCGCTCGTCGCGCTGCTCGATCGAGCCAATAGGGGTCGGGCTTGGCGCGGTATTGACGCCAAAAGGCACGCGCCAGCCCGGCTTCGGCGGGAGCGTAGGTGGGATCGAGCGCCAACGCCGCTTCGAATGCCTCGATCGCATCGTCGATATGCCCGGGACGGTCATGACGGGCGAGGAGCTCGCGACCCTGACGGTAATGATCGAACGGCGACGCCGGAGTCGCCGACGTCTGAGGCTCGGTTCCCGACTTCTTGGTCGCCGTGGTGAGGGTCGGCATGTCGGGGGCGGCCGAGAAGAAGCTGACCAACCAAACGGCGATCACCACGGCCAGCACGGCACCGATCAGGCCCACGGGGATCGTGCGTCGCGGCGCGTCGTCGTCGACAGATGGCGTATCGTCGATGGTGTCCATCAAGGTGATGTCGGGATCGGGGTGCGAGCGGAGCGAGACCGACGGCTCCATCCGTTCGAGCCGTGCCGCCACGTCTTTGGCGCTCGCGGGTCGAGCCTCCGGCATCTTGGCGAGCAAATGTTCGACCAAATCGGCGAGTGAACGGGGAAGGTCGTCGCGGATCTCGTCGAGCCGAGGGGGCTCCGAGGTGCAGATCCGAGTCAGCGTGTCGGCCAGCGTCGTGCCGCGAAACGGTGCTTGCCCGGTGGTCATCTCGTGGATCATCGATCCCAGCGAAAAGAGATCGGACCGGTAGTCGACGGTGCGTCCACGCGCTTGTTCGGGGGACATGGCGTGCGCCGTGCCCATGACCGCGCCGGATCGAGTATCGACGGACGAATCTCGATCGAGACTCTTGGCCAGACCAAAGTCGAGGATCTTCGCCTGGCCGTCGTCACCCACCATGATGTTGGCCGTCTTCAGATCCCGGTGGATCACGCCCCGGTTGTGCGCCGCCGCCAGTGCCTTCGCCACCTGCCGCGTCAGCTCGATGGTCTCGGCCGCGTCGAGTTGCCGGCGGGCGATCCGAGTCTCCAACGTCTCGCCGGGCACCCACTCCATGACGATCCAGTCGCCGTCCGATGCTTCCAGGACGTCATAGATCTGCACGATTCCAGGGTGATTGAGCTGTGCCACCGCCCAGGCCTCGCGTCGTAGACGGGCGCGTCGTTGCGGCGAGTCCGTGTGATCCGGGCGCAGGTGCTTGAGCGCCACCTGACGACCGAGCCGCTCGTCCCGAGCCCGAAAGACCTCGCCCATACCGCCACTGCCGACGTGTTCCTCGAGCACATACGGCCCGACACGTTGCCCCTCCGTCCCGTCATGCGTCATGGCTTCATTATGAAGCCACTAGGCCTTCCTCGGGAATTGCACGCTGTTTCATTGGTTTGGGTCGGTCTTCGCAATCGAACGACGATCACCGTTGGCATAGGTCAGGGTCATCGATTCTTCGGTGAGCTCGATCATCAGATGCGAAGGATCATGGGTGAGGACGAAGCGAGCGTCGCTGACCGGTGTCAGGGGATAGGCCGGGCGGTGTTCTTTGACCCACACCAAGCCGTCGTCCTGAAGCCGGATGTGATCGTGACCGTAGGCGCCCACCCACGCGGTCAGGCTTTCCGGTGAAGGCTCGATCGGGTGGTATCGCGCGCGGATGACGTCTTCGGTCCAGCCACGATCGTCTTCATTGCCGACGTGGTCGAAGGCGGCGAGGTGGGCCTGCTCGAGGGCCTCATCGACGGGGCAGGCGAGATCGGGCGTGAGCCCCGTGCCGGCGAAGTTCGTACCCGTCTTGGCATTGCGTCCTTCCCCGTGAGTGAAGATCATCGACACACCGGCTTCGAGCACGGCGAAGTCGGCGACGTTGCCGAGCCCCCAGGTTCGCTCACCGACCAGCTCGCCGAGATCGAAGCTCTGCACCGTATCGGCGAAGATCTCCGCCGCCGAAGCCGTATGCGGTCCGACCAGAACATAGAGCGGTGTCCCGACGCGTTTCTCGCCGGCAACCCGACGATGGGTTTTGTATGCCGAGCGATTGCCGTTCCAGCGATAGTGGTATTCGGCGATCACCGTGGGCCGATCGATGAAATACGACAGCATCAAGGTCACCAGCTCACCCGAGCCACCACCGTTGAATCGCAGGTCGACGATCAGAGCCTCGGTGCCGGCGAGAAAGGCGAGCGCGGCTTCGGCGGTGGCACGGGCTTCGTCGTGGGTCGAAAAGGCGTCGAGACGCAGGTAGCCGATGTTGCCGGGCAGGGTGCGCGCGTCGATGAAGTCGTAGTTGTCTTCGGCATGGAAGAGAGTCTCCCGTCCCGGTTCCGAGTAGATCAGCTGGACGTGCAGATCGTTCGAGACGGAGAAGAGGTCGCGGTTGACTGCCTCGACGAAAGCACGAGGGGAGTTGAGCGCGTGGTACCGCTCGCGAGAGGCGTTCACCGCTGCAACCATGGCCTCGGCGATCTCGAGGTCGACATAGCGGTCGACGAGGGTGTCGGCCACCGTGTCGAGAATCCGATCTTGCGTGGCGGGATCGAGCGCTTGAGCCGAGCTCGGGGTGAGGACGAGGGAGATCAGGAGAGGGAGAACGATCAGCAGGTGTTTCATGGCACGGAGCGTGCCCTGACAGGCGTCGAGAGACGTTCGAGAGTTCTGAAAAAGCCGTGAAACCGGCTCAGCGACGGAGAAAGTCGAGGAGCAAACTGGCTGGCGGAGGGGGCGATTTGCCAGATTGCATCGCGTCGCGGAGCGGGCCATCGTGGTTCGCGAGCTGCATGAGCGCGTCGTCGTGACGGCCAAGACGCATCAGACAGCGCGCCCGTGTCTTGGCCACGAGACAGTTGTCAGAGCTCGGCAATGCCATTGCACGGTCGAGCGCGTCGGCCCAGCGTTGCTCTTTCATCAACACACGGACGCTACCCAGCTCCGCGAACACGGC
>JBCDBH010000097.1:0-16753 GCA_039184055.1 Acidobacteriota bacterium
ACGGCGTCGAGCGCGGCGTCGCTGCCGAAGACGGGTGCTTCGAGCTCGAGGCTGACCGGCATCTGCTGCGGCCCGGCTTGGATCTGGCCGGTGACCTCACGGCCGCCGTAGGTCAGCTCGACGGTCGCCTGACCCTGTTTCACCAGGCGTTCGAGCGGTCGGAGGGATTCGCCGTCGACCACGAAGTTGTCGGTGGCGGTGCCCATGGGCGAAGTGGCGCTGGCGTCGAGATGCAGTACCGATTCACCGTCTTTGTCGGCCGCCTTGTAGACACGCGTGCTTTCGACGGCGATCTGCTGACCCTGGACCGACAGGTTCGAGGTGTAGTAGTGGGTGCCGAGCGCGACGTTGGCGACGTCCACCGCCGGTAGCGGTGTCTTCTTGGCGAGATCGAGGCCGGTGGCGATCTTCGGCGCTTCGACGCTCGCCGGGTCGACGGTGATGTCGGCCAGCTTGGCGGCCACGTCTTCTTCCATCGACTCCTGGTGACGGCCACCGATGTGATGGTCGAGGAATTGCTCGATACGGGCGTACATCGCCAGACGGTTCTCGCGGCCGCGGAAACCATGGCCCTCGTCGGGCGCGAGGATGTACTCCACCGGCAGACCTTTGTCTCGCATGGCGATGACGATCTGGTCGGCTTCGGCCTTTTTCACGCGCGGATCGTTGGCGCCCTGGATGACCAGCAGCGGATCTTCGATCTTGTCGACGTGGGTGAGGGGCGAGCGGTCGATCATCATCGCGCGATCTTCCTCGACCTCGGGATCACCCATGCGCAGCGCGAACATCTTGACGATCGGGCCCCAGTAGGCGGGCAGCGAGTTGTAGAGCGTGATCAGGTTCGACGGACCCACGATGTCGACGCCACAGGCATAGAGCTCAGGGGTGAACGTCAGACCGGCGAGCGTCGCGTAGCCACCGTAGGAGCCGCCCATGATGCACACCCGGTCGGGATCGGCGATGCCTTTGTCCACCAGGTATTTCACGCCGTCACTGATGTCGTGCTGCATGGCCCGGCCCCATTCTTTGTTGCCGGCGTTGAGGAACGCCTTGCCGAAACCGGAGGAGGAGCGGAAGTTGGGCATCAGCACGGCATAGCCGCGGTTGGCGAGGAATTGTGCGTTGGAGTTGTAGCCCCAGGTGTCGCGCGCCCAGGGGCCGCCGTGCGGGACCACCACCAAACCGAGATTCTCGGCCTTTACGCCCTTGGGCGTCACGAGGTAGGCCGGAATGGTGAGGCCGTCACGCGCTTCGTAGCGGATCGCTTGCATCGGCGCCAGGTTCTCGGAGGGCAGCTCGGGGCGGCTCTCGTAGAGCTTTTCCACTGTGCCTTCCTGCCAGTCGTAGACGTAGACCGTTCCGGGATCGACGTCGCTCGACACCACGACTTTCACCAGACGGTCGTCGTTGGTCTGCGGCGAGAAGCTGATCTCGCCGTCCGGCAATTCCTTTTCCAGGAAAGCAAGGGCGTCCTTGAGCTCCTGGGTCTTGGGATAGGTGCGGGTACGGTCGCCGACGTAGACCGTCGCGATCAGCTCTTCGGTCTTGTCGGAGAAGATGGTGCCACCCAGGTCGACTTCCCCCTCGGGGTCCGACTCGAGCAGCTCCGTCTCACCGGTCTCGGCGTCCATCAGGTAGAGCTGGGACAGGTCGACGTCTTCGCCCTTGTTGCTGATCATGTAGACGCGCTTGCCGTCTTTGTGGAAGCGAACCGGCCCGCAGGACTCTTGCCAGTTGCACGAGTAGACGACGTCGCCGAGTTTGCCGTCTTCGACCTTGAGCGTCTCGGTGCCGCCGTCGGACGTCTGACGAACCGCCATGCGGACGTTGCCGTCGAGATCGGTGAGCCAGCCGGCGACGTTGGAGTCGTTCTCGATCAGCAGCTCGCGCTCACCGGTGGCCAGGTCGAGGCGGTAGACGTCGTGGAGCGCCGGGTCGCGATCGTTGAGACCGACGAGAATCTGTCCAGGCGTCGCTTCGGGCACGGCGTAGATGATGGCGCGAACGCCCTCGATGGGGGTGAGGTTGCGTGCTGGCGGCACGCCGGTGGCTTCCTCGGGCTCAGCCGACGGGTCGACGGCGTAGACGTGGAAGTTCTCGTTGCCGCCCTTGTCCTGCACGTAGAGCAGGAACTTGGAGTCTTCGCTCCAAAAGTAGCCGGGCAGGGGGCGTTTGTCGGCGGTCAGCGGACGGGCGGCGTCCCAGTCTTCGTCGAGGCCCTTGATCCACACGTTCGGAACGCCCTCGTAGGGCTTGTTGAACGTCAGGTACTTGCCGTCGGGCGAGATCTGAGAGCCGGTGATCTCGGGATCGCCGAAGAACACCTGGCGATCGAGCAGCGGCGGCAGCTGGTCGAGATACGAGAGCGTCGCGACCTCAGTATCGGAGTCGGCGTCGGCCGGGTTCGCGTCGGCGAGCAGAAACGAGGGTAATACGAGGCAACCGAGAAGGGCGGTTATGGCGAGCCGCACGGCGCCGGCTTGGCGTACGCGTTGCTCGGAGGAACGGATGGTGTGTTGCATCCAGGAATCTCCCTGTATGTCATAGGGGGGAACGATCGAGCTCGGGTGATGGCTCGAGATGATAGCTCTAGTCTACGCAGCGCGGCGGGTCGGTATTCACCCGCCGCGCGCATTTCTGCCGGCGGCCTATCCGGCCTTTGCCGAGACCGCCAGACGAACCATTCTACTGGTTGATCACGTGCCGAGCCGTCAGGAGTCTCCGCGCCAGGAGTCGCCAGGGCTGAAGGGGGGCGGCGTCGGGGTTTGTTTCTGGTCGCCGAGCTGGATCAAGACGTTCGCGCCTTTGGGCAGCACGTCGACCGGAGCGCCGGAGTCGAGCAGGTTTTGGGTCTCCATGACCTCGATGGTGGCGTCGAGGATCTCCGAATCTTCCCGGCCGATCTCGTTGAGCGTTTCGCCGACCACCGCCGGTCTCGCGGCGGACGCTTCGGCGAGACGCTGGGACACCTTTTTCGCCGTTTCCGACTGGATCAGGCCGACGCGGTTTTCGCCGTCCTGCTTCATGGCGCTCGTCACCTGAACCAGTCGCTTGACGACTTTCTCGGTGATGTTCTCGACCATTGAGCGGTCCGTGAAGGCGACCTTGCGGATGTAGACCGAGCCCAATCGGTAGCCCCATTTCTCGGAGAGCGGCGACACCGCGGCGCGCACGGTGCGGGAGAGGTTGTGACGATTCTCGAGCATCTCTTCCATCTCGAGATTCGAGAGCGTCGAGATCGTCGAGCTGGCGACGTTGGCCTGGAGCGAGCCTTCCGGATTGGCGTTGACGAAGAGGTAGGACACCGGGTCGCTGACGGTCATTTCGTACCAGATGCCGACGCCCATGGGCGTGCCTTCTTCCGAGTTCACCATCTGGCTGCGCAGGTAGTGCTGGCGCAGGGCCGTCGACACCGCCTTGCGTTTGCCGAAGAAGGGGAGAAGCAGCGCCTTCGGACCGAAACGCGCGATGGGGAAGTGGAGGCCCGGCTCGTCGAGCACGCCGACGACCTTGCCGAAGAGTGTGAACACGTGGGCTTCGCACTCGGCGACTACGGCGTAGAGCCCGAACACGCGAGCACAGGTGAGCAGGATCGGGATGAAGAGGAGGCGGAAAATGACTGCAAATACGCTCATCGCGACCTCCTTATTCCGACGTCACCACGACACGCCCGGCCCGGTTGAGCAGGGGTGCGCGCATATTGCGGAGATAGGTGCGAAGGGCCTTGGTGCCGCCTTCGCCCTTGATCTGCGTGAGGATCGCCGCCAGCTCACGGAGCGGCGCGACCTCGGCTTCGGCGTTGTTCTGGGCGATCTCGACGGCACGTTCGCTCATCGTGATCTGCTGCTCGGCCTCGGCGCGGGCCGTCGAGATGTCGGCGGCGACCTGGTTGCGCGTCGAGTTGATCGCGGAGAGCGCGTGGTCGACCTCGGAGGGCGGGTCGATCTCGGTGATCAGCGCCGCGTCGAGCTCGATGCCGTAGCGACCGGCGGTGGAGCGGCATTGTTGCTCCATATACTCGTTGAGCAGCGGCAGGTTCTTGCGCAGGTCGTTGATCGAGACGCCTTCGGAAAGCTCGACCGTGCTGCTCGAACCCTCCTCGTCTCCCGTTCCCGCGACCAGGCTGGCGCCCTTGGGATCGACGAAATTGGCGATGCGCTCGCGCAGCACCGAGATGAAATACCCCATCACATGCTCGAGGGGGCTACGCACTCCGAAAAGGTAGGCGTAGAGATTGTTCTCGTGAACCCGATAGCGAATCTGCCCGTTGACGCCGGTGGTGAGATTGTCCTTGGTCACCGACTCGATCGTCGACTGGGTCTTGGTGGGATCCCAGACCAAGTCCACGGCCTGAGTCGCCACCGAAACTTTGTGCACCTTCTGCCAAGGCATCTTGAGGTATGGACCCCCGGGTGGGATCACCTTCAAGTTGGGGTAGGCGTAGCGCTGGCGCTCGTCTTCCGAGAGAGAAGGGTCAGCGACCGGCTCCCCCGGCAGACGCTGAGCACGACCAAAAGAGGTGATCACCGCCCGCTGGTCCGGACGCACGGTGAAAAAGCCCTTCAAACCCACGCGCACCAGCACGTAGATAAAGAGGCCCAAGGCAAAGGCGATAGAAGTCATAGGTATCTCCTGGGTTTGTATGAGCTTATCGCGATCTGTCGACCGCAGGAGAGTTTGGCTATGCGGCTTTGAGCTTTGAGAGCTTGGTCAGAGCAACCCGGTCAGCTCGAGACCGAGCCAGCAACCGGCCCCGATGCTCAACATGGCGGCGGCGATGCGTACGACGCTGGTGTATTGGCGTTGGGTGGCGATGCCGGCAAGGCCACAGGTGATGGCGGTGACGAGCATCATGCCACCCACTGAACCGACGCCGAAGGTCAGGAGGTAGGCGAGTTGTTCCGCGCCGTTGGCGGCGGTGGCGGCGAGCAGGACGACGAGGGTGCCGCTTCCGGCGAAGCCATGGATGACGCCGAAGCCAAAGGAGTGATGTGTGGTGTGGTTCTTTTGTGGCTCGGCGACGGCCGGGTCTTTGGGCCGAAGGGTGATGATGCCGAGCAGGATGAGAAAGCCGGCGACGCCGAACTCGGCGATGTGGTGGAAGGCGTCGGGGAGGTGGATGTCGAGTGCGACGAGCAGCAGGAGGACGATGCCGAAGCTGAGGGTGTGGCCGACACCCCAGGCGGTGCCGAGCCAAAGGGCTCCACGGAGTCCACTCGGTCGGGTCGCCAGGTTGGATACGGCGGCGAGATGGTCGGGCTCGAAGGCGTGGCGAAAGCCGACGACGAAGCCGCCGCCGATCAGGCTGGAAAGATGTACGGGATCCATTACGGTGTCCAGGCGGCTATGGCGAGTTGACCGAGTGCGAGCCCACCGTCGTTCGGGGGTACGAGACGGTGGACGAGCACGTCGAAGCCCGCGGTTGTGAGTCCTTGGTGGGTGAGCTCGAGCAGGAGACGGTTTTGAAAGACACCGCCGGAGAGACCGACGGGGACGACACCGAGACGAGGCTGGAGCCGAGTGGCGACGGTCACGATGGCGTCGGCGACCGCTTGGTGAAAGGCTGCCGCGATCGACGCGGGCTCGATACCGTGGTGGATCTCGTCGACGATCGCGGCGAGCACGGGCGTCGGGTCGATCACGATGGGAGCGCCGTCGTCGATGGCGAAGGCATAGCGCCGGGAGGTGAAGGTCGCTCCACTCCAGGCCAGGGTTTCGAGCTCGATAGCGGCTTGGCCTTCGTAGGTGGCTTGTTGGCGGACACCGAGCAGACCCGCGACGGCGTCGAACAAGCGTCCCATGCTGCTTGAGCGCATGGTGCCGAGGCCTCGGTCGAGCTGGCGCCGGAGCGCCGTCCGATGATTTTCGGGGCAGGCTTTGACACAGGGTAGACGGGGATCCCAGTCGAGCCCGGCGGCATGCAGGTGGGACAAAGCGAGCCGGCCCGGATGACGGATCGCCTGCTCACCGGTCTGCAACATCACCGGACGCAGGTGGGCCAGACGATCGAAGCGATGACCGTTGGCGAGCAGGACCTCGCCTCCCCAAATCGTGTCGTCGGTGCCGTAGCCGGTGCCGTCGAAGACAAACCCCAGAACCGGCTGGTTGCCGTCGAGGTTGTGCTCGGTCATCAACGCCGCAAGGTGTGCATGGTGGTGTTGCACTCGCAACAGCGGCAGATCGTGCTTCGTGGCGTGACGTTCGGCCCATGAAGTGGCGAGGTAGCCGGGGTGGAGATCGCAGACGAGACGTTCGGGCCGAATACGAAACAGCTTGGAGAAGTGACGGTACGTGGTGTCGAAGACTTCGAGGGTCTCGAGTTGCTCGAGGTCACCGATGTGCTGGCTCAGGAAGGCCTGATGCCCGTCGGCGAGACAGAAGACGTTTTTCTGCTCGCCACCGACGGCGAGGGTCGGCGACGTCGTGTAGCCGAGCTCGATCGGCGACGGTGCGTAGCCACGTGAGCGCCGGAGGAGTAGGAGCTCGTCTTGCACGACCCGGACCACGGAGTCGTCACAGTGCACCTGGATGGCCCGGTCGTGACACAGGAAGGCGTCGGCGATCTCGCCCAGGTTGGCGATCGCGTGATGGTTGCTGATGGCGATGGGCTCGCTGGAGCGGTTGCCCGAGGTCATGACCAACGGGCGGTCGTCGAGCAAAAGCTCGTGCAGCGGGGTGTACGGCAGCATGATGCCGAGGCTCGACTGCCCCGGGGCGACGCTCGGTGCGAGATCGGTGTCCGGATGTTTGTCGAGCAGTACGATCGGTCGTTCTCGGCTTTCCAACCAGCGTCGTTCAGTCATCGAGAGGCGACCGTAACGCATGGCCATGTCGACGTCTTTGGCCATCAGAGCGAGCGGTTTGTGGGGACGTCGTTTGCGCTCACGCAGAGACGCCACGGCGGTTTCGTTGGTGGCGTCACAGGCGAGATGGAAGCCACCGATCCCTTTGATGGCGACGATCCAGCCCGCGGCGAGCGCTTGTTTGGTGCGTTCGAGCGCATCGGTGGCGAAACGAGGCGGGTCGGTGGTGGTGTGGCTGTGCCACTCCACCGTCGGGCCACATTCCGGACACGCGTTGGGCTGGGCGTGAAAACGACGGCTCGTAGGGTCGGTGTACTCGTCGGCGCAAAGCTGACACATCTCGAACGCGGCCATGGTGGTCATGGGGCGGTCGTACGGTGTGTCGCGAATCAGCGTGAAGCGAGGGCCACAGTCGGTACAGTTGATGAAAGGGTAGCGGTAGCGATGATCGGACGGATCCTCCAGTTCCCGTCGACAAGTGGCGCATAGAGAGATGTCCGGTGACACGAGGCTCGTCGCGTCGGCGGTCACCTTGCTAAAGACGATCTCGAAGGTCTGGTCGTGTTTTCGACCGAGCTCATGGACCTCGATCGTGTCGATCCGTGCCAGCGGTGGAGCCTCGGTGCCGAGCGCATCACGAAACGCGTGCAGCCGATCCCGCTCACCTTCGATCTCGATCGATACGCCGCCCCCGGTGTTGCACACCGAGCCGCTCAGCCCGAGTCGCGTGGCGAGACCGTAGACGAAGGGGCGAAAGCCGACACCTTGGACAATGCCGGTGATTTCGACGAGACGACGCCCGTGGTCATGGCGACCCTCGGTCGAGGTGCCGACCGTGTCGTTGTTCGTCACCGATTCGCTGCTGATCATCCAACGCCAGCGTATGGGGCGGGTCGAGTCGGGCAAATAGCAAATTCATGCCATGGTTCATCCACGGGTGCTCTCTACACAATAAGCAGAACTTGGAAGCCTATACCCGTAGCTCACACGGAGGTCGATCATGGGAGCCGAGGCAAACGTCATCCCCCTTTCGCCACAGGAGCGCTTACAGGAGCGCTTGAACGACCCCCAGACGGTCGACTCGCTCAACCGCCTGCTCGATCGACTCGATGTCATTACCTTTTCCTTCGATGCACTCGAGGGCTTTTTGCAGCGCGCCGAGGTTGTGATCGATTCTCTGACCAGCGGCGTCAACGAGCTGCGTCCGGCGTTGAGCACCGATGATCAAGTTGACTGGATTGGCAAGGTACCGCAGCTCGCCCAGACCGGGGCGCGACTTTCGGACGTTGCCGAGCGGGTCGACTGGGATGCCCTGCTCGCATCGGGGCTGCTCGAAAAGCTCAGCGATCCGAAGACATTGGCGGCGTTCGGCACGATGCTCGAGAAGATCGATCTTTTGGCCTTCATGGTCGAATCGGTCGACGGTTTCTTGGCGCGGAGCGAAGCGATAGCCGAGACGGTGGTGGAAGGGACCCATGAGCTGCGTGAGAGCATCCCTAAGATCGACACCGAGCAGCTGCGCCAGGCCACCGAGCGTCTTCCCGAGCTGTTGGAGGCTGGAGAGGTCTTGTCAGCCGCAGGGATGTTCGATCCTCGGACGGTTCAGGTGCTCGGAGAGCTCGGGCGAACCATCGCGGATTCGCATCTCGAGTCTACCGATGGGGACGCCCCGGCGCGCTCGGTCGGTGTCTTCGGGCTGCTCAAAGTGCTACGTGACCCGATGGTGCAAAACACGCTGCAGCTCGGGATCGATGTCGCCCAGCGTTATGGCGCCAAGCTCGAAAGCGACAGGAATTCCTGATGCACGAGCTCTCGGTCGCACACTCCCTGGTTGAGATGGCTTCGGAAGCCGCCACCGAGGCGGGCGGGGTCGCGGTGAAGGAAGTTCATCTGGCGATCGGTGCCCTGTCGTGTGTCGCCCCCGAAGCGCTCGAGTTTTGTTTCGAGATCGCCGCCGCGGGTACGATGGTCGAAGGGGCACGACTGCGCTGCAAGCGTTTGCCGGTGGTGATCCACTGTAAGTCGTGCGCGCGCGACTTCGAGCTTCCGGGCATTCAGCGCTTTCGCTGCCCGGAGTGTGACGAGCCGTCGAACGACATTCGCCAGGGCAGAGAGCTCGACATCGAAAGCCTTGAAATCGAAACCGGTCCGACCACTCGGATAACATCTCAGGAAACCGGCGAAGCAGACACCACGACCCCTCTGGGAGCCTCATGAGCACGACACGCATTCTCGAAGTCCGCAAGGGAATTCTCAAGAAGAACGATCTCCTCGCCGCCGAGCTCCGGAAGCGTTACGAGGCCGCGGATGTTCGCGTCATCAATCTCGTGTCTAGCCCGGGAACTGGTAAGACGGCGCTGCTCGAGAACACACTCAACAAGATGGTCGAGCGGGGAATTTCGCCCGCTGTGCTGGTCGGCGATCTCGCCACCGACAACGATGCCCAGCGGCTGGCGCGTACCGGCGTGCCGGTCCGTCAGATCAGTACCCAGGGGCGGTGTCATCTCGATGCCGAGATGATCAGTCAGCATCTCGAGGGCTGGGATCTCGACACGATCGACATCCTGTTCATCGAGAACATCGGCAACCTGGTCTGCCCGTCGTCCTACGATCTCGGCGAGCAGCTCCGTGCCGTATTACTTTCGGTTACCGAAGGTGAAGACAAACCTCTCAAGTACCCCGGCATTTTCAACACCGCCGATCTCGCCGTGCTGACCAAGATGGACATCGCCGTGGCGTGCGACTTCGACCACGAGCTGGCTACGGCCAATATCCACGAAGTCCGTCCCGAGCTGCCGGTGTTGCATACGTCGGCGAAGAAGGGTGATGGTCTCGATGCCTTGGTCGACTATTTGATCGACGCGGTGCGTCCGGTCGCGGTGGCGGCTACCGGCACTGGCGGATGAGTGAGGCGCTCGGGGCGACGTCGGTCGTGACGACAGGCTCGTCGGTGGACGAGTCGTCGCCTGCCGCCATCCGCCCCGAGACGCTGCTCGACCACATCGACGCGATTGCCGAGCTGGTGATCGCCGAGCCCGAGCCGAGCCGGCTGTTACCCAAGCTGGTCGACTGTCTTCATACCGTCTTCGATATCGAAATCGCCGTCATTGCGCTCGGCGGTGAGCGCGAGCTCGACGCCACCGCGGTGCACACGGTCGATCATGACGAGCCCGTCATCGTCCAGGGTGACCTCGATCGGCTTTTGCGGCTACTGGTCGGTCGGCGACGAGTCTTCGGGCTCGGGGGTGGCCGTTCCTTGCCCGAAGGTGGAGAAGGATGGGTTCGGTCGCTCGGCTGGCGAACCATGCTCGCGGTGCCGATTCTCGACCATCAAGAACGCCCTATGGGAGTGATTCTCCTGGCCGATCGTCGCGACCGAGAGCTCCGATCGTACGACGCTCAGCTGGCCGGTACGCTGGCCCGACAACTCGCGGTCGGCCTCGAACGCGCTCGGGTCATCGGTCGGCTCGACGGCTGGACCCAGGGTCTCCAGGCGCTGCTCGCCTTTACCGCCGAGATCAACCAGCCTCGTGAGATCTCCCTGTTGATCCGTCACCTGGTCGAACACGCGGCGCGATTTCTCAAAGCCGAAGGCGGGCTCGCCGGTCTTGCCGAGAGCCATGACGACACTCTGTGCATGGCTTCAGACGCTTATTGGCATTCGGGTGTGTGGCACCGGGACCCACGTCGCTGGCGGCCGGGGGAGGGGCTTGCCGGCCAGCTGCTGGTGTCCGAGTTTCCGTATCTCACCGAAAACTATGTCGAGGATCCTCGCGCCGAGACGATCTACGCCGGCAAATTGGGAGTCACCAGCGCGCTCTCGGTACCGTTGATGAGCTCGACCGGGCAGCCGGTCGGTTTCTTCGAGCTGCATCGTGTCGGGGGCGTCGAGCCGTTCACCTGGCAGGATGCTGCGTTTCTCGAGTCACTCGCCAACACCACCGCGGTGGCGATCGAAAACGTCCGTCTGCTCGAGCAGCTCGAGATCAAGAGTCGACTGGTTCGGACCCTGTCCGCCGAGAACGTCAATCGGCTCGAAGAGGAGCGTCGTCATATCGCCCTCGAGCTTCATGACGAAGCCGGCCAGGCACTTGTCGGGATCAAGCTCGGGTTGAAGGTGCTCGCGGGTAGCGCCACGGACTCCAGTGCGTTCGAAGCCCAGCTCGCCGCGTTGCACGAGCAGCTCAGTCTGGCGACCGAAAAGATCAAGTGCTTGGCGCAACGTCTGCGGCCCCCGACGCTCGATCGTTTGGGGCTCGACATGGCCCTTCAACAGCTCGTCGACGATTACGCTGATCGTACAGGCCTGGTCGCCGAGCTGAGTCTGTCGACGACCCCGGAGCGCCAACCGCCCGAGGTCGAGACGGCGTTGTTTCGTATCGCCCAGGAGGCTTTGACCAACGTCGTCAATCACGCCGCGGCGAGTCGTGTCGAGGTGATTTTCGAAGCCGATGTCGAACGCGTCTTGCTCACGGTCAGCGACAACGGCCGGGGCTTCGAGCGTGATGCGGTGACGCGAGGGCTGGGGCTGCTCGGTATGAACGAGCGCGTCACCATGCTCGGTGGGGAATTCGAGGTCGACACCACACCGGGACGTGGCACGACGATCTCTGTCGTCGTACCACCGGTGATCGGCGGACCGAAGGTGTCTTCGTGAAGACCCGGGTCGTCCTGGTCGACGACCACGCCATCGTGCGTCGTGGCCTGGCGGCGCTGCTCGACATCGATGGCAGCTATGAGGTGGTGGCCGAAGCCGACGACGGTGAGCAGGCGCTGGTGGTGCTCGATCGGTTGACGGTGGAGATCATCGTTCTCGATCTGTCGATGCCGGGTCTCGACGGTCTCGAGACCCTTCGTCGAATCCGTAAACAGGATGGCGACCTCGCCGTGCTCGTGCTGTCGATGTACGACGATGCTCAGTTCATCGCTCGCGCTCTCGAATACGGTGCCAGTGGTTACCTGCTCAAACAGGCGCTCGACGACGAGCTCTTCGAGGCGCTCGCCGCGGTGCGTCGAGGCGAACGCTACATCAGCAAGGGCATCAATCTCGAGAAGGTACGTTTCCAACATCTCGAGAAAAACAACCTCACCGCCCGGGAGCGTGAAGTACTCGAGTGGATCGCCAAAGGCTGTACCACTCAGGAAATCGCTGGTCATCTGTCGATCAGCCCTCACACCGCGACCCGGCATCGCGCCAATCTGATGGAAAAGCTCGGCGCTCACAACCAAGTCGAGCTGATCCGTACCGCAGTGGCCCGCGGTTTGTTGTTGCTACCCAAGACCTGAGCAACTACCTATTTCTTGCTATTGCCAGGGTGTAGCCTGTGGGTAACACTGGCGCGGCATTCTGTGGATCAGGTCGGCCCGAGAGTTTCGACGGCCCGGCGAGTTTCGACCGCTTGACGAAGGAGAACGAGATGGCGACGTTGCTCTGGCTCCAAGGTGGCGCGTGTAGCGGCAATACGATGTCTTTTCTCAATGCGGAGGAACCGAGCGCTTGTGATTTGGTGACGGATTTCGGCATCGACGTGCTGTGGCATCCCTCACTCGGTTTCGAGCTCGGGGACAACGCGCAACGCATCATCCAGGGTGTCGCGAGTGGTGAGAATCCACTCGACATTTTCGTGTTCGAAGGTTCGGTGGCCCTGGGACCGAACAACACCGGTCGCTACAACATGTTCGCCGACCGGCCGATGAAGGAGTGGGTGACGGAGCTCGCTGCGCAGGCCGGCGCGGTGGTGGCGCTCGGGGATTGTGCCTGCTGGGGCGGCATTCCGGCGACCGCGCCGAACCCGACCGACGCGGTGGGTTTGCAGTATCTGAAACGCAAGCACGGTGGTTTTCTGGGTGCCGATTTCCGTTCGAAATGGGGCCTGCCGGTGATCAACATTCCGGGCTGCCCGGCACATCCGGATTGGGTTACGCAGATCCTCGTCGCGGTGGCTTCGGGGCGTGCGTCGGACATCGCGCTCGACGACCTGCAGCGTCCACAGACCTTTTTCAAGACCTTCACCCAAACGGGTTGCACTCGCGTGCAGTTCTTCGAATACAAACAGTCGACCATGGAGTTCGGTCAAGGTACCCGTACCGGTTGTTTGTTCTACGAGTTCGGTTGCCGGGGGCCGATGACTCATTCACCATGCAACCGCATCTTGTGGAATCGCCAGTCGTCGAAGACCCGCGCCGGCATGCCGTGTACGGGTTGTACCGAGCCGGAGTTCCCGTTCCACGATCTGGAGCCCGGTACGGTGTTCAAGACGCAGAAAATCAGCGGCACGATTCCCAAAGAGGTACCGACGGGTACCGATCACGTTTCGTACATGGCCCATGCCGCCGCGGCCCGGGTTGCGGCACCGAATTGGGCCAAAGAAGACATGTTCGTCGTCTGATCCACTCGACCGATCACCGGAGGCAGCATGAGCACAGCAACCATCGAAATGCCGGATCAGATGCGGATCAGCCCGCTCGGCCGGGTCGAGGGCGACCTCGATCTACGCATCACGCTCGAGGATGGAGTCGTCACGAGCGCCTGGACCGAGGCCAGCATGTTCCGTGGCTTCGAGATCATCTTGCGGGGTAAGGATCCCCAGGCGGGTTTGATCGTGACACCACGTATTTGTGGCATTTGTGGCGGCAGCCATCTCTACAAGGCGGCCTATGCGCTCGACACCGCGTGGCGTACCCACATGCCCCACAACGCCACGCTGGTACGCAATATCGCGCAGGCGTGTGAGACTCTGCAGTCGATCCCACGCTGGTTTTACGCTCTCTTCGCGGTCGACCTGACCAACAAGAACTACGCCGGGCTACCCGAGTACGACGAGGTGGTGCGGCGGTTCGCACCGTTCGTGGGTACAGGCTACGAGAAGGGCGTGACGCTCTCGGGCAAGCCGGTCGAGGTCTATGCCATTTTCGGTGGTCAGTGGCCGCATTCGAGCTTCATGATCCCCGGTGGTGTGATGTGTGCCCCCAACCTGGCCGACGTCACCCGCGCCATCGCCATTCTCGACTACTGGAAACGTGAGTGGCTAGAGAAAGAGTGGCTGGGTTGCTCGATCGAACGCTGGATGGAGAACAAGACCTGGAACGATGTGCTCGCGTGGGCCGATGAGAACGACGCCCAGCGCAATTCGGATTGTGGTCTCTTCCTGCGTTTCGCCCAGGCCGCTGGGCTCGACAAATACGGTCAGGGTTGTGGCGCGTTTCTCGCGACCGGGACCTATTTCGATCCCGAGCTCTACGAGCACCCGACCATCGACGGTCGCAACGATGCGTTGATCAATCGTGCCGGTATTTATGACGGTAGCGAGTATCACGACTTCGACCATCTAAACGTCCGCGAGGACACGGCGCACTCGTTCTTCAAGGGCGAGCGCTATCTGCACCCGTGGTTCGGTGAGACGGATCCGATCGATCCCGCCGACGGCCACAAGCAGAACAAATACAGCTGGGCGAAGTCGCCACGGTATGAAGTGCCGGGTCGGGGTCCGTTGCCGCTCGAGGCTGGGCCGCTGGCGCGTCAGGTGATCGCCGGTCGATCCGACGCCGCTGACCACCAGGACTACGATCCGCTCTTTCTCGACGCCATCAACACGGTCGGTCCGAACGTGATGGTTCGCGTCATGGCGCGGATGCACGAAGCCTGCAAGTACTACAAGTTGACCCGTGGCTGGCTCGATGAGCTCGATCTGCATGGCCGGTTCTACACCAAACCGGATGAGCTCAAGGAAGGCAAGGGCTTTGGTGCCACCGAGGCCGCGCGTGGCTCGCTATCAGACTGGATCGTGATCTCGGACGGCAAGATCGAGAACTACCAGGTGGTGACGCCCACCGCATGGAATATCGGTCCGCGTGACCGCACCGGGACCCTCGGTCCGATGGAACAGTCGTTCGTCGGCTCGGAAATCAAGGACCCGACCGATCCAGTGGAGATGGGACACGTCGCGCGGTCGTACGACTCTTGCTTGGTGTGTACGGTGCACGTCTACGACGGCAAGTCTGGACGGGAGCTGTCGCGCTTCAATATTGGCGAGCTCGGCTGAGCAGCGACGTGACGGACGCGACGGCATTGGCGGTTCCGTCCATCGATACGAATCGAACGGTCGACACCCTGGTGATCGGTTGTGGCAACCTGCTCCGGGGTGATGACGCGGTCGGATCGATCCTGATCCGGAATCTTTGGGAGCTCGGCGTGCCCCCGGGTGTCGAGTGTGCCGATGCCGGCACCGGGGGCATGGACGTCGCGTTCCAGATGCGTGGCGCACGTCGCGTGATCCTCGTCGACGCATCCCAGACGGGCTCGAAACCAGGGACTGTCTTCGAAGTGCCCGGAGCCGAGCTCGAACAGCTTCCCCCGCTTACCGGTCTCCACCTTCACGCTTTTCGTTGGGACCACGCGCTGGCCTTTGCCCGCTGGTTGCTCAAGGACGACTATCCGGAAGACATCACGGTCTACCTGATCGAGGCGGCAACGCTCGAGATCGGCGCACCGCTGTCGCCAGCGGTGGAGAAGTCGATGCACGGTCTGGCTCGACGTCTGATGGCGAGCTGGGGCCGTGAGCTCGACGACGACGAGGTGGTCGATGGCTGAGCCCATGTCGCTGGCGCTCGAGCTCACCGATAGCGGCTATCTACACTTCCCCGTGGATGTGGCGCGGCGCTACTTTCCCGAGGATTCTTTGGCCCCGGTGGTGCGCGACCAGGAGCTTTGGCTCTATCCGACTCGTGGTGCCGCGGGGGGTGGTCTGATTCTGAAGCAACGCAATCGTGTCGGCGATCGATCGGTGCTGATTTGGGAGGTTCTCCCCGACTCGGTGCCACCCGGTCGTCTCCCGGCGTTCTGGGACGATCGCCAAAAAGTCCTGCGACTCGCCTTGACGGGTCGCCCAGCCGTTGTCGAATCGGTCACGTGAGCGAGGCGTTTCCCGATTGCGGTCTCGACGCGCAGACCTATGTCATCGAGGAAAACGGCCGCTGGGTCGTCTACTTGGACGTCGCGCTGGCCAGCGATCGATCCGACGAACCGTTTCGCGTCGTGCGGCGACGGATTCGCGACTTCGCAACGATGGACGAAGCCGAGGTGGCGGCACGTTTCATCGGTCGAGGCGCCTCGCGTACCTTGAGCAAACCACCGAGCGGTTTTTGAAGTGATGCGGTTGTTGAAACGATGAGCGTGACCTCGACCCGCGGAGTCGACCTTGATCATGCCTGTCGGTTGCTGGGGATCTTCCCACTACCCGCGAGCCTGCTCTTGGTGCCTGACGCCGAGCAGGTCCAAGCGGAGATCCTCGACGGCCTCATGCTTGGTGATTCGTCGATCGACCTACCGGGTGGTTGGCGGTTCTTGACCTTGCTGCTTCGTGGTGAGGCTGAGTCCGCACTTGCCGCGCTCGCACCCGAAGCGGATCTCGTTTCGCTGTACAACGCCTTCGTGCTCACTGCCGACCCGGCTCGGTTCGAACGAATGAGCCGTGCTCTGGACCCGACCACGGGATTGCAGCCCTTGGTGACGGCGGTGGCGTATGTTCATGGTCTGGTCGATGATCCGGAAGATGTCGATCCAGAAGGTGTCGAGCTGGATCGTGCCGCCACCGTATTGCCCGCTCCGGCGATCGCGGTGATCGAGATGGTGCGGGCGACGTACCGACTCGAACAGGGCGATGTCGAGGCGGCGTTGTCATTGCTCACCGCCGCCCGTGACCGTGTGGCGGATGTATCACCGGTGTTTGCGGCCCAGCTCACCCTACAGCGGGCTGATTTGATGCGTGCGGTAGCACCCGAGCAGGCTGCAGCCGAGTTACGCGTCACGCTCGAATCAAGTCGTGAGGTACGACTGCCTGGATTGATCGCCGATCTGTGGCTCGGTCTGGGCTTGTGTCTTCACGAGCTCGGTCAGCAGCGTCCCGATCGATTGCTCGAGGCGGTACGCGCCTACCAGGAAGCGCTGGCCT
>JBCDBH010000098.1:0-16696 GCA_039184055.1 Acidobacteriota bacterium
CGATGTACTCCACCGCCGCGATGACGAAAATCGCCAGGGGAAGCACCCAGGCCGGAAGACCGGCGGCGGTCGCGACGGGATCGTCCAGCCATGGCATCGCCACAGTATATAGAGGCAAATTGCCTGTTGAATTGCCCACTTGTTCACGCTTTGACAGCCAAAGGTGTAACGTGAGGCCAAGAAGTGGGACGCAAACGTCATGTCGACGTAAAACGATCCCACTTGGAGGTCAGACTATGCGCACCAACCGTACCCTTTCGTCCCTCGCCATCGCCGTTTTGCTCGTCACCCTCGCCACTCCGGTCCTCGCGCTGCCGAACATGGAACGCGCTCCGCAGGTCGAGACTGTCGATTTGTGGTCGGCCGTCGTGTCGTGGGTCAGTGAGTTGGTCGCCGGTCCGGCGGAAGAAGAAGCGGCCTCCGGCGACGAGAACGAGACCGAGCGCGTGCACGCGCACACGCGGGCCTTCCCGACCATCACCGTGGACGGGTGATCGAATCTAGATCGTGCGTCGAGGTCAGTGTTCGGTGGATTCCCGGCGCCGCGCCATGTCGCGCAGTCGATCCGGGGTCAGCTCACCCGCCATGCCGAGGCTGAGGAACTCACGTAGATCTTCGGCAATGTCATGCCGGTTTCCGATCGTCGCGGTGAGCGGCAGTGCGGAACGCACTGTCGCCGCCAGCGCGGCCGTGTCGCCGAGCTCGGCGAGCGTGAGACAGAGCTCGATCTTGAGGTCGAAGAGGCCGACGGCGTTGTCGGTGCCGGTGATGATCTTGTCGGCTTCGCTGAGGTAGCCACGCGAGGCTTCCAGATGGCCGCTTTCCCGCGCCAGGATGCCGCAACTCCAAAGGAGCTGCCCATAGACGAAGCCACCGGCACGTTCCCACAACACGCGGGCACGGCGGATGTATCCTTCCGCCTCGTCGGGCACGCCTTCGAGCAGGAGGTTGGCCGAGAGCCGCTGGTAGATCGCCGTCAAATGGTGGCGGTTGGTCGATGACGTGGGCTGTTTGAGAAAGAACGACTCGGCGTCGCGGAGCACGCGATTGGCTCGTTCGTATTGCTCGAGACGAGACAAGAGCAGGCCACGCGACACCGAGACCGCGGCAAAGCCGGCCCGATCGCCGTAGTCGTGGTAGATCTCGCCCGCCTCACGCAGGATCGCGAGTCCACGCTCGTATTCGCGGTGGGATTCCAAGACCACCGCGACACGACGCAAGAGGTGAGCTCGTTCGAGGTCGTAACCACGACGTTCGGCGAGCTCCAGGCCGGCACGGAGCATACGCGCGGCACGTGGCAGCTCGTTGAGCTGGCGGTAGGCGGCGCCGAGCATGCCGAGACCGCGACAGGCGAGCTCGAGCAAGCGTTCGGGTGGATCTTCGCTACGCGCCAAGGTGATGCCGAGCAATGGGCGGGCGAGCGCCGCGGCCTGGGCCGGGGCGTCGTGACGCGCCTCGTCCAGATGATCGATCAAACGCTCGATGAAGACCGCGCGTCGCAGGGCTTTCTTGGTTCGTAGCCGGCGCCGCTGCTCGCTTCGCGACAAAGCCTCGAGCGCCGCGATCTCGCGCTGGCAGGCGGCGCTGTCGAGTACTTTGATATTGGCCGCCGGTGTCTCGGTATGCGACTCGCCGAGCTCGATGGCGCGCAGGGCGCGTTCGATGGCGCGCAGCTCGCTGTCACCATCGGCGTCCGCCTCCAAGGTGAGAAGAATCGCCTCGGGTTTCGGCGTCAGGTCGAGACTGTGCTCGAGAAACGAGCTCGGATCCAAGCCGAGCCCGAGCACCGCCTCGAAGAGTGCGTCGACCGTGGGTTGCCATTGACCACCAGCCAGACGACGTAGATAGACGGGGCTACGGCCGATTCGCGCTTCGATGGCACCGATTTGGCCATGACGCCGATCGAGCTCGCGACGCAAGCCGAGCTGCAGCCGGCGGCAAAGGGCTTCGACCTGGCTAGGGCTCTCCGTTTGTTCGCTCGCCGCGGTGTGGCTTCCCGCAGACTGACTTTCTGCGATGTTGCGTGCCGAGTCTGCGATGTCGTGTGCCGCGTCGATCTGGCGTACCGAATCCATGACCCCTAGCATAGCGCGAAATCGCCCATCCTGCCGACCGGTCGGTCGGATAATTTAGCGTCGACCCCAGATTTTCTTCCACCATGGCCGATCATCCGTTGTGGAAGGCACGGTTCCCATCCGCTGGTGGATGTCGTCGAGCGGCCAATTCGTCAGCCACGCCAAGGTTTTTGCTTCCTCCAGACGTCGCTGCTCCAGGCGGCGATGGTAGTCGTATGCGGCGGCGCATTCGCCTGGGCCGGTCCACGGGTGTCGCAGCACGTAGCGGCCTTGGACGTTGCTTCGATTACCCGTTTCATGAAAGCGCAAATCGTCTGGAAAGGTCTCGCCGGTATAGCGCAGATGGAGACGCGTGACGAAGACATCCTGGGGAGTCGCGGAGCGTCGCGTATGGGTTTGTTCGGGAAGCCAGAACACGCCGAGCTCACGCAATTGCGCGTTGCTCAACGGATCGGCGGCGCAGGGGTCGCACCACGCCATGTCCCAGGCGTATTCGAGAAACACCGTTTTCATCTTGTTCGCGGTCACTTGGCGATCGAATAGGGCCTGATAGAAGCTGGCGAAGTCAGTTTTGACAAAGGTCGGAATCTCGACATCGGTGGGTAGCGCCACCGTACGGTAGTTGGTGGTCTCGACCCGACCCGTCCGGGTGAGCGCGAACACGAAGAGCTCTTGTGGACCGTTGGCGTTCACCGTGCCGAGGCGGATCGGCAGCATGAAACGAGGCGATTCGTAGGCCACCTGGAGGGGTCGCAGGTAGGCGTAGCCGAGACGTGCTCGGGCGGCGAGATCGACCCTGGCGACAAAGAACTTCAGACCTTGTTTGATGTAGCTGTCGAGCACCCGCCGCGCGCCGGAGGGAAGCCGGTAGTCGTTCTCGTCGAGCCAGGTCATCAGCCCACGACTCTCCTTGGCCGACAGAATCAGAATGTCGTACTCACCGACCGTGTACCTAGCCTCGATGGTGACGCCGAGCTCCTGGCGACGTGGGCTGTCGGCCCGCTCTTCGATCGACAGGGCCTCGGAGACCGGGCGGATCGAGCGTCGTCGAAGATCGACCTGACACGGATTCTCATCGAAGTATTCGACCAGTCGAGGCGCGGTGTAGGCGTCGAGATGGTCGATCAACGCGGCTTCGGTGACGTGGATCTGGTCCCGCTCGAGCACCGTCGGAACCGGGATCACCAGCGCGAACTCATCGGCCGCACCTCGATAGTCATTGGCCATCGTGAGCACGGTGCGGTTGCCGTCTCGCACCATCACCACCTTCGACGCTTGGTTGAAGAGGTCGGTGTCGGCACGGGCGACATAGAAGCCACAGAACGCGGATGCGGGGGATGCGATGAGGAGCAAGAGCGCGCCCAGGACGACGCGAGCCAGTAGCGAGAGAGTCATACAGCCTCCATGACAGAACGGGTGGAACGAGTGGATGAGCTAGAAAACGACGGCCAGCGGTAGCGGAGTGCGGGGAGCCACAGATCGAGCAGCGGAACGATCGGGGCCGACAGGGCGAGCGCCCAGATCAACGCCGCCGGGACGAAGAACACGAACTCCAGGACAGCGCCGAGCGTCGCCACCCAGACCGCGTACACGACTCGGCCGGCACGGTGGTCGGGTGTCGTCTTGGGATCGCTGATCATGAAGAACGCGAAGATCAGCAGCGCGCCGTTTTGCAGTTGATGGAGCGGAATACTGAGCGGATCGCCCAACCACCAGGCGCGCGTGCCGAGGATGGTCGCCCAGGCGACGAGAAACGCCCACGTCACATCGTCACGCTCCGCCCGCCGCGTCACCAGCATGCCCAACAGCACCAGCGACACGGCGACCGTCATCACCGTGCCCCACTGACCGGGTGATACCCACGCCGCGTCGGTGAGCACCATGGTCACCACCAGGCCGAGGTTCGCCGGATTGAAGACGTGCTTGCCGCGGACGCGGATGACGAATTTGCCGCCGATCGCCACCACCGCCGCCACCATGCCCCACACGGGCGTGGCCGTGCGGAGCAGGAGACACAGCGACAGCGCCGAGATCAGTGGGCTACGCGGATCGAACCGACAGCCCACCCACCGACTCGCGAGCCACTGTGTCGTCTCGGCGGTCAGCAGAATCACCAGCGCGGTCGTCGGATCGAGCGCCAAATCGAGCGCGGAGAGGCCGTAGATCAAGAGACCGCTCAACACGGCGATCTGGAACAGGCGAGGGTCGGCGGGTAGGCGAAGTGCAGTCACATAGGGTTAGACACGTGACGGGCGTGGGATGCAACCGGCTGGGGAAGGCCTGTGCCGAACCGAAAACAGCATAGAGTCGGGGCGTGACGACCTTCCTGCTTTTTATCGCCATCCTCGTTCTGCCGGCGCTCGCGATGGGTCAAGCAGCCGGTACGCTTCCTGTCTGGATGCTCGTTTCCTGCGTGGCGGTGCCGTCTGTGGTCGGTTTTGTCTTGATCGCCGTCGACAAAGGGCGAGCGCGGGGTGGCCAACGCCGGGTACCCGAATCGACGCTTCACCTCGTCGAGTTGCTAGGCGGCTGGCCGGGCTCGTATCTGGCCCAGCTGTGGTGTCGACACAAGACCGCCAAGGCCAGCTATCGGAGGATCTTCTGGGCGATCGTCGTGCTCTATCAGCTCGTCGCCATCGGTATCTTGCTCGGTTGGGCGAGCTGAGAGGCCGTTTCGGAGTCAATCCAACCGCAGAACCTGTCCGTCCGCCGCCACCCCAAACCCTCGTTTCTCGATCTGCCGCCGCGCGTCGCTCTCGGGTTGGAGCGCGGGATTCGAATGGTTGAGGTGGGTGAAGTAGACGTCGAGCCGGTCGGAGTCGACGTGCTCCTGTAGTCGATCCATGGTCTGGGTGATCAAAGGATGTCTCACCTGGCTGATGTCTCGACCGGGGAGCTCGTCGAGGGAGTAGAAGGTGGCGTCGAGGAGGGCGATGTCGACGTCGGTGAGCAGGTCCTCGAGGGGTGGGTCCCAGGTATGCCATTGGTCGGTGTCGGGGACGTAGACGAGACTCTTGCCCGCGCCGTCGATCCGAAAGCCCACGGTGTCGCTGTACTCGTCGCGGTGGGGAACCTGAAACGCGCTCACGTGTACGTTGCCGGGTAGGGTGACCGTCTCACCGGGCGGGAGGTCGTGTAGCGCGACGTTGTTCTTGCCCACCAGCTGCTCCCAGGGTGCGTTGCCACGCAGGAAGGCGTTCATTTTGGGCGTTGCCCAGACCGGCAGATCCTGCGTGTGGACGACTTCGAAACCAAAGTGCGCGAGGCCGAGGTAGTGGCCGATGTGAGCGTGGGTGAGGAAGACACCGTCGATCGGGGAGCGGTCGACCCGGCCGGTGGGCGCATCGCGAAATGCGCGCAGCATGGTGAGCTGGTCGGTGATGTCGGGAGTGGCGTCGAAGATGTACGTCTGGGTGTGCTCTTGACGCTCGATGATCAGGGCGATGGATGCGACGTTGCGTGCGAAGGTGGGTTCGGAGCGGGCTCGTTCACACCGGACACACGAGCACGCGGTGTGGGGGAGGCCCCCGTCTTGCGCGGTGCCGAGCACGAGTACGGTGACTCGGGTCGTTGCATCGTTGTCTGTGCGGTCCGAGGATGTGGTCAAGATCTCTTTTCCACAGCTGCCGAGGAGCGGGCCAAGGGTGGCGAGGAGGAGGATCGCGATGAGGCGAATCTTCATGAAATCTACAATATCTCGTCACCCGGCGGCATTCATCCACACGTTGTCCACAATTTCTCCAGGGCTTTTCCACACGCTATCCACAGCTGAATGCGCACAAGTCGCTGTGCAAAAAGCACTTGTGTCGAATTCGTAGTAATTGTCCAAGATCTACAGCATCTTGGGGCCGTGATTTCAGCAACACGCTACATCTAGTGGCATAGCCCTTGACCCACCCCATACGTTTGTGTAGCCTTCCCTAGCTCGAAACGCGACGCAAATGAGCCCCGATTCAGCGCTCCGAGCGGCAGACTGCTCCGAGTAGAAGACACTGCTCCGAGTAGAAGACTTTGAGGAGCCCGACGGGAGGAACCGCCGAAAATGTAGTCGCTTGTGCCAATAAGTACATGTTGAACTGGCACACTACGTCGAGGCAGGGAAGGTCGAGACCGGCGACGCACATCGAGCGAGAAGCTGTCGAGCAGAAGAACAAGCAGGATGTTCAGTCCAGCAACACATGTGGATGGTCGAGTGTTCTAGATGACCGATCGTGGACGTGGCGGAGGCGAGATCCGTCACAGGAGATTCGAAGGTCCGCGAATCGGCGAAGAGTTGAGTTTGGCCAATAGGAGAGGGTTCGATGCAAGAGTTGCGAGTCGTCAAGCGCACGGGTGAGGTCGTTCTTTTCGATCACGCACGAATCCGGGACGCCATCGCCAAGGCGGTGCGTGCGACCGGTGGAGAAGCTGGCGCGACCGTGGTCGCCGACACCACGATCGACCGGATGACCGATGCGATCACCGACGAGATTTCGTCGCGTTTCATCGACTTCTATCCGAACGTCGAAAACATCCAGGACATCGTCGAAAAGCATTTGGTGCGCGAGCAGCTCTACGAAATCGCCAAGGCGTACATCCTCTACCGTGCCGAGCGTCAGAAGGTGCGTGACGAGGCCAAACGCCGGGCGATCGAAGACGCCAAGCTCGGCAAGCTCACCGTGGTCAAGCGTGACGGTCGGCGCCAGCTCTTCAATCCGCGCAACCTCCACAACACCCTGGTGCGTACCGCCAACGGGCTCGGTGAGCGGATCGACAGTGACCTGGTGATCAAAGAGGTCATCAAGAACGTCCACGACGAGATCGCCACGGTCGACATCGATCGCGCTCTGGTGCTCTCGGCCGCCGCCTTCATCGAGCGGGATCCGTCCTATAGCTGGCTCGCCGCGCGGCTGATGCTGCAGCGTCTGTACAAAGAGGTCATCGGTCGGTCGGTGAAGGGCGAGGGTCTCGAGGATGCCTATCGTCGTACCTTCGTCGACCAGCTTCGTCAGCTGATCGATCTCGGTCATCTCGATGCGCGTCTCGGTGAGACGGACCTCGACCGGCTCGCCGCCGCGCTGCGCCCGGAGCGTGATCGGTCGTTCCAATATCTCGGTATCCAGACCCTATACGAGCGTTACTTCATCAAGCACGACGAGCGTTGCGCCGAGCTGCCGCAGGCCTTCTGGATGCGGGTCGCGATGGGCCTGGCGATCGAGGAAGAGGATCCGGAGCGTTGGGCGATCACCTTCTACGAGCAGATGAGCCAGCTGCGCTACGTGCCGTCGACCCCGACGCTCTTTCATTCCGGCACCACGCGGCCTCAGCTGTCGTCGTGTTACCTCACCACGATCGACGACGATTTGGCGCACATCTTCAAATGCCTGGGTGACAACTCCCAGCTTTCCAAGTGGTCGGGCGGCATCGGCAACGACTGGACCAACATCCGGGGTACCGGCTCACCGATCAAGAGCACCAAGGTCGAGAGCCAAGGCGTCATCCCGTTTCTCAAGATCGCCAACGACGTCACCATGGCGATCAACCGTTCGGGCAAGCGTCGTGGCGCCACCTGTGCCTATCTCGAAACCTGGCATTACGACATCGAGGATTTCCTCGATCTGCGCAAGAACACCGGTGACGAGCGGCGTCGTACCCACGATATGAACACCGCCAACTGGATTCCCGACCTGTTCATGAAGCGGGTCCAGGAAGGTGGCAAGTGGACGCTCTTTTCGTCCGACGAGGTGCCGGATCTGCACCACGTCTACGGTAGCGAGTTCGAGCGTCGCTATGTCGAGTACGAGAAGAAGGCCGAACGCGGCGAGATGATTCTGCACAAGCAGATCGAAGCCAAAAACCTGTGGCGCAAGATGCTCACCATGCTCTTCGAGACGGGGCATCCGTGGATCACCTTCAAAGATGCCTGCAACGTGCGCTCGCCACAGGATCACGTCGGGGTCGTGCACAGCTCGAATCTGTGCACCGAGATCACCCTCAACACCTCGGCCGAAGAAACCGCGGTGTGCAACCTGGGGTCGATCAACCTGGCGCGTCACGTCAGCGACGGTGCCCTCGATCGCGAATTGCTCGGTGAGACCGTGGAAATCGCCATGCGCATGCTCGACAACGTCATCGACATCAACTATTACCCGACCGACGAGGCGAAGACCGCCAATATGCGGCATCGTCCGGTCGGTCTCGGGGTGATGGGTTTCCAGGATCTGCTCTTCTCGATGGACGTGGCGTTCACCGATCCGCAGGCGCTCGAGGCGGCCGACGCGACCCAGGAGCTGATCAGCTATCACGCCATCCTGGCGTCGTCGAAGCTCGCCAAGGAGCGCGGTGCGTACAAGAGCTTTCCGGGCTCGAAGTGGGATCGGGGCATCTTTCCGGTCGACACCCTCGATGTGCTCGAAGCCGAGCGCGGCATGCCGATCGAGATCTCGCGGGTGCGTCGTCTCGACTGGCAGCCGGTCTACGAGCACGTCAACGAGCACGGCATGCGCAACTCGAACACCATGGCGGTCGCGCCCACCGCAACGATCTCCAACATCGCCGGTTGCTTTCCGTGTATCGAGCCGATCTACAAGAACATCTACGTCAAGGCCAACATCAGCGGCGAGTTCACCATCGTCAATCGCTACCTGATCGACGACCTCGCCGAGCTCGGCCTGTGGAACGACTCGATGCTCGACCAGCTCAAGTACTACGACGGTGACGTCAGCATGATCGCCGAGGTTCCCGACAAGCTGAAGCGTAAGTATCAGGAGTCCTTCCAGGTCGACCCGGTGTGGGCGCTCAAGCTCACCGCGGCACGTGGCAAGTGGATCGACCAGAGCCAGTCGCACAACGTCTTCATGCGGGGTGTCTCCGGCAAGAAGCTCAACGAAATCTACTTCGCCGCCTGGCGTTTCGGCGTCAAGACCACCTACTACTTGCGCACGTTGGCCGCCACGCAAATCGAGAAATCGACTCTCGACGCGTCGAAATACGGCTTCACCCAGAAACGTGAGTACCAGTCGGTCGGTACGGCGGCCAGCAACGGTGCGGCTGACAACAGTACGGCCAACCCGGCCGCGGTCGGTGCGAGCGTGGCCGGCAACGGTGCACCCGGCCATGGCGCGGCCGGCAACGGTGCGGCCGGCAACGGTGCCAAACCCGCGCTCGCCGTGCCCGTAGTCGCCGACGCTCAGCTTTGCCGGATCGACGATCCCGAGTGCGAGGCCTGCCAGTAAAACAACTTTGAATGGGACGCCCGGTATGGGTCGGGCGTCCTGATTTCGCATACCAGGAGCCAACCGTGTCGATCATCAACAACTCTAAGACCGATCCCAACAAGATCCTCCCGATGCGCTACATGTGGGCGCGTGAGCATTACAAGAACGGTGTCGCCAACAATTGGACACCCGAAGAAATCAGCATGCAGAAGGACGTCGAGCAGTGGAAGAGCGACAAGGTGCTCTCCGATACCGAGCGTCGTCTCATCCTGTGGAATCTCGGTTTCTTCTCGACCGCCGAATCGCTCACCGCCAACAACATCGTGCTCGCCGTCTACCAGCACGTCACCAATCCCGAGTCACGGCAATACCTGCTCCGTCAGGCCTACGAAGAAGCGGTTCACACCGACACCTTCATCTACTGCTGTGACACCCTCGGTCTCGATCCCGACGAGATCTTCCGGATGTACGAGACCATCCCGTCGATCAAAGAAAAGGACGACTTCGTCGTCGACCTCACGCGGACCGTGTTCGACCCCGGTTTCACCACCGAGGGCACCGAGAACATCCAGCGCTTCGTCCGTGACCTGATCGGCTTCTACGTCATCATGGAAGGCATCTTCTTCTACGCCGGCTTCGCCATGATGCTCGCCCTGCGTCGCCAAAACAAAATGGTCGGCATCGGCGAGCAATTCGAATACATCATGCGCGACGAGTCGATCCACCTCGCCTTCGGCTGCGACCTGATCAACACGATCAAACAAGAGTTCCCCGAGATCTGGACGCACGAATTCAAGACCGAAATCGAGCACCTCATCGACCGCGCCGTCGAGCTCGAACAGCGCTACGCCTACGACGCCTGTCCCCAGGGTCTGCTCGGTATCAACGCCGATCAATTCGCCCAATACGTCGAATACATCGCCGACCGCCGTCTCGAGCGTCTCGGCTTGCCCAAGCGCTTCTTCAAAGAGAACCCCTTCCCCTGGATGAGCCAATCCACCGATCTCGCCAAGGAAAAGAACTTCTTCGAGACCCGCGTGACCGAGTACCAGCTCGGGGCGTCGTTGGAGTGGGATTGATGGTATCGAGCCGGCTAGCGTGAGCTAGCCGGCTTCAAGCACTCAGTTGTCGAGTCTAGACGGGTCAGATCGCGAAGGGTAAAGGTCACCGGGCGACTCGCCAACGACCTATGCTTTGTCATGTGTCTGGGCTGAATCAACGAATCACAGATCGAGGTCGGATCGTCCGCTTGGAGCTCGAGGGAGACGAGGCGTTGATCCGTCGCGATGGCGATCGATTGATTATCGAGCCGATCCGGAAACAGGGGCTTCGGGCGACACTGGCGAGTCTACCGCCGATCGACGTTGATTTTCCTGATGTCGATGAGGGTTTGTCGCCACTCGACGACATTGAGATTTGATGGATTCGAGAGCCGATGCGGCTCGGGGACTATCTCTGCTGGATACGCGCTGAGTGCCCGTATGGACGAGCCGAAGAGACCTGCCCAGGCGCCCCCTTGGTCTTGTAAGACATGACCAAGGAAAAGGCATGTCAGTACGCGTGCTCGTATCAATCGTCAAGCCTGTGGCGGATAAAGACGCCATCGCCGTCGTCGGGACGGTTTACGAGCCACTCATCGACCACGTGTTCGATCTCATTTTCGTCCAGTCCTGGATGTTGGCGGCGTAGGTTCTGGCGCTTTCATCGTTGACGGGTTTCATGAGGTCAGTCTATTCGGTGGTTCCGTTGCTCGCTTTCAGCGAACCAAGCATGGTCACTCCACCAGATGAAACGGCCGTCGGACAGAGCTGCTGTAGGTCTCCGCTGCTTCCAATGCACGACGCGCTCGCTCGTGTGGAGTGAGATGTGCCGATGATGTGAGGGCGTGGAGCGCGCCGAGCGCGATCGGGGCTCCGTGGCCGATTGCGGCGTAGGGGGTTTCCAATCGGGCGACTTGGAAATCGGATTGGATCTCGAAGAGCTGACCGCTGACACCGACCAGGAAGGCCCCGCCGAGCTCTTGGCCTTCTTCGGTGACGTTCTGGTCGGTGAAGCGACCGATCTTGGCGAAGCCCTGCTCGGCGAAGGTATGGCGTACCGCTGTCACCACTTCTTTGACCATGAAGGGCTCGAGCTCGGCTTCGTTCTCCGGGGGGTGGGGAAGCTCGGTGTGGTACCTGAGAATCTGCCCCATGCGAAACGATGTCGTGAAGCCGACCTGATAGGGACCCTGTCGGAAGACTTTCTTGTCGGTGCGGATTTGTAGCCGGTGCCCCATGGTTCCGGCACTGTCGGCGCCCAGGACGACGCTCGCGCCATCGATCACTCCAACGATGCAGGTCATCTCGTACCTCCTCATCCCGAGGTTAGCCACCCGATCGGGTCTCTGGGCGATTTGCCTGTAGACTCTGTTCTCAATTCGGCGAGAACGCACGAAGAGAGCGAGATATCTTGAGTCCTGGTCAAGAAAGAGATGCAAAAGGCTTGATTCGTTTCTTGGATCAGGAGATTCGAGGGCGTGGCCGAGGTGCGATCAGCGCCGTGGAACGTGCGGTCGGGAAAGGTGAGGGCTGGTGGCAGGGTAGGGTCCGCGCTGGCGATATCACCGTCGATCAGCTTCTCGGTATTCTCGACCACCTCGGGCTGGCTCCCTCGGCCTTCGTACGTCGTGCGCTCGCTGACAGTCGGACCCTGGAGCTCGATCGTCCGCTCGGTCCCGTACCCGAGATCGTCGCCAAGGCATGGCGACGTATCCAGGATCCTGTCGACGTCGACGGAGTCGGCGCGACCTACCTCGAGACTCTCGACCGTCACCGCTATCGGCGCCCTGGCGAAGTCATCAAGATGGCCCATTGGGCCATCGACCACGTCGAGCCCGGGCTCTTACCTCGCCTTCTCGGCATCACCGGCTCTGCGTGGCGTATGCAAATGGAGCTCGACAACGCGGCGCACGCCATTCACGCTGGTCTCGAGCTCGCGCACCAGCGTAGTGATACCGCGACGGTTGGCGATCTCCTACAGCGCTTGTCCTACGTTCTCACCGATCAGGGTGAGCAGGAGCGAGCCCTCGGCCTCGCTGAGCGCGCCGCGGCGATTCATCTGCGTAACAGAGATCGGGCGGCTTTCGGACGTGCTTTGGTCGACCAAGGGATTTGGCTCCTCTATCTCGACCGGCCGCGGGAGTCGATCGCCGTGCTCGAGCATGCTCTGGGTGAGCTTGCGGAAGGGCCTTCGCGCAGTCGAATGGCTGCGCTGCATTGCTTAGGGCTGGCGCATCAGCGCTCCGGTAATCTCGGTGCGGCGTTGGAACACGCAATTGCCGCGCCGCGAGCCGTCGCGAGAATCGGGCGTTGGGATGAAGCGAAGCTTCTATGGCTTCGTGGCCGGATCTACCACGACCTCGAACGCTTCGATCAAGCCGTCGAGTGCTTCGAGGAGGTCGTGATGATTCTCCGCCAGATCCATCTCGGCGAGGCCGTGCTCGCGACGTGTGAGCTGCTTCGAGCGCAGCTATCTTTGGGAGAGGCTGAGAAGGCTTTCCAGGTCGCGATGTCCATGGTCGCCTTGGTCGAGCCGTTGCGAACGAACAAGGTACTGTCGAGCGCGATTCGTGAGCTCGTGGGAGCGGGCCGCGCGGGCATGACGCTCGCCCTCGTCAAGCAAATCGAAGCTCGAATCGAGGACGAGCGTCGCAGACGAGATGTCTGGCGATCACTCGGTGTGGAATCCGAGGACGACCCGATGCCTAGCCATGAGGCTCGATCGCCGGCCCCATCCTCGAAGGGCCCTCTCCCGGAGGGAACTCCAACTCGGCGGGATCTCGATTCTCTCCTTCCTCGGTGAACGCATCGAGCCAGTTCCACGCCAGCTCGACGACGATCTCGACCACTCCAGCCTGCCGCTCCGACTCCGCCACTACCGGCGGTACGATCATCAGTGCGAGAACGACCACCAGCCCCGGTACAACTCTACGCATAGCGTCTCCCTCGGCGGGGAGTGGGCACGGGCGAGATTGCCCGCGCCGTTTCCGCCGTAGGGCTACGCTACTCCAGGGATCTCACTCAAGATCGGATGAGGTGTCCGGCATGGCTTCTTGACCGTGGGTCAAGCTCGAGCTGTTTGGGCGAAGAGTTCGCCGGAGACGACGAGGCGTTGATCCGTCGCGATGGAAGTTATTCGTAGCGACGTTGCCGGTCTGATGAAAGCAGGCCGCTGACGGTTTCTTTCAGAGGCGGAAGGTCATCGACCGCCGTAAGCCATACCGTGTCGAGGTCGACTCCAAAGTACATGTGGATCAACTTGTCACGCATGCCGGCGATCTCTTTCCACGGAACCTCTGGTCGGGTCCGGCGGGTTCCATCGCTCAGCTGCTTCACGGCTTCGCCGATGATCTCGGAGCTGCCGGATCACGGCGTCTTGGATCATCGGCGTCTGTTTGAAGATCGATTTGTCGACGGCAGCCAAATAGGTTTCGATTCTGTCGATGGCGTCGCGGATGTGCAGAAGATAGAACGAGTCGTCATGCTTCATAGACGACTCTTAGATCGCTCAAGACTCGGTCTCGTAGGTACGGGCTCAATGCGGCCTTGGTAACCAGATCGACTTGCCTACCAAGCGTGGCGCTGAGTGCGTTTTCGAGGCCGATCACGGCGACCAGGCTTTTCGGTTGCGCGAAATCCACGAGTAGGTCGATGTCGCTCTCGTCGGTCATGTCGCCCCGTGCCGCGGAGCCGAAGAGACCTGCCCACGCCACGCCATGCTCTCGAAGCACGGCGTTGAGCTTGGACAGGTCGAAGGGAAAGGCGTCAGACGACATGTCGCCTAGTCTATCCGCCTCCTCCTCACGGCACGGTCGACGACCACATCGACGTATCTCCGGACTCGAATCCATCGGTGAAGATGATCGGGTCGACCATCAGGTAGAGGACGAAGCCGTCGTGGTCGGACGAGTACAGAGGGTTCATAGGGTTGTCGATTTCGATTTCGGGAGCGTCGGCGTTGCCGCGACCGAATTCCATGCCGCGGACGAAAGGCTGGGCGGCGGTGGAGGTGAGGGCGTGGTCGAGGACCTGGGCGCTGCCGTCGAAGATGAAGGAGTAGCGCTCGTCGGCGGAGATCTGGTCGACTTCGATCCGGAGGTTGGGATCGACGAGGTCGGGGCCGGAGAGCAGGTTGTCGGCGGGGGTGATGTCGCCGACGGTTTGGCCGATGACGTCGACGTAGCTGTCGGTGAATTGAAAGGCGTTGTTGTCACCCACCTGGATGAAGGGCACGGCGGGGTTCAGGGTCTGGAAGTCCTGGATTTTCTGGGCGATGGATTGGGCTTGTTCGAGCCGTTTCTGACGCACGCGGGCACCGTCGGTGGGGTCGTCGATGCCGCTCAGAGAGCGGTTGTGGTTGACCATGACGGCGAGCGGGAAGTTGGCGCCGTCGGCGGTGTAGCGAGCTTCGATCAGCAGCGGCGGCCGGTCGTGGAGCAGGGAGCCGTCGACGGTGAGGGTTTCGAGAGCGCCGAGCTGGGTGGTGACGTCGACGGTGACGGTGTCACGCACCAGGAAGCCGACGTCGATGCCACCGACGTCGTTGCCTTCGATGAGAAAGGCGGTGTAGACGACGCTCGGATCGGCCACCGCGATGTCGGTGGCGAGGTCTTGTAGGACGCCGATCTTTTCGACTTCTTGGACACCGAGGATGTCGGGAGCGTCGAGGACTTCGAGGATGTATTGGGTGAATTTGGCCCGACGGGTCTGGTACTCGAGGGTCGGGACGACCTGATCGGGCACACCTGGATCGTCGATGTCGTCGAAGAAGCGGAACATGTTGAGGGAGCCGACCGTGAACTCACCGGGCTTGCGCGCGCGTACCGGCACGGGCAGGGTGGGAAGGCCACTGAAGTCCCAGAAGCTCGGCCAGATCTCGTATTGACCGAAGTCGAAACCGAGACCACCCCGGGCGGTGAAGTTGGTGAGCGCGCGGACCGGGACGTTGAGCAGCCCGAGCTTGTCGGGGTCGACCTCGAAGACCTGGAGGTTGCCGTCGTAGATCGGTAGCCCGGGCAAACCGGGGAATTCGATCCCCGGCTCGCGGAACGGACGGGTGGTACCGGTGACGACGAAGGGCTCGGCGACCGGGTCGCTACCAAAGCCCTGGCTACCGCTGGTGGTGATACCGGTCGCGGTGACGTACATACTCTCGAGGCATTCGTAGGCGGCCTCGAAGATGTCGCCGCCGCCCGAAAGGTTGCAGGTCGGGGCGGTGGGATCGGTCGAGACGGCGGTGGCGAGATCGATCGGTGCCGGCAGGGCCATGTCACCGACATCGGTCACCGACGTCGCGGCGATCTGGGTGTGATCGAAGAACTCTTGCACCACGCCTTCGACGTCGACCAGATCACCTGCCATCACGGTCGGCATGGTGTCGGTGAAGACGAAGATACCGTTCGAGGTGTCGGGGTCGGCGTCGTCGCGCGCCGCCGGGGTCTGCATGAAGAAGCCGTCGGTGCCGACGGCGGTGACGATGTTGTCTTCGGTGAGGACGCTCGTGCCCACCAGTGGCGACGTGATGCCGTCACCCTGAATCTCGAAGATCTCGGCCATGGTCGAGCCCCCGCCCCCGCCGTTCGTAGCGCCGAGGGTGCAGGCCTGATCGAGCAAGGTCACGCCACCGCCTTGGGTGGTGAAGTTGTAGGCGTCGTTGGGGCCGGCGCCGTCGGGTACGCGCGCGTAGCAATCGTCTTCGAATTCACCCGCGTAGCCGAGCTGGTCGACCCGGACTCCCGTGTCGTCGAAGAGATAGACGACGTCGGTGCTGGCGAAATCGACGCCGGTGGTGCCTTCGGTGGTCCAATCGCTGTCCTCATCGAGCGCCAGAAAGCCACCCGCCGGGATCGCCCCGAAGGCGTTGAGGATGGCGACGTCGTCGCCATCGCTGATCCGCCAACCGCTGATGTCGACCGCCGAGCCGGTGGGGTTGTGGATTTCGACCATGTCGCCACCGCTCACCGGGAAGGCATCGAGCTCGTTGATCACCACGGTGCTCCCCAGATCGACTCCGGGTGGATCGTTGCTAGCGCCCGAAGTGGGCGTGGGGTCGATGTTGAAGTCGCGTGCGTCGTCGTCGGTGTCGGTGCCGTCGGTGACCCGGGCGATCGAATATTGGCTCGCACTGGCGGCGAACGGCGCGATCGGCGCGCGGCCTTCGTCGCCGTAGGCTACGCGGTCGATTTCGGTGTCGCTGTCGTCACAGAGCACCACCACATCACCCGCGTTGTCGAGGGCGAAGTTGTCGCCCGCATCGTCGGCATTCACCACGAAAAAACCACTCGCGGCGATCGACTGCGCACCGATCACGCTGCTGCCCGAGCCACAATCGGCGTCGTCGAGATACCAGCCGCTGAGGTCGACCGAAGCGGGGCCTGGGTTGTAA
>JBCDBH010000099.1:0-16686 GCA_039184055.1 Acidobacteriota bacterium
CGCAGTGTCTCGTGACGCGCCACCACGTGCGACAAGGCGCGAGCCAGACGCTCGACGTCGATCGGTCCACGCAGGCGCACCGGGGACGGAATGTTGTACGCCGGGCTGTCGGGCTCGAGCTGGGACTGGAACCACAAACGTTCCTGGGCGAACGACAGCGGCAGGTGGAAGCTGCCGTCGCGCGTCGGCTGACGCTCGATTGCGGTGATCGGTGGCAAGTGTTCGGAACCATCCAAACGCTCGACCGCGCGCGCCAAACCCGCGACATCGGACGTATCGAAGAGCTGTCGCAGCGGTACTTCGATCCCCAGCTCCCGGCGCAAAGCCGACACCAAACGGGTGGCGAGCAGCGAGTGTCCCCCGAGCGCAAAGAAATCGTCTTCGACACCGACCTGCTCGACCCCGAGCACCTCGGCGAAGAGCGCAGCGATCTGACGTTCGAGCGGCGTGCGTGGCGCGACATAGACCCGCTCGCTACGAGTCGGCTCCGGCGTCGGTAGCCGCTTGCGATCCACTTTTTCGTTGGGCAGCAAGGGAAGACGATCGAGCACCACGAAGGCGGACGGCACCATGTAGCCGGGCAGACGTTCGCCAAGTTCGATCCTGAGCGGCGCGACATCGAGCTCGCCGTCGATATGGTCTGCCGCCGTGATCCACGCGATCAGGCGTTTATCGGCGCCGTCGCCACGCGCCATCACCACCGCGTCACGCACCGAGGGTTGCTCGAGCAACGCCGCCTCGATTTCACCCAGCTCGACACGGTGACCACGGATCTTCACCTGGAAGTCGAAACGACCTTCGAAGAGCAGCTCACCGTCGGCACGCCAGCGCACCCGATCCCCGGTGCGATAAAGCCGCGCGCCGGGTTCACTGGCAAACGGATCGGGCACGTAGCGCTCGGCGGTCAGACCCGGACGATGCAGGTAGCCACGCGAAATACCGTGCCCACCGATATAGAGCTCGCCACGCACGCCGAGTGGAACTTGGCGCAGCTCGGAATCGACGACATAGAGACGATCACCGTGAATCGGCTTGCCGACCGTCGGCTCACCGTGCTCGACCCCCTGTGGAATGAGCGCCACCGAGGTGTAGGTCGTGTCTTCCGACGGACCGTACATGTTGTAGAACGCCTCGACGTTGGGCTGCGCGTGCACGGCCTCGGCAAGAGTGCGATAGACCGGCTCACCGCCGACGTTGATGGCACGGGTGCTCGGTGGCACGCCATCCGCACGAATCAGCTCGGCGATCGCCGACGGCACGGTGCTGAAGATGCGCACCCGGTCCCGTCGTGGATGATCGATCGCCGCCAGCGCGTCGGCGCCGATGATGATCGTGCCACCGAGCGAGAGGGTGCCAAAAAGCTCGAAGACCGAGACATCGAAGTTGATCGAGGTCGCGGCGTACAAACCCTCGAGAAGGTCGGGAGTAAAGGTGTCCCGACCCCAGCCGAGCATGACCACCGCCGAGCGATGGTTGATCGCTACGCCCTTGGGTTTGCCGGTCGAGCCCGAGGTGTAGATCAGGTAAGCCAGACGGTCGTCGGGCATCGCGAGACCGAGCGGGCCGTCGTCGTAGGCAGCGGCGGGATCGTCGGCCAGATCGACCACGAGCGCCGTGTGCTCAGGAAGGATCTCAGCGCAGCCATGCTTGGTCAGCACCACCGGCGCGCGCGAGTCTTCGAGCATGAACGACAGTCGATCGGCGGGATAGCTCGGGTCGAGCGGCGCGTAGGCGCCACCGGCTTCGAGCACCGCGAGCAGCGCGACCACCAGGTCGACCGAGCGATCCATACACACGCCGACACAGACCTCGGGACCGATACCCGGCGTCCGCAGGTGACGCGCCAGCTGGCGACTCTTGCTCACCACTTCGGCGTAGGTATAGACCGACTCTTCGTCGAGAATCGCCTCGCGTTCCGGTGTCTTCTCGGCTTGAACAGCGATCAACCCTTCGATCGTCGCCGCGGGCTGGGACACCGGCTCGGGACCGGCGAGGAAACGCTCGAGCGTGGCAATCTCGTCTTTGCTGCGTAGCTCGAAGCTCGATAGTGGCCGATCAGGCGCCGTGATCGCCTGTTCGAGCAGGCTCTGGAAATGACCAAGAAAGCGCTCGATGGTCGTGCGATCGAAGAGATCGGTATTCCACTCGATACCGCCACGCAAACCGTCGGGGCTTTGACCGAACGACAGCTGCAGATCGAATTTCGCCGTCGTGCTCTCACTGCTCACCGGCTCGACCATGACCTCTTCGTCGAGCGATACCTGCTCGAAGGGCGCATTCTGCAGCGACAGCATCACCTGGAAGAGCGGCGGATGGGCCAGATCGCGATCCGGCTCGAGCTCGGCGACCAGACGCTCGAAGGGTACGTCCTGATGCGAATAGGCGTCGAGCGTGGTCTCGCGGGCGCGTTCGAGCAGCTGACGCAGCGTCGGATCGCCTTCTAGATCGACCCGCAGCACCAGCGTGTTGATGAAGAAGCCGATCAACGGCTCCATCTCGGCCCGGGTACGACCGGCGATCGGCGTGCCGATCGCGAAGTCGTTCTGACCCGACCAGCGACCGAGCAACGCCGAGAAGATGGCCAGCAGACCCATGAACACCGTGCCACCTTCGGCTTGCACCAGGCCTTCGAGCGATTCGGTGAGCTCCTCGGAGATGACGACCGACGCGGCATCACCGGCCCAGGTCTGCACCGCCGGGCGAGGCCGGTCGGTGGGCAGTTCGAGCACCGGCACGCCGGCGAGACGCTCACGCCACCACGTGACCTGTTCCTCGACCCGTGGCGCCAGATGCTCGCGTTGCCACACCGTGACGTCGGGATACTGCACCTCGAGCGCTGGCATCACCGTGCTGGGATCGCCATAGAAGGTGACCAGCTCGCGGATCAGCACCTCCATCGACCAGCCGTCGTAGACGATGTGATGCACGGTGAGCGCGAGCACGTGGTCATCGGATGCCAGTCGAAAGAGCCGCGCACGAAGCAACGGTCCACGGGCGAGATCGAAGGGACGACGGGTCTCTTCACCCACAGCCTGGACGAGCTCACTCTCGTCGATCTCATCGCTCGGCAGCTCGAGGGTCGACGTCGACAGCACCACCTGCATCGGCGTGCCGTCGATCTCGCGAAAAACTGTGCGCAGCGATTCGTGGCGTTCGACGATCGCACCGAGCGCGGCGGCCAGACGCTCAGCGTCGACGACGCCACGCAAACGCACCGGCGACGGGATGTGGTACGCCGGGCTGTCGGGCTCGAGCTGCGCCAAGAACCACAGACGTTCCTGCGCAAACGACAGAGGAAAATGGACACTGCCGTCGGCCGCGACCGGGCGTTCGACATAGGTGATCGGTGGCAGCGCCGGGCGGCCATCGCTCGATTCGAGCGCGGCGTCGATCACTGCGGCGAGACCGGCGACGTCAGGACTCTCGAAGAGCTGGCGGAGCGGAATCTCCACCCCGAGCTGCCCGAGGATCTGCGACACCACCTGGGTGGCGAGCAACGAATGACCGCCGGTGGCGAAGAAATCGTCGTGACGACCAACCCGCTCGACCCCGAGCACGTCGGCGTAGATCGCCGCCACCGTGCGCTCGGTGTCGGTGCTCGGCGCGACGTACTCGCTCTTGTCTTGCCACTCGGGAGCCGGCAAAGCGCGACGATCGACCTTGCCATTGCGGGTGAGCGGAAAGACATCGAGCGCCACGATGGCGGCGGGCACCATATACGACGGCACGCGTGGCCGGACATGCGCGCGCAGAGTGTCGATGTCGAGCGTGTGACCGGTGTCGGGCTCGACGTAGGCCACCAGGCGTCGATCACCGGGCTGGTCTTCACGCACCATGGCGAGCGCGGCGCGCACACCCGTATACGAGGTGAGCGCCGCCTCGATCTCCCCGGGCTCGATCCGGAAGCCACGCAGCTTGACCTGGCGATCGACCCGGCCGAGAAATTCGACCGTTCCGTCGGCGCGCCAGCGGCCGCGATCTCCCGTGCGATAGAGCCGCGCGCCCGGCTCGGTGGCGAACGGATCCGGCACGAAGCGTTCAGCGGTCAACGCCGGACGACGCAGATAGCCACGCGCCACACCATCGCCACCGGTGTAGAGCTCACCAGGAATGCCCACCGGGGTCGGCATCAGCTCGCCATCGAGCACATACACGGTGGTGTTGGCGATCGGTGTGCCGATCGGTACCGTGGCGCTGTCGAGCTCGGTGCCGGGTGGCATGGAGTAACTGCTGGTGGCAACAGTGTTTTCGGTCGGCCCGTAGGCGTTGATCAGGGTGGTCGTGTCGAGCTCGGCGAGAGCCTGACTTGCGTGCCGGACCGAGAGAGCCTCGCCCCCGATGATCACCTGTCGCACCCCACGGAGATCGTCGAGACGATGATCGACCATCTGATGGAACACGCTGGTGGTGAACACGACGCTCGTCACGTCGTAGCCCGATAGGAGCGCGCCGATGTCTTGGAGCGACATGGCCCCGGACGGAGGCAGCACCAGCCGTCCGCCACTGAGCAGCGCCGCCCAGATCTCGAAGGCCGCGGCGTCGAAGGCCGGTGACGCGAGATGGCTGTAGGTCTGCTCGGGACCGAGGTCGGCAAACCCGGATTCGACCACGAGGCGCAGGACGTTGCGATGGGTGCCCGTGACGCCTTTGGGGCGTCCGGTCGAGCCAGAGGTGTAGATGATGTAGGCCAGAGACTGTGGATCGATCTCGGGCCAAGCATCATCGGCTTCGCCGTTGTCTTCTTCGGCTTTCCAGGCGTCGAGCGGCACGATTTCGATTGGCAGAGTATCGATCGGCTGAGTGTCGAGCGCGGCCGGCAAACGCGAGGCTAGACGCGGCTCGGCCACCACGACCCGCGTCAGGGTGTCGTCGAGGATGTAGGTCAGCCGCTCGTCAGGATCGGTCGGATCGAGCGGGACGTAATAACCGCCGCTGGCGAGAATCGCCAGCATGGACACCACCATGTCGGGGCTACGCTCGGCGAACAGAGCCACCGGATCTTCCCAGCCGACCCCACGCTTGCGCAGCGCGCGCGCCTGGAGCCGGGCGCGACGGGCCAGCTCGGCGCGGGTGATTCGGATGTCCTCGTACATCAGAGCGATGCCGTCCGGATCGGCTTGGACCGTGCCGAGGAACTGTTCGATCAAATGACTATCGCGTGGATAGTCGGTGCGTGGTCCGGCTGATTCGAGACGCTGACGACTCGGCTCGAGCGGCAGTCGGCTAATCGGCAGATCGGGGGTGTCGACGGCCTGTTCGAGAAGATGCTCGAGATGCGCCGCGAGACGTTCGATCGTCGAGCGATCAAAGAGATCGGTATTCCACTCGATGGTGCCTTCGAGCCCGCTTTCCTCGTCTCCATCGTGTCCTGGACCCAAAGCCACGACGAGATCGTATTTCGCCGTCGTGCTCGATCCGATGACCGGCTCGACCGCGACATCGTCGCCCAGCGAGACGCGTTCGAAGGGTGCATTCTGCAGCGATACCGCGGTCTGGAAGAGCGGTGGATGGGCCGGATCGCGATTCGGTTCGAGCGCCGCGACCAGCCGTTCGAAGGGCACGTCTTGATGCGCGTAGGCGCCGAGGGTGGTCTCGCGGATCCGGCCGAGCAGGGTGCGAAAGCTCGGATTGCCGTCGAGGTCGACCCGCAGGGCCAGGGTGTTGACGAAGAAGCCGATCAACGGCTCCATCTCGGCCCGGTTGCGTCCGGCGATCGGCGTACCGATGGCGAAGTCGTCTTGTCCCGACCAGCGACCGAGCACGACCGAGATGGCCGTCAACAGGGCCATGAAGGGCGTCGCCCCTTCGGCGCGCGCCAGGTCGTCGAGCGGCGCGACGACTCGCGCGGGAAGCGCGAAGGGCAGGGAATCACCGGCCCAGGTTTGCACCGCCGGTCGTGGATGATCGGTCGGGAGATCGAGCACCGGCACCCCGGCGAGCTGCTCCCGCCACCAGTCGATCTGCTCGTCGAGCCGCGCCGCGAGATGCTCGCGCTGCCACATCGCGACGTCGGGCACTTGCGTGACGAGTGGCGCCAGCGGGGTGCTTCCGTCGTACAACGCGACAAGCTCGCGAATCAGCACCCCGGTCGACCAGCCGTCGGAGACGATGTGGTGCACGGTGAGCGCCAGCACGTGGTCGTCATCAGCGAGCCGGAAGATCCGGGCGCGCAGAAGCGGGCCTCGGGCGAGATCGAAGGGCTTTTTCGATTCGTCGGCCACCCGCGTCAACAGTGAATCTTCGTCGACCTCGTCGATCGGTAGGTCGACGCTCAGCGTCGGCACGATCACCTGCATGGGCACGCCGTCGCGCTCGCGAAAGACGGTGCGCAGCGACTCGTGACGATCGACGATGTTCTGTAGCGCGGTGGCCAGCCGATCGAGATCGACCGGACCCCGGAGACGGACCGGCGTGGGGATGTGGTACGCCGGGCTGTCGGGCTCGAGCCGGGCGAGGAACCACAGCCGTTCCTGCGCGAAGGAGACGGGGAACGTGACGGTGCCGTCGTCGTTCGGTCGGCGCTCGACGGCTTCGATCGGTGGCAGCGCCGCACCTTGTGCCTCGTCGACGGCGATCGCGAGCCCGGCAATCGTCGGCGTTTCGAAGAGCCGCCGCAGAGCGATCTCGACCTCGAGCTCATGACGAATCCGCGACACCACCTGGGTGGCGAGCAGGGAATGGCCACCGAGAGCGAAGAAATCGTCGTCGACACCGAAGTCGGCCTCGTCGAGCCCGAGCACGTCGGCCCACAGGCTCGACAGGGTGCGTTCGAGATCGTTCCGGGGCGCCACACGCTCGCCACGGGTCTCGGTCCAATCGGGCTCGGGCAGGGCGCGTCGGTCGACCTTGCCGTTGGCGGTGAGCGGAATCCGCTCGACGACGACAAACGCCGACGGGACCATATAGCTCGGCAGCCGATCGGCGAGCGTCCCGCGCAATGCCGCAAGATCGACGCCATCAGAGACGGGCACGATAAACGCGGCGAGCCGGCGGCTGTGGGTCGAGCGATCCTCGAAGTCGACCACCACGGCGTCGGCGACCGTCTCCTGGTCACGAAGCACCGCTTGGATTTCCCCCAGCTCGACACGGTGCCCGCGAACCTTGACCTGACCGTCGATTCGGCCGAGAAACTCGACCGCGCCGTCGTCACGCCAGCGACCGAGATCGCCACTGCGATAAAGCCGCGCGCCGGGCTCCTCGCTCCACGGATGCGGCACGAAGGCCGCCGCGGTACGCGCCGGATCGCCGAGATAACCCCGCGCCAACGTGATGCCACCGATCAGGATCTCGCCGGCAACTCCGATCGGGGCGAGCGCGCCGGTGGCGTCGACGATCAAGATCTCCGCACCCGCGATCGGCGTTCCGATCGGCAGGGCCGCGGTATCGCGTTCAGCAGCCGAGCAGACGTGCATGATCACCGAAATACAGGTCTCGGTGGGTCCGTAGCGATTGTGCACCTCGACGTCGACGCGCTCCATCACCCGCGCCGGCAGGTCGGGCGGCACCGTTTCGCCCCCGGTGATCACCGCGCGAAGCGATCGACACGCGTCGAGCTCGTCCATCTCGGCAACCACCGCGAGCTGCGAGGGCAAGAACGCCACCTGCGTGACGTCGTGTCGCGTCACGAGGTCGAGTAGGTAGGGCACATCTGTGTGACCGTCCGGCCGCGCGACGATCAACCGCCCACCACATACCAGCGGCGAGAAGACCTCGCCCACCGAGACGTCGAAACCGATCGAGGTTTTGGCCAACACCGCGCCACGCGAGGTGTGCTCGTTGGCCACCACCCACGACAGACGGCTGGCCACCGCGGCGTGCGACATCACCACGCCCTTGGGCGTGCCGGTCGAGCCCGAGGTGTAGAGCACGTAGGCGGGCATCGCCGGATCGAGCGCAACATCGGGAGGCGTGCCGTCGGTCTCGAGATTGGTGTCTTCGAAATCGATCGCGTCGATCTCGATCACCGGTGCGTCACACGTCGGCAGCGACGCTCGCAAATGGCTTTGGGTGAGCAAAACGGCGATCCCGAGGTGTCGCTCAGCGTCGGCGACGATCGCCGCCAACCGCTCGATGGGCTGCGCGACGTCGAGCGGCACATAGGCGGCGCCGCTTTCGAGCGTGCCGAGCAGCGCGACGGCCAGATCGACCGAGCGTTCGACCGCCACCGCCACCAGGGTCTCGGGCCCGGCGCCGTGTTCACGTAGCTGATGCGCCAAGGACGAGGCACGCGCGCCGAGCTCCCGATACGTCAGCGTCTCGTCTTCGGTGACCACGGCGATGGCGTCACCCTGTTTGTCGATCTGACGTCGCACCAAACCATGCAGCGTCGGAGCGAGCGACTCGACCGGGGGCGCGAGCCCCATCTCCGTGCGCAGAAGTCGTTCGGTCGCGGCGTCGAGCAAGGGCACGTCGAAGGCCGGTCGGTTCGGGGTCTCGAGACCGGCAACCAAAGCGGTCTGCACGTGCGCGAGTAGCCGTTCGATTCGGCTGCGATCGAAGAGATCGACCGCGTAACGAGCCACAAGCGTCAGGCTGCGGTCGGTCTCCTCGACCACGGTCAGACCGAGCTCGAGCTTGACCTCGGGGGGTGCGGTATCGAGCGGCTCGATCACCAAACCGGGAAGCACGTCGGCCTCGGGCGTCATCGCGGTGCTGAACATCACCTGGACGAGCGGGGAACCGGCCAGATCACGTTCGGGTGCGAGCGTCTCGACAAGCGTTTCGAACGGCAGATCCTGATGATCCTGGGCGGCAAGCACCGCGTCGCGGGTCCGGGTGACGAGCTCGGCAAAGGTCGGTCTGGCGGTGAAATCGGTCCGGATCACCAACGTGTTGACGAAAAAGCCGATCAGCGGCTCGAGATCGGGATGACGGCGATTGGTGGTCGGAATCCCCACCGCGAAATCGCGGGCACCGGAAAGACGCGCGAGCACGAGCTGAAAGGTGGCCAGGAAGAGCGCGAAACGAGTCGCGCCGCTCGCCTGGAGAAACGTCTCCATTGCCGGAGGCGGATCGATCCGCATCGACACCGTTGCGCCCCGAGTGGCGCGGCGGGTGCCGCGTGCACGGTCGGTGGGCAGCTCGAGCGTCGGCAGACCGTCGAGTTGCTGACGCCAATAGGCGAGCTGATCCTCGCGACGTGCGCCGCTCAGCCAGGCGCGCTGCCAGGCCGCCGCGTCGGCCACCTGGATCGCCAGCGGAGCGAGCGACGGCTCGTCACTACGGACGAAGGCGTCGTAGAACGCTCCGAGCTCGCGAAGAAAAACCCCCATCGACCAGCCGTCGGAGACGATGTGATGGAAGGTGGCGATGAGGACGTGGTCGGCGGCGACGCAGTCGGCGGCGACGTGGTCAGTGGTACCGAGTCGGAGCAGACGCAGCTTCAGCAGCGGCGCCGCCGCCAAGTCGAAGCGGGTCTCAGCGGCGACGCGGAGCACGTTTTCGATCGCCTGATCAAAGGTCGCGCTGCCCTCTTCGACATCGATATCGATCACGACGCTCGGCTCGATCACCTGAACCGGTCGACCGTCGACGGCGACAAAACGGGTACGGAGCACTTCGTGTCGCTCGACCACCGCCGTCACCGCGCGCTGGAGCGCGTCGACATCGAGACGGCCGCGTAGCCGCACGCCAAACGGCATGTTGTAGGCCGTGTTGCCGGGATCGAGCTGATCGAGAAACCACAGCCGTTCTTGCGCCGAGGATGCGGGCAGACGAACCCGGCCATCGGCGTCGACGGCGCGTTCGAGCACCTCGATCGTTGGCCAGGTCTGGGTGCCGGTCTCGTCGACCCGCTGGGCCAGAGCGGCAACGGTGGGCGTGGCGAAGAGCTCGCGGAGAGGCACGTCGACCCCGAGCGTCTCGCGCATCCGCGACACCAGCCGGGTGGCGAGCAGGGAGTGACCACCGAGAGCGAAGAAATCGTCGTCGATGCCGATGGTCTCGGCCTCGCGCTCGAGGATTTCGGCCCAGATCGCGTGGACCCGTGCTTCGGTGGTGGTGCTCGGCAGGCGACGCGCGCCGCTCGCTTCACCCCAGGCCGGCTCGGGCAAGGCGCGGCGGTCGACCTTGCCGTTGCGGGTCAGCGGCATGACGTCGAGCTCGACGATCACCGCCGGCACCATATAGCTCGGCAGCCGCTCGGCAAGACTGTCGCGTAGCGTCGATGCGCCTTGATGTTCCGGATCGAGCACCACGAAGGCCGCCAGGCGACGGCTGCCGGTGGCGGGATCGTCGTAATCGACCACCACGCCCTGACGCACACCGGGACGTTCGAGCAAGACGGCTTCGATCTCCCCGATCTCGACACGGTGACCTCGAACTTTGATCTGACCGTCGATCCGGCCGAGAAACTCGAGCACGCCGTCATCACGCCAACGACCGAGATCACCACTGCGATACAGACGCGCACCGGGCTGATCGCTCCAGGGATGCGGCACGAATGCCGTCGCGGTCCGGATCGCGGCGCCCAGGTAGCCTCGGGCGAGACAGATGCCCCCAATCAAGATTTCACCGGCGACCCCAGGCGGCACGAGCTCCCCGAAGACGTCGACGATGAAGATCTCGGCGCCGCCAAAAGGCTTGCCGATCGGTAGCGTCGCAGCGTGACGATCCTCGATCCGGCAATGGTGTTGCACCACCGAAATACAGGTCTCGGTGGGGCCGTATCGACTGATGACGTCGATCTCGTCGCCGAGCTGTTCGAGTACCCGGGCCGGGAGCTCTGGAGGCACCGTCTCGCCCCCGGTCACCACCTGACGCAGGCTCGGACACGACCGCAACCCTCCCTGCTCCACCAAGATGGCGAGCTGGGAAGGCAGGAACGAGACCTGGCTGATCGCTTCGCTGGCGATCAAATCGAGCAAGAAAAGATCGTCGGTATGCTGACCACGCGGCGCCAAGACCACGCGCCCCCCGCTCACAAGAGGGGAAAAGAGCTCGGCGACCGATAGATCGAAGCCGATCGAGGTTTTGGCGAGCTGCGACTCGACCCGCTCATTCGCGAGCACCCAGGACAATCGATTGGCGATCGCGGCGTGGGTGATCACCACGCCCTTCGGCCGACCGGTCGAGCCCGAGGTATAGATGACATAGGCCGGAGAATCACCTTCGACCGCGACGATCGGTCGAACCTCTGAAGGATTGTCGTCGGGAAGGTCGTCGGCCTCGTGGTCCAAGACCAACACCTCGGCTGCAACCGTGGGAAGACTGTCGACAAGCTCGGCCTGGGTGAGAATGGCGACTACCGGCATCGCGGCACTGGCGTCGTCGAGGATCTGCTGGCGACGCGCTTCGGGCTGCGCCGGATCGAGCGGCAGGTACGCGGCGCCGGTGGTGAGCGTAGCGAGAATCGCGATCACCAGATCGAACGACCGCTCGAGACTCACCACCACCAGCGTCTCGGGACCGGCGCCGAGCGCACGGAGACGATGCGCGAGATGCGCGGTGCGCTGACCGAGCTCGGCGTAGGTCAGGCTGTCGTCAGCGAGCACCACCGCCAGACGATCGGGATGACGCTCGATGTGTCGCCACACCATGTCGTGCAGCGTGCTGGCGACCACCGTATAAGCCGACTCGGTGGCATTGAAGTCGATCCGCATCCGGTGCGCGTCGACTGGATCGACGAGCGGGAGACGAAAGACCGAAGTCGTGGGCGTCGTCACCGCCGCGTCGAGCAAGCGACGATAGCCGTCGAGCAGACGCTCGATCCGTGGCTCGGAGAAGAGGGCGGCGGCGTACCGAACCGAAACAGTGAGTCCACCGTGCGCGTCGGGATAGAGCGAAAGGCCCAACTCGGTTTTGACGTCCTGCGGCGTCTCGGCGAGCACTTCGAGATCGATTCCACCCATCTCGAGCTCGAGCGGCGCATTTTGCAGCGCGAAGAGCACCTGAAAGAAAGGCGTGCTGGCGAGATCGCGATCCGGCGCCAAATGCTCGACCAGGCGCTCGAACGGCAGGTCTTGATGATCCTGTGCCGCCAGCACGGTCGCATGCGTGCGCGCGAGCCAAACGGCGAACGACGGCTCGCCTACGAGCTCGGCGCGTAGCACCAGGGTGTTGACGAAGAAACCGATCAAGCCTTCGAAATCGGGATGGCGTCGGTTGGCCACCGGGCTGCCGATGGCGAAATCACGCTGCCCGCTCCACCGGGCCAAGAGCACCTGGAATACGGCGAGCAGAACCACGAACCGAGTCGTGCCGTGCGCGCTCGCCACGGCATCGATCCGGGTCACCAGCGCGGGATCGAGCGAGTCGGTGATCACCCCGCCTCGCGGGTCGCGCTGGGCGCGTCGCGGGCGATCGGTGGGCAGTTCGAGCACCGGCAGCGCGTCGAGCTGCGTACGCCAATAGGCCAGCTGACGATCGAAGCGCTCGCCTTCCAGCCACGTCTGCTGCCAGGCGCCCGCGTCGGCGACCTGGATCGCCAAGGGTGCAAGCGAGTCGTCCGCTCCATACAGCGTTGCGAGCTCGCTGACGAAGATCCCCAACGACCAGCCGTCGGCGACGATGTGATGAAACGCCAGAAGCAAGATGTGCTCATCACCGCCTTCGGTCGTGCCGAGTCGCACCAGCGCAGCGCGAAGCAACGGCGGGCGGGAGAGATCGAAACCGTCGCCGTGCAGACGTTGGGTCAGTGTCGCCAGCTGCTGGTCCACGTCGCTCGCCCCGCTCAGATCGTGCACCGCGAGATCGAGCTTCGCCTCGGCGTGGATCACCTGAACGGGCTGACCGGCGACGTTGTCGAAACCGGTGCGTAGCGACTCGTGCCGGCTCACCAGTCGATCGAGCGCACGGGCCAGTCGATCGACATCGAGCACACCACGCAAACGAGCCCCGAGCGGCAGGTTGTAGACCGAGCTTCCGGGCTCGAGCTGATCGAGAAACCACAAGCGCGCTTGCGCGAACGACGCCGGCAAACGCACATGCCCCGCGTCGTCGGGCTCACGAGGCAACAAGGTGATCGGAGCTTCGGCCTCACCGCTCGCCCCCTCGGCGAGCATCGCCAGCGCCGCCACATTGGGGGCGGCAAAAAACGCGCTGAGAGAAATCTCGATCCCGAGCGTGCGACGCAGCTGCACCACCGCGCGAGTGGCGAGCAGGGAATGACCCCCGAGCGCGAAAAAATCGTCTTCGACCCCGACTCGGTCAACGGCGAGCACCTTGGCGAAGACCCCGGCAATGGTCGCTTCGATCGATGTGCGCGGCGCGACCGTCGTCGTTTCCGCCAGGCGGATCGGCAGGGGCAGCGAGCGTCGATCGACCTTGCCGTTGGGCAGATGGGGCAGCTTGTCGAGCACCACCAAACGCTCGGGCACCATGTGCGGAGGCAGCTTCTGACTCAGCCGACCGAGCCAGTCGGTTTCGTCGACCTCGGTCGGTTCGACCCCCTGGACACCCACCCACGCCACCAAACGCGGCGCACCAGCGATCTCGACGACCTGTGCCACGGCCTCGACTGTCTCGTCGAAACCGAGTAGACGCGCTTCGATCTCACCGAGCTCGATCCGGTAGCCACGCAACTTGATCTGATGATCGACCCGACCGAAGAAGACCAGCTCACCATCATGACGCCACCGCACGCGATCACCGGTGCGATACATCCGGGCGCCATCAGCGGTAAAGGGATCGGGAACATAGCGATCGGCGGTCAATCGACAACGACGTAAATAACCTCGCGACACGCCGGCGCCACCGAGATAGAGCTCGCCGAGCGCGCCGGGTGCCACCGGTCGGAGCTCGCGATCGAGCACGTAGGCGAAGGTTCCGGGCAGCGGCCGGCCGATGGTCGGCTCACCCTGCTCGCCCCGCGTGAGCCGCGCGGCGGTGGAATACGTGGTGTCTTCGGACGGACCGTAGAGATTCCATACCGTGTCCACCTTGGGCGCGTTGGCGAACACGGCGTCGACCAGGGCGCGACGCAAAGGCTCACCGGGCAGATTGACCACCCGAGTCTCGGCTGGTAAGTCGGCGAGCTGGAGCACTTCGGCCATCGCCGACGGCACCATCGTGACCATGGTGACGATGTCGCGGTGCGGGTGCTCGACCACGTCGAGCGCGTTCGCGCCGAGAATCACCGTGCCACCGGTGGACAGCGGCGCGAAGATCTCGAAGATCGACACGTCGAAATTGATCGAGGTGGTGGCGAGCGAGCCACCGAGCGCGTCATCGTCGTAGGCCTCGACCGCCCAATCGAGCATCGCACACGCACTGCGATGGGTAATGGCGATGCCCTTGGGCCTGCCGGTCGAACCCGAGGTGTAGATCAGGTGCGAGAGATGATCCGGCTCGCGAAGCAAAGCGAGCGGACGCGATGAATATCGTTCCAAATACTCGATGTCCTCGTCGAGATCGACCACCAGAATACGCCGCTCGACCGCGCTCGACTCGGTCCCGGTATGGGTGTAAGCGCCCGGTGGGCGGGCGAGATCGAGCACCGCGAGCGACGCCGAACGGCCGACGATGACCGTGGCTTCCGTGTCGACGAGCAGAAACGACAGACGGTCCTGTGGATAGCTCGGATCGAGCGCGACGTAGGCCGCGCCAACGGCATGGGTGGCCAGAATCGTCGCCACCATGTCGCTCTCCCGATCGAGGCACACCCCGACCACGCTCTCGGAGCGCACCCGAAGATCGCGCAGATAACGCGCCAGGATCCACACCCGATCCATCAGCTCGGCGTAGGTCAAGGACCGATCGCCATCGACGAGAGCGACCTGATCCGGTGTCCTGGCGGCCTGGTCGACCACTCGACCGATCAACGTATCGGTCACCGTTGACACGTTGACCGTGGCGCCACTCCACTGCTCGAGCACCCGGCGCTCGGTGGTCGAGGTCATCACCGGAAGGTGATGGACCATGGTGTGTGGCGCGTGGGCCGCCGCGTCGAGGAAGACGACCCAACCGTCCATCCACGTGGCGATCGTCGGGGCGTCGAACCGCGCCGTGGCGTACTCGGCCCAGCCATCGAAACCACCGTCGGCGCGCGCCGTCAGCTCGATTTGCAGATCGACCTTGGCGGTATCGGTGGCAAGCGGTTCGAGGGTGGTGTCGAGACCGGAGAGATCAGGCGCAATGGGTGGGGTGTCGACCACGGTCAATAAAGTCTGGACCAGTGGTGGCACCGCTCCACGTTGGGGTGCCAGCTCGGCCACCAGGAGCTCGAACGGGGTCTCGGCGTGATCCTGTGCCGCCGTCACAACGTCGCGCGCTCGCGCGACGAGGTCGACAACGGTCGGCTGTCCCGAGAGGTCGAGCCGCAACGCCAGGGTGTTGACGAACGTGCCGATCAGACCTTCGAGCTCGGGTCGTGAACGACCGGCCACGGGTGTGCCGACGGCCAGATCATCACGGTCACCGAGCCGCCCCAGGTAGGCAGCGAAGGCCGCCAGGACGACCTGGAAAAGCGTCGCGTCGAGCTGTCGACCGAGGGTTCGTAGCCGCTCGGCGACCACTGACGAGATCGAAAAGGTCGAGCGCGCGCCAGCCGAGGACGGCGTGGCCGGCCACGAGCGATCACCCGGCAGCTCGAGCGGCTCGAGACCAGTCAGACGGTCACGCCACCAGCCGAGACCGGCGAGTAACGAATCCTTGCGGCCCTCTTCCCACACCGCAACGTCGCCGACTTGGATCGGCAACGGCTCGATATCGAGCTCGTTCCCCGCGACCCGGGCGTTGTACGAGGCAGCCAGCTCGTGACAAAACACACCTATCGACCAGCCGTCCGCGACCGTATGATGAACGGTCAGCGCGAGACGATGATCATGATCAGCGAGCGCCAGGAGCTCGAATCGGATCAAGGGTCCGGTATCGAGCGAGAAGCGATGGCGGGCCGCGTCGTGAAGCCGTGTCGCGAGCGTCTCGTCATCCACCGCGCTCGTGGTCACCAGTCCAGTCGGCCACAACTCGTCGGTCGCCACCACCTCCTGCACCGGCTCGTCGTCGGCACCGAGCACGAAACGGGTACGCAACACCTCATGGCGTTCGACGACCCACCGCAACGACCTGTGCAAGGCATCGAGGTCGAGCGCGCCACGCAAACGAAGCGCGGCGGCGAGGTTGTACGTGGGAGCACCGGGATCGAGCCGATCGAGCAGCCACAGACGACGCTGAGCGGTCGACAAAGGAATGGTCGCCGATTCATCCCGTCGCGTAATGCGAGACGTCGACGATGTACCTTTGAGCTTGCGAATCAGATGATCGAGCCGACCTCGCCGAGCACCACGCTCGGCGGGTGGTTGCGAAGACCCGGTTTCCCGCGACATCGCGACTCCTTTAAAAAGTTCTCAAAAAGCGACAAGGGGCTTGCAGCCCGACTGAGACACTCGACTCGGGCATTCCCTGCTCTTTGGCTCATGGAAGAAACGCGATGCCAATGGAAATCCACGGATACCCATTGGCGCAGCACACCTCATCGAGAACAAAAAGCACGAAATAGCAAATCAACGTCGGCGACCGGACACGAATTGGGCGCAACGAAGACTCTGTCTGACGTACGAACGAACCGAGACTGGTTTTATCTGCCGCCAGCTCCGTGACGAAGAACCGCCGTTACGACGGGGCCGTCTCTAGGGTCTGTAATGAGACGTCAGGGCAGGCAAGAGAAAACGCCCAGTCGCTCATTACCATAGCACGAATTCTTTCTCATGAATGTAAAGGCGCGCAGGCCGGGCCGCGCAGGCCGGGCCG
>JBCDBH010000100.1:0-16587 GCA_039184055.1 Acidobacteriota bacterium
CTTCGAAGGTACCTTGCCCTCGACCTTTGTCGACGCCAGCGAGACGGTGGAGGGGCTTTATCTTCCGGAGCGCTTGGTGCGCTCGTGGGGGTTGATCGAGGGCGAGACGCTCGAGTTGGTGTCACCCCGTCCGAGTCTCACGCCGTTCGGCCCACAGCCACGCACGCGACGACTCGGGCTGGTGGGGACCTTTTCGAGTGGCAGCACCGAGAGCGTCGACGAGCAACGCGCGGCGATTCCGCTCGACGCGGCACGACGACTGTTCGGCGATCGACTGATGCGTATTGAAGTCCGCACCCAGGATCTCGAAGCGGCGCGACGCTCGGCGGCCTCGCTCGAGGCCGAGCTGCCACCCGGCAGTCGGGTGCGGACGTGGCAGGACCTCAATCGGCCGCTTTTCTTTGCGCTCGAGCTCGAAAAGACGCTGATGTTTTGCGCCATCTTCTTGATCGTGCCGATCGCGTCGCTCGCTTTGGTGACGGTGATGGCGCTGTTGATCGCCGCCAAGCGTGGGGAGGTCGCGATGCTGCGCGCCATGGGCGCCCGGCCGGCGATGGTGCGGCGCGCGTTTCTGGTGCTCGGCGCGACGCTGGCGCTGGTCGGGATCGCGATCGGCGTCGGCTTGGGTGTCACGGTGGCCGAGATCCTCGATCGCTATGAGCTGTTGGCGCCACCGGGTGACGTCTACTACGTCGACCATGTGCCGTTCGTGGTGACGGCGCATGATCTGAGCCTGGTGGTGGGCGCGGCGGCGCTTTTGGCGTTGACGGCCACGGTGTGGGCGGCGCGTCGAGCGGCCGTGCAGCCGATTGTCGAGGCGTTGGCGCGATGACGGTATCGATCCACGCCACCGGGCTCAGCAAGGCATATCGCGACGGTGATCGTCGAGTCGAGGTGCTCGACGATGCGTCGATCACCGTGCCGGCGGGGATGGCGGCGGCGGTGGTCGGACCTTCGGGCTCGGGCAAGTCGACCCTCTTGCATCTGCTCGGCGCGCTCGAACGACCCGACGCCGGTGAGGTGACGATCGGTGACACGGCGCTCGGTCGTCTCGATAGCGAGGCGCTGGCGCGGTTTCGCAATCGCACCATCGGTTTCGTCTTTCAATTCCACCAGCTGCTGCCCGATTTCGACGCGGTGGAGAATGTGATGTTGCCCGGACGCATCTCCGGGCTTGCGGCGCGCGAATGTCATAGCCGGGCGCGTGAGCTGCTCGCCGAAGTGGGGCTCGCGGAGCGACTCGATCACTTCCCCAACCAGCTCTCGGGTGGGGAGCGACAGCGGGTCGCCCTGTGTCGCGCCCTCTTCATGGAGCCGCCGCTGCTGCTCGCCGACGAGCCGACCGGCAACCTCGATCCGGCGAGCGCCGAACGGGTGATCGATCTGCTTTTGGCGCTCCAGGCACGACGCGGCACGACCCTGGTGTTGGTGACCCACAACCCGGTCATCGCGGGGCGCTGTGGTAGCCTCTTTTCATTGGCGGCCGGGCGTGTCCATGGGGGCCAGCCGACAGGGTGAACACGCGGATTCGACGGTGTCTCACCGACTGGCGATTGCGTCCCGGTACGGGGAACGAAGATGTTCGAAAAATACAATGAGAAGGCGCGCAGAGCGCTATTTTTTGCTCGCTACGAAGCGAGCAAACTAGGTAGTCGGGTGATCGAGTCGGAGCATGTCCTGCTCGGCATCCTGCGTGAAGGCGAGGAAACGGTGGTGCAGTTGCTCGGCCGCTTCCACGTCAAACCGGAAGACTTGCGTCGCGAGATCGAGGGCGAACGCGTGTTCGTCGAACGGATCTCGTCGACTGCCGAGCTACCGCTGTCGGAAGAAACCAAGAAAATCCTCGCCTACGCCGCGCACGAGGCCGAGAGCATGATGCACCCGACGGTGGGCTCGGAGCATCTGCTGATCGGCATTCTGCGTGTCGAGAGCTCATTGGCCATGCGCATCTTGGCCGCGGCGGGGCTCGACCTCTACGCTGTGCGGGAGGAGGTACTGGCCATGGCGCGGGAACGCGAAGCGGCCCAACAGAAGAAAGAGCTGCCGTTTCTGACCGAGTACGGACGCGATCTCACTCAGATCGCCGAGCAAGGCGGATTCGATCCGCTGATCGGCCGTGATAGCGAGGTCGAACGGATCATCCAGGTGCTGTCGCGACGGACCAAGAACAATCCGATCCTGCTCGGTGAGCCCGGGGTCGGTAAGACGGCGATCGTCGAAGGGTTGGCGCAGCGCATCATCGGTGATCGCGTGCCGATTTTTCTCCGGCGCAAGAAGATCATCGCGCTCGATCTATCGCTGATCGTTGCGGGCACCAAATATCGCGGGCAATTCGAGGAGCGTCTCAAAGGCATCCTCAAAGAGCTCAAGGAAAGCGAGAACCTGATCGTCTTCATCGACGAGATCCACTCGCTGATCGGCGCCGGCTCGGCCGAAGGCTCGCTCGACGCCGCCAACATCCTCAAGCCGGCGCTTTCGCGTGGCGAGATTTCCTGTATCGGCGCGACGACGCTCAAGGAATACCGCAAATACATCGAGAAGGACCGCTCGTTGTTGCGGCGTTTCCAGTCGGTGCAAATCGATCCTCCCGACGATGCCGAGACGTTCGAGATCTTGCACGGCATCAAGGATCGTTACGAGAGCTTTCACAAGGTCCGCTACACCGACCCGGCGCTGCGTCGGGCGATCTACCAGACCAACCGCTACATTCCGGATCGCTTCCAGCCCGACAAGGCGATCGACGTGATCGACGAGGCGGGCGCCAAGGTCAAGCTGCGGCGGGTCCGTGACACGCAACACCTGCGACAGCTCGAAGACGAGCTGCGCAAGGTAGAGAAGGACATGAAGGGCGCGATCTCGGCGAAGGCGTTCGAGCGCGCGGTGGCCTTGCGTGAAAAAGAGATCGAGATGCGCGAGGAGCTCGAGCGCATGGCCGGTGGGCTCGACGACAGCGAGCCGCAGGTGGTCGACGAACGCGATGTCGAAGAGGTGATCTCGTCGTGGACCGGCATTCCGGTGGCCTCGCTGCAGACCGCCGAGGCGGCGCGTTTGATGCAGATGGAGGAGACCCTGCAGCGCTGGGTGGTCGGCCAGGACGTCGCGATCAGCGGCATCAGCCGCGCGATCCGTCGCTCGCGCCTCGGCGTCAGCAACCCGCAGCGTCCGGCCGGTTCGTTCATCTTTCTCGGCCCCTCGGGCGTCGGCAAGACCGAGGTGGCGCGACGTCTGGCCGAATTCCTCTTCGATTCACAGAGCGCGCTCATCCGCTTCGACATGTCCGAGTACATGGAGAAGCACGCGGTGTCGAAGCTGATCGGCTCGCCACCCGGCTATGTCGGGCACGAAGAAGGCGGTCAGCTCACCGAGCGCATCCGTCGACAGCCCTATTCGGTGATCCTCTTCGACGAGATCGAAAAGGCGCATCCCGATGTCTCGAACCTGCTGCTGCAGATTCTCGACGACGGTCGTCTCACCGATGCTTATGGCAACGTCGTCGACTGCACCAACGTCATCGTGCTGATGACCTCGAATATCGGTAGCAAACTGGTGCTCCGCGGTGGCCGTATGGGCTTTGGGGATAGCGACGAACAACGGAGCTTCCAGCGGATCGAAGAAGAGATCCTCGCCGAGCTCCGGCGCACGTTCAGTCCCGAGTTCATCAACCGACTCGACGAGGTCATTGTTTTCAATCCGCTCAGCTACGACCACCTCCACGCCATCGTCGACATCCTGCTCGGCGACGTCAATGCCACATTGGCACAGCGCGGGTTGCGGGTCGCGGTGGACGACGACGCCAAAACGTGGCTGCTCGATCGCGCCGGGCTCGATCCGTCGACCGGTGCGCGGCCGTTGCGGCGCACAATTCAGCGTTACGTCCAAGACGCGGTATCCGAGCTTCTCATCGCGCAACATGGTGAGACCATCGAGAGCATCGACGTCCATGTGGAGGACGACGAGCTCCGTCTCGAGGTGCGTGACGCGGTGACTTCCGTCGCCGCCGACGCACCGGCTTGAAGCTCGGCCCGACCTGTTAGAGTCTCGACTCTCGAAGCAGGCATTTCATTTGCTTACTGTGCCTCGTGAGTCACAGGTACAGGCGGGGCATGCACCCGCTGCGCTACGTCGAAGGAGACCTCACGTGATCCCAGCTAGGCTGCATGTCGCAATCGCTTGCCTTGCGATGGCCCTCATTTTCGTCACCCCGGTGCACGTCGGTGCCCAGGCGGCGGCGTATCAGGGGCAACCGATCAAGCAGATCGAATATCGCGGGCTACGCACGCTGACCGCCGATACCCTCAACTTCTACCTCTTTGATCGACGTTCCACCGACGATGCCGATCTACGGCTCGATCTCGAGGCGCTCGACGCCGCGGTGGTCAAATTGTGGACACGCGAGCTGATCGACGACATTGTGATTTCTGTCGTGCCGCTCGAAGAGGGGGTGCGGTTGTTGGTCGAAGTGGTCGAGCGACCCTCGCTGGTCTCGATCGACTATGTCGGCATCAAGCGATTGGGCCGCAGCGATATCAGCGACCGAGTCGACCGCGAGCGCATCAACCTCTTCGAGGGTCAACCGCTCGATCTCGGTGAGCTCGAGCGGTTGGGGAGCGCGATCGCGGAGATGTACCGCGAAAAGGGCTATCGCTTCGCGCAGGTCAACACCAACGTCGAAGAGCTCACCGCCGGCCAGGTCCGGGTCGTGGTGACCATCGACGAGGGTGACAAGGTCAAGATCGGCGACATCGAATTCGAAGGCAACTCGGTGTACAGCGATTGGCGCTTGCGTCTGGCGATGAAGAAGACCGACCAGAGCGGCATCATCAGCCGAGTTCTCAAACGTGACATCTACAACCCGGCCAATATCGAGGAAGACCTCGAGAGCATTCGCGAGCTCTATCGCAAAGCAGGCTACAAGGACGTGTTGATCGCTCGGCCCGAGATCGACGTCGTGGCGCGTAACCCGAACGCCGCCAATGTCGAGGATCAGCGTCGTCGTCTCGCCGTCACCATTCCGATCGAGGAGGGTGAGCGCTGGCGGCTGGGTGAGATCTCGATCGAAGGCAACGAGGTGTTCAGCGATTCGATCCTCTTGCGTCAATTCGAGCGCCCGCGTGGCGGCTGGTTGCGTTCCAAGACGATCGACACCGGCGTCGAGAACATCGACAAGCTCTACCAGAGCCTCGGCTACATCTTTTCCGAGGTCGATACCGAGCTGCGGGAGAAGAATGAGAACACGGCGGATCTGATCATCCACGTGGCGGAGAAGGATCAGTTCAAGATCGGCCGCATCGATTTCGACGGCAACTCGAAGACCCGCGACAAGGTGCTGCGGCGCGAGATGCTGGTTCAAGAGTCGACGGTCATGAATATGAACGCGCTCAAGAACAGCCTGCTCAAGATTCGTCAGCTCAACTACTTCGCGCTCGATGAAGACGAGCCGATCCGGTTCGACTTCGACACCGACGAGAAGACCGTGGATCTCGTCGTCAAAGGTGAAGAGGCCGATCGTACCGAGCTGCAGTTCGGTGGTGGCTGGTCCGAGTTCGACGGTTTCTTCGGCCAGTTCTCGATGCGCACCACAAACTTCCTCGGTCGTGGCGAGACGGTCGGTGTCTCGGTGCAGATCGGTGGCCAGCGTGAGCTCTTCGATCTCGAATACCGGATTCCATGGTTTCTCGATCGGCCGCAGAGCCTGGGTATCCGCGCCTATCGCCAGCGTCTCGATTACGGTCTCGATTTCAACCTCGACTCCCGGATCGATTACGAGCAGAACTACAGTGGCGCGTCGATCACCTACGGCCGTCGTCTGACGCCGTTTCAGAGCCTGAACCTGAGCTACACCTTCGCCGACATCGAAGACATCGAGAGCATCTTCGATGTCACCGGCGACCTGCTCACCCGTGAGTTCACCTACCGTTCGTCGTCGATCCGACCGTTCTGGGTGTTCAACACCCTCGACAGTCGGTTCGAGCCGTTTCGCGGCCTGCGTCTGACCGGTTCGTTCGAGTACGCGGGTACGTTCCTCGGTGGCGACCTGGACTTCATCCGGCCACAGGTCAGCGCGACCTACTTCCAGCCGGTGTCACGACGTCCGCTCCGGTCGACCTTCGGTTTCAACTTCGAGGCGGGTTACATCACCGCTTTGAACGACGGCGAGCTCTTCCCGTCGCAGCGCTACTTTCTCGGTGGCGAGAGCAGCGTGCGTGGTTTCCGCCGACGCTCGATCCGGGTGCGTGACGAGGATGGCAATCTGGTGCGTGACGAGGACGGTTTCCCGCTCGGTGGTGATTACTTCGCCCAAATCAACGCGGAGTACCACATCCTCGCCGGTGGACCGTTCCGCGTCGTGCTCTTCGCGGATGCCGGTGGTGTCTTCTCCGAAGATCAGTCGATCGACTTCGGCGCCTTGCGGTACAGTGCCGGCGTCGAGCTCAGGGTCCTCGTACCGCTCTTCGGTGCGCCCTTGCGTTTCATCTACGCCGTCAACCTCGATGAGCTGGAAGACGACGAGTTCGAGGCCTTCGATTTCAACATTGGCGCGTCGTTCTGACGACGCCACGACTACAACACGTTTACGACCCAAAGCAGGAGATACGACCATGGGGAAGAAAACCCTCCGATTCGGTGGCATGCTGTCGGCCTTGGCCCTCGCTGTTCTGTTCACCGTTCCGGCCACGGCTCAAGACAGTCTTCGGATCGCCGTAGTCGACCTCGAGCGCGTCGTCCAAGGCTCGCCACTCGGTCAGGATTTGGGCCAGAAGCTCGAAGCTCTGCAGCAGGAAGCCCAGACGCAGCTCGACGCGCTGGGGACCGAAGCGCGGGATCTCCGTCAGCGTCTCACCGATGGCGCGAACACCTTGAGCGCCGAGATGCTCGCCGATCTGCAGAAGCAATTCGAAGACAAGACCATCGAGATGCGGCGCCTGCGCGACGACAAGCAGCGTGAGGGGCAGAAGCTCCAGGCGGAAGGTCTGCGTAGCATCGAGCAGCAGCTCGAGCCCGTGTTCCGCCAGCTGATCGACCAGGATGGCTATGACCTCATCCTCTACCGGGATGTCGTGGTGATGGCCAATCAATCGGTCGATATCACCGCCTTGGTCATCGAGCGGATGAACGCGGCGGGCGCTGGCGCGGCTGGCAGCAACTGAGGTCGGAGTGGTTTGGCGGCTGAACGAGCTGGCCGAACGGGTCGGAGCAACCGTGATCGGCGATGGCTCGATCACGGTTGGTCGTATTCGGGCCCTCGATCGAGCCACGGACGAAGATCTCTCCTTTTGTAGCCGACCGGCGTTTCGCCAGGCGGCGCTCGACTCCCGAGCGGCGGCGCTCGTCGTGTCGCCCAATTTGGTGCAGGAATTGAGTGGTCGGACTCTCCTGGTCGCTGCGCAACCCCAGGTGACCCTGGCGGCGTTGCTCGAGCTGATGCATCCCGCGCCGTCGTTCGCTCCCGGGGTGCATCCCACGGCGGTGATCGGCGCGCGAGTGGAACTCGGTGAGGGCGTGCACGTCGGTCCCTACGCGGTGGTCGACGACGACACGTCGATCGGTGACCACGCGGTGATTCGCGCTCACGTGGTGATCGGTCCCAGGTGTCGGCTCGGTCGTCGCGTGCATCTCCATCCTCATGTCGTGCTCTACGACGAAACCGAGCTCGGTGACGATGTCATCTTGCATGCCGGCACGGTGCTCGGTGCCGACGGCTTCGGCTATGCGTCCCGGCCCGACGGTGTGCACGTCAAGGTGCCTCAAGTCGGTCGTACGGTGATCGAGGACGACGTGGAGATCGGCGCGCTCTCGTCGATCGACCGCGCGGCCCTCGAAGAGACTCGGGTCGGCGCCGGGACGAAGATCGACAATCACGTCCAGGTGGGGCACAATGTCGCCCTTGGACGCGGCTGCATACTCTGTGGTCAGGTTGGTATCGGTGGTAGCGCCAAGGTAGGCGACTACACGGTCATCGGTGGCCAGTCTGGCGTGGTCGATCATTTGACGGTCGGGCCTCGTACACAAGTGGCTTCGAAATCCGCGGTCCAATCCGACACGCCGACCGCTGGCCGGGTGCTCGGCGGTGTTCCCGCGACAGATCTGGCGACTTGGCGTCGGCAGGTTGTGGCCGTCGCGAAAGCACCGGAGCTCGGCAGGCGCGTGCGTGCGCTCGAGAAGAGACTCGCGGCTCTCGAGGGCGACTCGAAGGCGGGTGACGAGGAGGACAGGTAAAAGTGAGCGATCGACAGGAGCAACGAGACGTTCGGTGGATTCAGACCATCCTGCCGCACCGGTACCCGATGCTGATGGTCGACCGGGTGCTCGAGTTCGAGCCGTCGAACCGCATCGTGGCGATCAAGAATGTGACCATCAACGAAGAAGTGCTCCAGGGGCACTTCCCGGGTCATCCCGTGTTGCCGGGCGTGCTGGTGGTCGAAGGCCTGGCGCAAGCCGGTGGCATTCTGATCGGAGAGGCGATGACGACCGAGGAACGACAACGTAAGTTGTTGTACTTCAGCGGCATCGAGCGTGCCCGTTTCCGCGCGCCCGTCGTGCCGGGCGATCAATTGCGTTACGAGGTCGAGTTGATTTGGCATCGGCTCAACTCCGCGAAGCTCGACGCGCGCGCGCTGGTCGACGGCAACGTGGTCGCCGAAGCGACGCTCAAATCGTCGATGGTCGATCGCTGAGCGCTCGTCGCTCTCGACCATTCGTCGCTCTCAACCACACGTCGAAAGCACCATGGAGATCATGATCCATCCAAGCGCTGTCGTCGCTGACGACGCGGTTCTCGAACCCGGTGTTCGGGTCGACGCCCTGGCCGTGGTCGGTCCCGGGGTGAGCCTCGGTGCCGGCACGCACGTCATGAGTGGCGCGCAGGTCCAAGGCCCCACGACCATGGGGCGGGACAATCGGATCTTTCCGCACGCCATGATCGGTTTCGAACCGCAAGATCTCAAGTTTCAGGGTGAAGAGACGCGGCTCGAAGTCGGTGACGGCAATCAATTCCGTGAAGGGTGCACGATCCACCGAGGGACCACGCAAGATCGCGGCGTCACCCGGATCGGCAGCCACAACCTCTTCATGGTCAACACCCACGTCGCGCACGATTGCACGGTTGGCGATCACACCGTATTCGCCAACAACGCCACGCTGGCCGGTCACGTCGAGGTGCAAGATCACGCGGTGATCAGTGCCTTCACCTCGGTCCAACAGTTTTGTCGGGTCGGTCGTCACGCTTATATCGGCGGCTACTCGGTGTTGATTCGCGACAGCCTGCCGTTCGTCAAGACGGTCGGTGTCAAGCCGGCGTGTTACGGCGTCAACCGGATCGGTCTCGAGCGTCGTGGCTTCGAAAGTGACGCCATCAAGGCGATCGAACGCGCCTATCGTCTTTTGGTGCGGAGCAAGCTCGCCCGATCCACGGCGGTCGAACGGATCGTCGCCGAGGAAGGCGGGCGACCCGAAATCGATTTTCTCGTCGAGTTCATCCAGGGCTCGCAACGTGGCGTCATTACCAGTCTGCCCGGACGAGCTGGGCATCGGGGGGCAGCGTGACCAAGAAGCTTCGTTGTGGTGTCATCGGTACCGGCGCTCTCGGCCGTCACCATGTGCGGATCCTCGCCGCCTTGCCCGAGGCGGATCTGATCGGCATCTACGATCTGCGACCCGAGGTCGCGGCGCAGCTCGCGCGTGAGCACGGTACGACCAGCTTCGGCTCGATCGACGAGCTCGCCTCCGAAGTCGAGGCGGTGGTGCTCGCCGTACCGACCTACGCGCACGCTCAGATCGGTACCAAGCTCTTGGCGCGCGGCCTGCATCTGATGGTCGAAAAACCGATGGCGTCGAGTCTCGAAGAGGCCGATCAGCTGATGGCCGCGAAGCAGCCCGGCAAGGCGCTCGGGGTCGGTCACGTCGAGTTCTACAACCCCGCGGTGCAAGCTCTGCTCGGCGTCGATGCCAAGCCTCGTTTCGTCGAGGTTCAGCGACTGTCGCCGTTCTCGCCACGCAGCCTCGATGTCGATGTGATCTTGGATCTGATGATTCACGATCTGCAGATCATCCACGCGTATGACCCGAGCCCGATCCGTGAGATTCGCGGCACGGGTATCGAGGTTCTGTCGTCACGTGTCGATATCGCCAACGCGCGGATCGAGCTCGAGTCGGGACTGGTCGCCAATCTGACCGCCTCACGCGTGTCGGCGGAGAGCGTGCGCAAGCTGCGGGTGTTCTTGGAGAATCGCTATTTCTCCCTCGACTATCGCAAGCAGGAGATCAAGGGCTTCGGCTTGCGCAACGAGGGTGAGCAACGTTTGATCATGCCCGAGGACCTGAAGGTCGGGCGCTGCGAGCCACTACGCGCCGAGCTCGAGGCCTTTCTCGCCGCCTGTCGTGGCGAAGACGTCAAGTACGTCGATGGCACCCAGGGGCGGCGCGCGCTCGAGACCGCCTTGTCGGTGCGTCGGGCGATCGGCTGACGGATCCTGGAGCGTTACATGACGAGTGATATGCGCATCGGTGTCGTGGGTGGGAGTGGTTTGTACGCCATGTCGGGTCTCGACGTGGTCGAGGAACGAATCCTCGATACCCCGTTCGGAGCACCCAGCGGGCCTTTCGTGATCGGCGAGCTCGATGGCGAACGCGTGGTGTTCTTAGCGCGTCATGACACGGGCCACCGGCTCTTGCCGTCGGAGATCAACTATCGCGCCAATGTCTTTGCTTTCAAGACGCTCGGTGTCGAATGGTTGATCTCGGTGAGCGCGGTGGGCTCGATGAAGGAAGCCTACGAACCGCTCCACGTCGTGGTGCCCGATCAATTCATCGATCGTACGCGTCACCGGCCCGACACTTTCTTTGGTGACGGCATCGCCGCTCATGTGTCTCTGGCGGATCCGATTTCGGCTCAGCTCGCCGACGTGCTCGCCGCCGCTGCGACGGAAGTCGGCGCGACGACTCATGTCGGTGGCACCTACCTGTGTATGGAAGGCCCCCAGTTTTCGACCCGGGCGGAGTCGAACCTGTATCGGTCGTGGGGTGTCGACGTGATCGGCATGACCAATCTCACCGAGGCGCGTCTGGCGCGCGAGGCGGAGATTTCCTACGCGACGTTGGCGATGGTCACCGACTACGACTGCTGGCACGAGAGTGAAGAAGATGTTTCGGTGACTCAGCTGCTCCAGATCCTGCGGAAGAACGCTTCGACCGGGCAGGACATCGTGCGTGCGGCGATTCGTCGTTTGTCCGGGCTCGAGCGCACCTGTCCGGCGCGTGACGCGCTGGCGACCGCGATCGTCACGCAGCCGGAGCACATGTCGGTCGAAGTTCGCGAACGTCTGGCGCCGATCATCGGACGCTATGTCGGCGACGCCAACTGAGCGGAGGTCGAAGCTTGCGTATTCTGGTCACCAATGACGACGGTATTTTCTCCGAGGGCATCACCGCGCTCGCCGAGGCGGTGAGTGAGCTCGGTGAGGTCGTGGTGGTGGCGCCCGACCGTGAGCAGAGCGCCAGCGGCCATTCGCTGACGCTGCACCGCCCACTACGGATTCGCCAGGTGCGTGAGCATTGGTACGCGGTGGACGGAACGCCCACGGATTGCGTCAACCTCGCGATCCAAGGTCTGCTCAAGGAGCAGCCACCTGATCTGGTGCTGTCGGGAATCAACTTCGGGGTGAACCTCGGCAACGACGTCACCTATTCGGGAACGGTGAGCGCGACCTTCGAGGCGAGCAACAACGGTTTGCCGGCGATCGCGTTCAGCCAAGAGATCGCGCCGGATTTTTCGTTTCCGGCGTCGGCGGCGAGGGCGCGTGAATTGCTTCGCGCTTTGCTCGACAGCCAGGCCGGTGACAAGGGTCGCCTGCCGTCGGACCTGCTTCTCAACGTGAATTTTCCCGCCGTGTCGCCCAACGGCGTGCGCTTCGCGCGTCTCGGACAGCGTCACTATCTCCAAAGCGTGGTCGAGAAGGTCGATCCGCGCGGGCGTTCCTACTATTGGATCGGCGGCACGCCGAATTGGGAAGAAGAAGAGGGTACCGATCAGCGTGCGGTGGCGGACGGGTGGATTTCGATCACGCCGCTTCACCTCGATCTGACCGACTATGGCGGTCTCGAGCGATTCGCCCCGATGCGTGACCTGCTCGCCGATTCCGGTTTGACCCTCGACGAGTCGGGCATCACCGACGAGCCGGAGGACGCCGGGTCGTGACCACGCGGCGCACCGACGGCGAGCATCACCGCTGGGCGCGCGACAAGTTGATCCGAACCCTGGAGCGTCGCGGTATCCGTGATCGTCGTGTGCTCGATGCGCTGCGCGCCGTGCCGCGTCACCTGTTCATTCCGAGTGAGCAATTCAAGCAGCAGGCGTACGAAGACTACGCCTTGCCGATCGGAGCGGAACAGACCATCTCCCAGCCATGGGTGGTGGCGCGTATGACCGAGTTGCTCGGCGTCGACAGTGAGCACTCGGTGCTCGAAATCGGCACGGGATCGGGGTATCAATGCGCGGTGCTGGCCCAGCTGGCGCGGCGGGTGTACTCGCTCGAGCGCATCGGCGCGTTGGCTCGCAAGGCGATCGAACGGATCCGGAGCCTCGGCTTGACCAACGTCAAGATTCAGATTTTCGACGGCACGGTGGGGTGGAGTGACGTCGCGCCTTTCGACCGTGTCATGATCACCGCCGCCGCGCCGAGCGTACCCAAACCCTTGCTCGATCAACTCGCTACACCCGGGCGGTTGGTGGTACCGGAAGGGGAGCGCCACGAGCAACGCCTCGTGACATACATCAAGAATGAACAAGGCGCGGTTGGTCGTCACGTCGGCGAGGCTGTGACCTTCGTGCCATTGATCGGTCGGCACGGTTGGTCAGCCAAGACCAGTGGCCGTTGAATCGATCGCGAGGAGCTCAACCCAGTCCATGCTCGACAAACTCCATACTCTTCTGCACGACCTTCTTCTGTGGGTCGAGGGATTCGCCGCCACGCCGTACGGCGATTTCGCCCTGTTCGCGCTGGCCTTCGCGGAATCGAGCTTCTTTCCGATTCCACCCGATGTGCTGCTGATCGCGCTGTGTCTCGGCCAACCCGAGCAATCGCTCTACTTTGCGCTTCTGTGCACGGCGGGCTCGGTGCTCGGTGGCCTATTCGGCTACGCGCTCGGCTCTTACGGTGGTCGGCCCTTGCTCATGCGCTTCTTCAATCACGACAAAGTCGCGGTGGTCGAGTCGCTATTCGATCGCTACAACGCCTGGGCCACGGGCATCGCCGGGTTGACGCCGATTCCGTACAAGCTTTTCACCGTCTCGGGCGGTGCGTTCGCGATCAACATCAAGATCTTCATCATCGCGTCGATCATCGGTCGCGGGTTGCGGTTCTTGGCGGTTGCGCTCTTGATCTACTTCTTCGGTGAGCCGATCAAGGAGTTCATCGATCAATATCTCGGACCGTTGACGATCGCCTTCGTGATTCTCCTGGTGGCGGGCTATTGGATTCTCGCGCGTGGCTTTCGCCGCGCGGGTGAAGATCGCGTCACTCCGGAAGACATGAGCGCTGACGACGATGCATCCGGCGATGGCGAGGGCGCACGTGCCTGAGGGTGCGCGGCAAACGGTGCGCTTCGTCGTGCGTGGCGTGGTCCAAGGAGTCGGTTTCCGCCACTTCACCGTGCTCAAGGCGCGCGCTTTGCGACTCGATGGCTGGGTGCGCAACGAAGCCGATGGCTCGGTGGTGGTGACGGCGAGTGGTGATGCGGAAGCGCTCGAGCGGTTCGCAACCTTGCTCGAAAGCGGACCGCCGGCGGCTCAGGTGAGCGGCGTGCAACGCTCGGCCGCCGAAGCGATGACGCCAGGCGAGGGATTCGACGTTCGTCGTTGACGACGATCGACGGAGGAGGACACAGTGGACGACATCAAACGCTATATTCGCGAGGTGCCGGATTTTCCCAAGCCGGGCATCCTTTTCTACGACATCACCACCTTGCTCCAAGACGCGCGTGGCTTGCGGTTGGTGCTCGATCGATTCGGCGATCTCTTCGCTGATCTCGAGGTCGATAAGGTCGTTGGGATCGAGTCGCGTGGGTTTCTCTTCGGGCCGCACCTGGCGCATCGTCTCGATGCTGGCTTCGTACCGGTTCGAAAACCCGGCAAGCTACCTTCGACGACGCTCAAGCAGTCGTACGCGCTCGAGTACGGTACCGACCAGATCGAAATCCACAACGATGCCTTGCGGCCGGGGGAACGGGTGCTGATCGTCGATGATTTGATCGCCACCGGGGGGACCGCCGCCGCGACCGCGCAGCTGGTGCAAGCGACCGGCGCCGAGATCACCGCGATGGGCTTTGTCATCGAGCTCACCTTTCTACCCGGGCGTGATCAGCTGGGCGGGCATCGCGTCGAGTCGTTGGTCACCTACTAGCTCCCTACGAGCGGGTGGGAATGCACAAGAACTTGGTAACTCGGGTGGACATAAGGTAGCCTCGGAGCGGAGGTAGCGCCGATGTCGTTTCAATACACGCTCGCCAACTTGCTCGCCGATGCCCGCGATGCCATTGCGGTGCTTTTTCTCGACGACAGCGGAGAAGTCGTCGATCTCGCGTGCTCTCAGTACACGCCGTACGAGATGAAAGTCGTGGGCGCGTACGTCGGTATTTACTTGCGCCAGCTCCACGGTGTTCTCGAACGCTCCGACCTCGGCGAACCCGAAGCGCTGCATATCGAGAAAGAGAATATCCACTTCTTCGCCACACCCCTGCCCGACGGTTATTATCTCGTCCTGGTGCAGGCATGTCCCGGCCTGGTGGCGCAAGCGCGCTACAGCCTGGAACGCGCGCGACGCGAGATTGCCCGCGAGATTTTCGACGAAGAATGACACGGCGCCTGGTCGCCGTTTGCGCGCCACGGCGATCGAGCCGTAGGCCGCTTTGTGAGGCGATTCATGGAAGATTTCGAAGACGAAGATGGCCCGCTCGAGCTGACGCCCGAGCCGGATTTGGCAGTCGAGGAAAACCAGAAAAAAGGCCTGTGGGGCAAGCTGAAACGCGGCCTCTTCATGACCCACACCGAGATGCTCGAGCGTCTCGACGCGGCCATGGAAGGTCGCACGGTGGTCAACGAGGAGACCCTCGAGGTGCTCGAGGAGTCGCTGCTGGGTGCCGATCTCGGTGTCGAGACGACGCTCGAGCTGATCGAGAGCATTCGTAGTGATGTCCGCCCCGGGCAGACCGACCTGCTCGCGTTGCGTGATCGCTTGGCCGACGAAGTGTCTCTGATGCTTCTCGATGCACCTCAACCCGAGCCGCTCGACGGCTCACCGACGGTGCATTTGATCGTCGGGGTCAATGGGGTCGGCAAGACTACTTCGATCGCCAAGCTCGGTCGTTGGTACCAACAGAACGGCAGCAAGGTGATCTTTGCCGCGGGTGACACGTTTCGCGCCGCCGCGATCGAGCAGATCAGTCTGTGGGGCGAACGTCTGGGAATCGACGTCGTGCGTCAGAACGCGGGTGGTGATCCAGCCGCCGTGGTGTTCGACGCTCTCCAGGCGGCCCGTGCGCGTGGCGCCGATCATCTGATTGTCGACACCGCGGGTCGTCTCCACGTCAAAGTCAATCTGATGAAAGAGCTCGAGAAGATCGGCCGGGTGATCGATCGTGAGGCCGCTGGCTGGCGTCGCCGTACGCTTTTGGTGCTCGATGCCACCACGGGTCAAAACGCGATCGCCCAAGCGCGCGAATTCAACAAGGCGGTCCAGGCCGACGGGGTGATCTTGACCAAGATCGACGGCACGGCGAAGGGTGGCATGGCGGTCGCGGTGGCGCGTGACCTGCGGTTGCCGGTGTTGTTTTTGGGCGTCGGCGAAGCCGCCGAGGATCTGGTCGAGTTCCAGCCGCGCGCGTTTGCGTCGGCCTTGTTCCGGTGACCTCGGGGACCGATCAGCGTTCGACATCCACCGGTGGTGAGGCAACCGCCGCCGATCTTCGTTGGCTGCGACGAACCCTGACTTTGGCGGCGCGCGGTCGTGGCCGAACGTCTCCGAATCCGTTGGTCGGCGCGGTCGTGGTGCGCGATGGCGAAGTGATCAGTGAAGGCTGGCATCGCTATCTCGGTGCGCCCCACGCCGAAGCGGCTGCGTTGGCGGCTGCCGGTGACCGCGCGCGTGGCGCGACGCTCTACGTCAATCTCGAACCGTGCAACCACTATGGTCGGACACCGCCGTGTACCGAGGCTGTGATGGCCGCGGGCATTCGGCGTCTGGTGGCGTGTCACGGCGACCCGAACCCGAGGGTGGAAGGTCGTGGCTTCGACCGATTACGCGCCGCCGGGGTCGAGGTGGTGGACGGGTTTCTGGTCGAAGAAGCGGTCGCGCTCAACTGGCGTTTCTTGGTCTCCAACATCCACCGGCGCCCCGGGGTGACGATCAAATGGGCGATGAGCTTGGATGGCAAGATCGCCACGGCGAGTGGTGAGAGTCAGTGGATCTCGTCGCCGGAAGGACGCCGATGGGCGTTGCGGGAACGCAACGAGCACGATGCGATCCTGGTGGGTAGCGGCACGGTTCTGGCCGACGACCCGCGTTTGACTCGACGCGTCGGTGGCGTGACCGAGCC
>JBCDBH010000101.1:0-16581 GCA_039184055.1 Acidobacteriota bacterium
CCGAAAGCGATACTTGATTCGAAAAACGCAGGCCGCCTTTGTAGGGGCCGATCGCATTGTTGAATTGCACGCGCCAGCCTCGGTTGACCCGGATCCGACCGCTGTCTTCTTCCCACGTCACACGAAAAATGATGATGCGATCCGGTTCGGTCATCCGTTCCAAGATCCGCGCCTCGCGATACTCCTGATGATCCAGGATGTATGGCACCACGGACTCGGCTACTTCTTCGACCGCTTGAATGAACTCGGCCTCGTTTGGATTGCGTAATCGGGTTCGTTCCATGAACCGCTCGAGCTCTTTATCGACCGCCGTCTGCTTCGCCATCGATTCCTCCTACGGAGATATGGAATGAAATCGCGGTATTGTGCCACAACGCAATCTCGTCAACGAAGGCTTTTGTTGTTCCATGGAAAGATTTCCTTCTGTGTCCTAAAGGAGACTTCAGTTGTCGGGAGTGGCGCCTTCCCGATACGCTTTGATCATGGACGACAGCAGCCACAACACGAGTGAGGTCTCGGTGTCCCATGATCTGACATGGGGAGAAGTGCTCGTCGCGATCGATTTGCGGCCAGCGTCGATCGCCGCCGCGACATGGATAGCGACCCAGCTGGCACCGGAGGCTCGTCTGACCTTGGTGCATTGTCTCGAGGTTCCGCGGCCGTCGAGCGTTCTCTGGGACGTCTTACCGTCACGCGACGAGCTCGTGGCGACGCTGCGGGCCCGGGTGGCCGAGCGGCTCGAACCGGTGCTCGCCGACGGACCCCTGTCGCGGGCGCGGGTCGAAGTGCTGGCGGGGCATCCCGGTGACGAAATCGCTTTGTTGGCGCGTGAGGCCGAAGCCGACCTGGTGGTCACCGGGAGACATGTCGGTCGGCGGGTCGGGGTGCTCGGATCGACCGCTGGACGTCTGGTGGCGAGCTGTCATCGCCCGGTGCTGATGGTCCGCGAGCCGCCTTCGGGCCCGCCCGCGGTGATCCTCGTGCCGGTCGACGATTCGCAACAAGCCGCCAAGGCGCTGTCGCGCGCCTTGGCATGTGGTCGTCGCTACGGCGCCGAGGTCGTCGTCTATCACGCCGTGACTACTTGGTATTTCAAGCGTTTGCGGGAAGCCGACGGTGAGGCGCGCGCGGCCGAGCTCCAAGATCGTGTGGTCCAGCGGGCGCGGGCGTGGCTGGAACGACTGGTCGCCGAGCACGACACCGAAGGGGTCGAGGTTCGTGTCGAGCTGTCGAGCGGGTCGGCGGGGGAGCAGGTGCTGGCCGCCATCGAGAGGCTCGGTGTCGATTTGGTGGTGACTGGCAGTCACGGTTTGGAGAGTCTGTATCGGACCCAGGAGCCTCATCTTTCGCGTCACCTTTTGCTCGCCGCACCTTGCTCGGTGTTGGTGATCACTTGAGCGTCGGTGCGCCGTGGCCCGCGAGATCGATGCGGCGGAACGAGCGCTTTTTCTCGAGGCCTTCGAGACCGGTACGGTGGTCGACAAAGACCGCGACGCGGCTGAACCGACCCCCCACGAGGGACATCGTCCACGCAAGGTGAAGCGTCGTGATCGGCGGCTCGAGGTCGAGGAGCGTCTCGACCTGCACGGCTACACGGTGGACGAGGCGCTGGTCCGTTTGGCGGCGTTCATCGCCGCGGCGCTCGGGCAGCGGGTTCGTTATGTGTTGATCATCACCGGCAAAGGCCAACGCTCGAAAGGTGGTGTCGCGGTGCTGCGGCAGGCGATCGAGCGCTGGCTGCGGGGCCCCGGGGCGTCGATGATCGAAAGCTATTCGGATGCACCCCGAGAGCTAGGGGGGCGCGGGGCATGGCTGGTCGAGCTGCGTCGTCGGAAACGGCCGCGCCGGTCGTAGCCCGCATGTCTCACCAAACGTCTCGTCGATGTCGTGGTAGCCTAAACCATCCGACGATTTGCACCGGCCGATACGCTTTTCGGTCGATCACCCTTTACAGACTCATCCTCGTCGGCTCAACGCTCACCACCATTCGGTGTGGAGAGGAATTCCCAACATGCAGTGCAGACTTCGAACGATCCTGATCGCCCTCGGCGTTGTCGCGTGTTTGCTGTCGGTGGTGGCACCGGCTTCGGCGCAGCCGGTCCGCTATATCGCGTTTGGCGACAGCCTCACCTTTGGTTTTGGTGAGGAGGGTGTCGATTGCCAGCGCAATCCGACCCGAGCCGGCTTTCCGTCTCGTGTCGCCGAGCTTTTCGACGGCCAGCCGTGGGCCACGGTGATGATCAACGACGGCGTGTGTGGTCTCACCACGTCCCAGGCCCTTTCCGTGGTCACCCCATCGTTGAACCGCAATGCCCAGGTGTTCATCCTGATGCTGGGCACCAACGACATCGTGCAGCGTTTCAGCAACGAGTCGATCGTCTTCAATCTGCGCCAGGTGGGGCAGCGTGCCGAGGCGGCGGGATTCGAGGTGATTCTGCTCGGTCCACCGCCGATGCGTCGTGAGCCCTCGCTACGCTTGGCGCTCACCGATCTCAACGAGATGCTCGCCGGGGTGGCGCGGCGTGAAGGGTGGTTGTACAAGGATCTCGACGTCGCGCTGAGCGATGTGCCTGGCCTGCTCAATCGGATCTACGTCGATCCACTACATCCGAGCGCCGAAGGCTACGACCTCTACGCCGAGGAGATCTTTCCGCTCGCCACCGCCGCCGCGTACGAGGTCCAGGCCGGTCGCAAGCGCTTCTGCCGTCTCTTCGGGCCGTGCAAGCACGGCGAGGGTGGGTGTATCGACGATGGCGACTGCGCCACCGGTCTCAGCTGTGTCGCCGACGCCGGGGCGGATTTTGGCTTGGCGCCGACGGTCGACGTTTGCATCGATCCTGGATCGCCAGTCGAATGTGGGCTGCCACCCGGACACGTCAATCGCTGTGGCAACTTCACCTGTATTCCCTGTGGGCCGGGTGAGGGCGATTGCGACAGTGACGACGAATGTCGCGGCGATCTGGTCTGCGCCACGGGACTCGGCCCCGATTTTGGCTATGGTGAAGTCGACGTCTGTGTCGCCCCGACCTACCCCTTCGATCTACCGGCCGGTGACGACGGGACGGGTGACGATGATGGCAGCGGCGATGATGGCGGTGGTGATGACGATGACGGTGGTGGCGGCGACGACGGTGGCGGCAATGACGGCAACGGCGACGGTGGCGGTGGTGATACCGGCTGTCCGGTGCCGATCTTTTCCAGCCAGTATTGCGCTCTTTGCGGGCCGTGTTCGGAGGGTCAGGGCCAGTGCAGCGCCGCTTCGCAGTGCGCCCCGGGTTTGACGTGCGAGACGCTGGTGACCCTCAACGGGTCGGTGTCGGTGTGCTTGGACATCGACCTCGGGCCGGACTCGACCACCACGCAGCCGACCGTTCCCGAACCGCCGTTGCCGCCACGTCCCACGGGTACGAACGGCTAGCCGAACGTACCCGTCCAGGTGCGGTCGCGTTACAGGTGGGCGCGGAGGCGTGCTTCGATCGCGGGTCGTGGCTGCGCGCCGATCACCGTGTCGACGATCTTCCCCGACCGATAGATCACCAGCATCGGGATGCTCTGGGCGCGATGGCTGGCGGCGATCTGTGGATTGTGGTCGACGTTGACCTTGACGATTTTGAGCTTGCCGGCATAGTCGCGGGCCAGCTCTTCGAGCACCGGGGCCACGGCTCGACATGGCCCACACCAGGGCGCCCAAAGATCCACCAAGACCGCGGTCGGTGCATCGATCGCGGTGGCGAAATCGGCGTCGCCCGCATCGACGATCCACGGCAGGCGGTCGTGGCATTTGCCACATTGGGGAACACCGGCGCCGCCGACGGCGAGTCGGTTCTTGGCGCCACACGAGGGGCAGGTCACAATTTGACTCATGCCCCTCAACTTAGCAGTGTTCTATCGGCGGCGGTGTTCTAGCGGCCGAAGTTGATCGCTCCGGGATCGCCGCTACCGGCTTTGGGCGGTGGCGCGTTGCTGAGCACCAGATACGCACCGATTCCCAGGGCACCGATACCCGCGACGACGCCAGCGGTCGTACGGTCGACGAGCATGGCCAGGGCAATCGCGATCACGGCCACCACCGCAGTGAGGATCAAGGCGACACGCAGCTTTTTGTTGCGGTCGAAACCGGTGTGCAAACAGCATTTCTTGTACTTGATGCCACTGCCGCACGGGCATGGATCATTGCGGGCGATGACTTTCATGTCGCCTCCTCGGTTTGGGCCGTGTAGAGCGTGTACACGTGATCGGCTTCGTTGGTCGTATCTTAACTGATTCTTAGTATCTTGTCGGTTGGGGAGGCGTGGAGGCGCGATCCGGCGGTGCTTGCACCGTTCGTGCCACCCCTGTAGGCTGCGGCCAATTGATTGATCGGTGGATCGCGGGCGATTTCAAAGGAGCTCCATGCATGGTTCGCAGTGCCGAACATCACAGTGCTGAACGTCACAGTGCCGAACGTCACAGCACCGCACCTCTCGGCTCGGTCGTACGTGGGCTCGCTCTCGTGTCCTTGCTCGTCGTGATGACGGCAGTGGCCGCGGCACCGGCCAGCGCCGAGCAGCGCTTGGGTGTCGGGTTGCACTACTATCGCGCCATCGACGACTTGGCTGACGACGGCTTCGACGACATCGATCAGGACGGCCTGGCGGGGATCATCTCGTATCAATTCGTCCCGGGTGGGCTGATCAGCTTCGGGATCGATCTCGAGATCTATCCCGATGGTTTCGGTGGTTCGACCGAGACCTCGTTCGCGCCGATCGGCTGGGTATTCATAGGTGGCTCGGGTCTCTATGCCGGCGCGGGTATCGGTATCACCATCGCCGAAGACTTCGAGAGCGACACCTCGGATCCGTTTTACGTCGGCCGCATCGGCTACGACCTGGAGCTCATCGCCGGCGTGCGTATCGATGTCAATCTGAACTACCGGGCCGACGCTTTTTCCGAGCTCGACGACGCGTCGACCGATGCGATCACGGCCGGAGCCGTGATCCGTTTCACGTTTTGAGGCTCGCGCGGACAGCGCGCGGCCGCCTCTGGAGCATGCTATTTCTTCCATGACCGATCCCACTCACGCTCTTTCTTCGTCCGCTGACCCATCCTCGACCTCGCGACCACGCATCGCGTCACGCCGTGCCGGCTTGGCGCTCGAGGTCTTGCCGGGCCGCTTCGGCATTTGCCGGTTGCGACCGGATGCGCCGCCACCCATGTGGGCGTTCGAAAGTACATTCACCAGCGTGTCGCGCAGCGGCCAGGAGCTCTCGGTCGTTTGTGATCAGGATGTGATTCCGGATCACGTTCGCGCCGAGCGCGGGTGGCGTGCGCTGCGTGTGCTCGGACCGCTCGATTTCTCGTTGGTGGGGGTGTTGGCGGCGATCGCCACGCCGCTCGCCGAGCACAAAGTGAGCATGTTCGCGGTGTCGACATTCGATACCGATTACATCCTGGTTCGAGACAAGAACCTCGAACAGGCGATCGTCGCGCTCGAGGAAGCGGGGCACCGCTTCGACGCCGAGCCGCTACCGGCGCCCAAGCGTCCGAAGAAGAAAGCGGAGGGCGAGCCCAAGCGGCGGAAGCGTCGTCGCCGTCGTCGCGAGGACGATGGTGAGGCTGGTGAAGCGCGCAAGAGCGAGGAGTCGGAGGCTCGTCCGAAGGGTCCGGAGCGTCGTCGCCGTCGCCGCGAGGATGATGGTGAGGCTGGTGAAGCGCGCAAGAGTGAGGAGTCGGAGGCTCGTCCGAAGGGTCCGGAGCGTCGTCGGCGCCGCAAGCCGGAGCGCAGCGCGGCACCGTCGGAAGACGAGCGACCGCGGCGCGAGCGTGACGTCGAGACCGAGCGTCCCGAGCGAGAAGCACGGGCCGAGACGAGACGGACCGAGACGATGGAGCGTCCCGCGGGTCGTGAGCCTGACCGTGACGAGGGTGACGGCGCCGAAACGCCGCCGAAACGGCGTCGACGTCGGCGCCGACGGCCGCGCAGCGTCGAGTCGGAACGCACCGAGGAGAGGATCGCGAAGGACGAGGGCGATCGCGACGAGGAGACGCCTCGCGACGACGTCGCGGCGCCGGTCGAGCGCGTCGCGCCACCTGCCATCGAGGACCGCGAGCCGCCTGTCATCGACAGCGACGAGGACGAGGATCCTCGGGCCGAAGGCTTGTTCACCGGCGCGATTCCACAACACGACGTGGAGACCACCGACGACTCGTTCGATGCTCTCGGTTTGAGCAAGCTGATTCTCGACCGGATCACCGAAGTCGGTTTCGCTCATCCGACACCGATTCAGCGCGCGGTGATTCCCGACGCGCTGGCGGGGAGCGATGTCATCGGCCTGGCTGAAACGGGCTCGGGCAAGACCGCGGCCTTCGTGCTGCCGATGGCCGAGCGTTTGACTCACGGGCGTGGCGTCCGCGGGCTGATCCTCTGCCCGACACGTGAGATCGCCATGCAAACCAAGGCGTTTCTCGACACCGTCGGGCACGGTCACGCGCTCGATACCGCTTGCATCATCGGCGGGGTGAAGATCGGTCCGCAGATGAAGCATCTGCGCGGGCTGCCGGACATTCTGGTGGCGACCCCCGGGCGGATGCTCGACCATCTCGAGCGGGGGACCGCCGATCTCGGTGAGATCGAGATGCTGGTGCTCGACGAAGCCGATCACATGCTCGACCTCGGTTTTCTGCCGCAGATCCAGTCGATTCTCGAACAGCTACCCAGTGAGCGGCAGACGATGATGTTCTCGGCCACCATGCCGCCGCCGATCGAGCGGTTGGCGGGTCAATTCATGCGTCAACCGACCCGGCACGATTTTCTGCCCGCCGGTCGCGCCGCGCGTGGCATCGAGCATCGTCTCTATCTGGTGCGCGAAGAGCGCAAGCTCGACTGCCTCTTGGCGCTCCTGAGCGAGGTGCCGGGTACGACGCTGGTGTTCACGCGACGCAAGGTCGACGCCGAGTGGCTGTCTCGACAGCTCGAGCAAAATGATCTCGAGGTCACCCGCATCCACTCCGATCGGAGTCAGGGTCAGCGGGTGAAAGCTCTGCGTGGCTTCCGCGAGGGTGCGCACCGTGTGCTGGTGGCGACCGACGTCGCGGCGCGTGGCATCGACATTCCGCGTCTCGAGCACGTGGTGAATTTCGGCTTCCCCGACATCGTCGAGGACTATATTCACCGCGCTGGACGGACCGCGCGTGGCTCGGCGGCCGGCATCGTGTCGTCGATCGGTACCTGGCAGGACAAGATCACCATCCGCGATATCGAGGCGGTGTTGGGATTTTCGCTGCCACGCAAGACCGCGCCGGGGGTCGAGCCTTATATCGAGCTCAAACCGCGTAAGACCATCCGTCGCCGTCTACTCTGAGTCCGGTGGAGGTCGGTCGGTTCGCTCCCACGACTTCGGGACCCGCCCATCCAGGCACGCTGCTCGCCGCATTGCTCGCCTGGCTCGACGCGCGCCATCGCGGCGCGCGTTTTCTTTTGCGTCTCGAAGATCTCGATCCCGAACGGACGACGCCGCAACGGGGTCGGGAGATGATCGAGCAGCTCACCTGGTTCGGTCTCGATTGGGACGATCTCATCTGGCAGAGCACGGCCGCGGCCCGTCATCGCCAAGCGCTCGACACCCTCGCCGCCGACGGTCATCTTTATTTTTGTACCTGCTCGCGTCGACAGATCCGCGAACACGGGCGGACCATTCCGGGTGGTGGCTATCGCTATCCGGGAACCTGTCGGGAACGGCCGTTGCCGATCGATTGGCGTGAGCGCACGCACGACGCGGTGATTCGTCTTCGTCTCGAACCCGGTGTCGAGACGATTCCTGACGAGAGCGGGCTCGATCTGTCGCTCGATCCGTGGCACGTCCACGGCGATCCGATCGTTCGGCGTCGCGATGGCGCGGTGGCCTACAACCTCGCGGTGGTGGTGGACGACGCGGCGGCTGACGTGACCCGCGTGGTGCGCGGGCGAGATCTGGCCAGCTCGACGGCGACCCAGCACCGGATCGCCACCCTGCTCGGTCTTCCCGAGCCGACGTACCGTCACCACTTCCTGTTGCTCGAAGACCATCGTGGCAAGTTGTCGAAGAGTGGCAAGTCGGTCGGCGTGCCCGAGCTGCGTGAGCGCTATCGTCCCGTCGAGCTCTGCGGGGTGCTGGCTTGCTATGCCGGGCTGCTCGAGCGACCGGATGCGATCGAACCGCGTCGATTGCTCGACGGTTTCCAGTGGTCACGCGTCCGCACCGATGATCTGGAGATCGTTTGGGACGGTGAGTCTTTGCAGCGGGTCGCGTCCTAGGGTCGGGCGTCGCGTTCGTCGGTGGGGAAGGAAAAATGCCCCGGCGAACCGGGGCGCGAAAAGGAAAAAAGCCGGCCGGGGGAACGGCCGGGGAGGTTGAACGTACGACGGTGGCGGGCGGCGCCTCGACCCGGTACGCCCGGGTTCTGGAAGGACACGTTAGGAAGACATCGAGGTACCGGCCTACCTGCCGTCATGAGATACAACGTCGATTCTCGGCTGAACCCGCCAGATGACCGTCTTGTCACGGTCCGGGCGCCGCCGATAGGATCGAGATGTATCGTCTTTCAAATCCAAGCGACACGTTGGCTGTCGGTCATCGTGCGCCGCCGGAGGTGTCGATGGTCCAGGTATTTGTTCCCAAGGAGACACGGGCGGGTGAAACGCGGGTCGCCGCGACCCCGGAGACCGTCAAGAAGATGATCGCCGCCGGGTTGTCGGTTCGTGTCGAACCCGACGCTGGCGCGGCATCGTTCATTTCGGATCAAGCCTTTGTCGATGCCGGCGCCGAGATCGGCGCGGATTCGGCCGACGCCGACATGGTGCTGCGGGTGACTGCTCCGGCGGTCGACGACGTGGCGCGGATGAAAGAAGCGTCTGTGCTGATCGCGCTCTTGGCGCCGCATCAGAATCTCGACGTCGTCGCGGCGTTGCGTGATCGCAAGCTGAGCGCGCTGGCGATGGAGCTCGTTCCCCGCATCACCCGTGCGCAGAGCATGGACGCCTTGTCGTCTCAGGCGTCGATCGCCGGCTACAAGGCGGTGCTGCTCGCCGCGGTACGGCTGCCCAAGTACTTTCCGCTGCTGATGACCGCCGCCGGCACCATCAAACCGGCGCGCGTCGTGGTGATGGGTGCCGGTGTCGCCGGCTTGCAGGCCATCGCGACCGCCAAGCGGCTCGGCGCCGTGGTCGAAGTGTCCGATATTCGCGAAGTGGTCAAAGAGCAGATCGAATCGCTCGGCGCCAAGTTCATTCCATTGCCCCAGGTCGACGAGAAGGGCGAAGGCGAAGGCGGTTACGCGCGTCAGATGTCCGAGGCGTACCTCGCGGAACAGCGGGCGATCGTCACCGGGCACGTCAGCAACGCGGATGTCGTCGTGTGCACGGCCTTGGTGCCGGGCAAGAAGGCGCCGGTGCTGGTGACCCGAGAGATGGTCGAAGGCATGAAGACCGGCTCGGTGATCGTCGATCTGGCGGTCGAGCAGGGTGGTAATTGCGAGCTGTCCCGCCCCGGCGAAGACGTCGATCACGGTGGCGTGACCATTCTCGGCCCGGCCAATGTGCCCGCTTCGATGCCGGTCGACGGCAGTCAACTCTACGCGCGCAATATCTGGGCGTTGATCCAGCCCCTGGTGGGTGAAGAGGGCATCACGATCGACCTCGAAGACGAGGTGGTGGATGGTGCGTTGCTGACTCACGACGGCGAGGTGCGGCACGCGCGCACCCGCGAACAGCTCGAAGGAGGCACGCCGTGACCGAGGTCACCATGGGCCCATTGCTGATCGGTTTGTACGTGTTCGTGCTGGCGATTTTCGTTGGCTTCGAGATCATCACCAAGATTCCACCGACGCTCCACACGCCTCTGATGTCGGGAGCCAACGCGATCTCGGGTATCACCATCGTCGGTGCGCTGATCGCCTCCAATAGCGAACAGGCGACCCTCGCCACCATTCTCGGTGTCTTCGCCATCATCACCGCGACCATCAACGTGGTGGGTGGATTCTTGGTCACCGATCGCATGCTCGGCATGTTCGGGAGCAAGAAAAAGAAGGGTGAGAAATGATCGGCGGCGATTTCATCGGCGGCGTTCTGGTTCCGGTTCTCTACCTGCTGTCCGCCGTCCTGTTCATTTTCGGTCTCAAGGGGCTGACCCGGGTCCGTTCGGCGCGGCGGGGCAATCTGACCGCCGCGTTGGCGATGCTCATCGCGGTGATCGGCACCTTGCTCGAAATAGGCACCATTCATTGGACTTGGATTCTCGTCGGTCTGGTCGTCGGTGGCTTGATCGGCGCGATCGCCGCCGTGCGGGTCGAGATGACCTCGATGCCCGAGATGGTCGCTTTGTTCAACGGCTCGGGTGGCGCTGCGTCGGCGTTGGTGGCCCTATCGGTGATCTGGCGTGAGGTGGTGGAGCAGTCCACCGGGACCACGGTCGACGCCTTGGGCACCGCCTCCGGTGTCACCACGATCCTGTCGATCCTGATCGGCACCCTGACCCTGTCGGGCTCGGTGGTGGCGTATCTCAAGCTCGCCGGCAAGATGAAGGGTGAGCCGATTCTGCTCCCCGGTCGTCACGTGATCAACGTGCTCTTGGTCGGGGGCAGTCTGACCGTCGGCATCTGGGCGGTGTTCTCGCTCACTCAAGAGACGGGGCTGGCGACGGTGATTCTCGCCGTCACCGCGGCGGCGCTGATCCTCGGTGTGATGCTGGTCATCCCGATCGGTGGCGCCGATATGCCAGTGGTCATCTCGTTGCTCAACTCGTATTCGGGGATCGCCGCGGCGGCCACCGGTTTCGTGTTGCAGAACAACGTCCTGGTGATCAGTGGCGCGTTGGTCGGAGCCTCGGGTTTGATCCTGACGCAGATCATGTGCGTGGCGATGAATCGCACCCTCGCCAACGTGCTCTTCGGTGGTTTTGGCGCCGAGCCGTCGGCGGCCGACAAGGGCGCGGCGCGCGATTACGGCACGGTGCGTTCGGGCGGGCCGGAAGAAGCGGCGATGGTGCTCGAAGCGGCCGAGTCGGTGATCTTCGTTCCCGGCTACGGATTGGCGGTGGCGCAGGCCCAGCATGTCGTGCGTGAGCTCGGTGAAATGCTCGAGAAAAACGGCGCCGAGGTCACCTACGCCATCCACCCGGTGGCGGGCCGGATGCCCGGTCATATGAACGTTCTGCTCGCCGAGGCCGATGTGCCGTACGAGCAGCTCGTCGAGATGGACGAGATCAATCCCGAGTTCAAGAACACCGACGTGGTGATCATCGTCGGCGCCAACGACGTGGTCAATCCGGCCGCCGAGAAAGATCGCAACAGTCCGATCTGGGGTATGCCGGTGCTCAAGGTGTGGGAAGCGGGCAGCGTGTTGATGATCAAACGCAGCTTGTCGCCGGGCTTCGCCGGCATCAAGAACGAGCTGTAGAGAACACGAATACGATGATGCTCTTTGCCGACGCCAAGAAGGCGGTTCAGGGTGTGATTCGCGAGCTCAAGGAGGCTTCGTAATGGCGCGAGTTCTGTTGTCGGTGTTGTTGATTGCCGGGGTCGTCGCCTGTGCGCAGCCGGAGCCGCCACCACCACCGCCCGCTCCCGAGCGGGTCGAGGCGCCGGCGCTCGGGATCGCGATCGCCGCGTTGCCGTCGTCGTTCCGCGTGGTCGCCAACGAAGGCGCCGACCTGCGTCTCGCGCCCACGGACGAGCGCGACGGCGAGATCGCCGTCGCGGTCACCGAGCCTGATCGCATCAACCTCGTGCAACAGGTGCGCGATCACGAGACCGAGCTGTCGGCTCGGCCGGGTGGCGCGTATGGTGGCCAGAACGAGCTCCGCGGGCCCCTTGGCAGCGCCTACTATTCGCGTGGCCAGTACGACGCCGACGACGGGTCGCGGCTCGAGGAGATTCGTCTCTTCGCGCTCCATCCTCTCGGTGACCGAGGCCTCGTCATGACGTACACCTATCCGGCGGCGGAAGACACCAAAGTCCGGCTGGAGGAGTTCGTCGTCGACCTCTTCGGCGAGATCGAGCAGATCCAGATGGTCGAGGAGGGCGGGGCCGAGAGCGAGAGTCCGTAGCTTCTTCCTCTGTCCCGCCATGCCGAACGAGCGGGTGGCCGGCTGTATACTCCGGCCTCCCGGCCGGCTGATCTTTGCCGGCGGGTCGGATCAGCGATGGAAACGGTACAGCGCAAACAGCCTCCCCCTCCGGTACGACCGGAGAAGAACATCGGCTTCGAGCAGATCGTGGCGCGGCTCGACGCTCACGATCGGCCCTATGACCGTACGTTTCTCGAAAGCGTGTACGCGTTTACCGCCGATCAGCATCGTGACCAACGACGCAAAAGCGGTGAGCCGTATGTGATGCACCCCACCTACGTGGCGTACATCCTCGCCGATCTCAAATTCGACGAGGTGTCGGTCGCGGTGGGGTTGCTCCACGATGTGCTCGAAGACACCTTGATCAGCCGTGAGGGGCTCGAGGAGCGTTTCGGGACCGAAATCACCTCGTTGGTCGACGGCGTCACCAAAATCGGCAAGCAGGAATACGTGCGTCGTGACGACGCTCAGGCCGAGACCTTTCGCAAGATGATTCTCGCCTCGGCGCGGGATATCCGTGTGATCACGGTCAAGCTCGCCGATCGGCTCCACAACATGCTGACGCTCGAGCACATGACGCCCGAGTCGCGGCGTCGGATCGCTGGCGAGACCCTGGAGATTTACGCGCCGATCGCCCATCGACTCGGGATGTCGAAAGTCCAGGGCGACCTCGAAGATCTATCGTTCTATTACCTCTATCCGCGTCAATTCGCCGAGCTGAGCGCGAAGATCAAAGAGAAAATGCGAGGTGGCAAAGGCCAGATCCATCAGATTCGCAATCGCTTGGAAAGTGCGTTGCGTGACGGGTCGGTCGACGCCAATATCAGCTATCGGGTGAAGCGTTACTACTCGATTTTTCGCAAGCTACGCCGGCAGGGTATCGAGATCTCGGAGCTTTACGACTACCTGGCGTTTCGGGTCATTACCGAGGATCTCAAAGACACTTACGCCGCATTCGGCATCGTGCACCAAACGTGGCGCCCGATCCCGGGCCGGTTCAAAGACTACATCGCCATGCCCAAGCCCAATCTCTACCAGTCGTTGCATACGACGGTTCTGGGGGAGAGCGGGCAGCCGTTCGAGGTGCAAATACGCACCCGTGAAATGGATCTGGTGGCCGAGGAAGGCATCGCGGCGCATTGGAGCTACAAGGAGAACCGTGGCAACGGCGGCGATCCCGGGTTCAAATGGCTGCGTCAGCTGCTCGAATGGCAGACGGAGACCAAAGACCCGCGCGAGTTCATGACCCAGCTGAAGATCGACCTCTATCCCGAGGAGGTCTATATCTTCAGTCCCAAGGGGCAGGTCTATTCGTTTCCGCGTGGCGCCACGCCCCTCGACTTCGCGTACCGCATCCACACCGATATCGGCCATCACTGTTCGGGAGCGCGGGTCAACGGTCGAATGGTGCCGCTCAAGACCGCGCTTCAGAACGGTGACATCGTCGAGATCCTCACCAATCCCAACCGCTGGCCGAGCCGGGACTGGCTCAAGATCGTCAACACCTCGCGGGCGCGCAGCAAGATCCGCCAGTGGCTCAATGCCGAGCGTAAGAAAGAAGCCGAAGAGATCGGTCGTCGCCTGCTCGAGCGCGAGGCGAAGCGCAACGACGTCAGCCTCAAAAGGGTAGCGGCCTGTGACCGGATGAAGCAGGTCTTGGCGGACGAAGGGTTGAGCCGGGTCGAGGAGCTTTATCAGCGTATCGGTCACGGCAAAGCCGATGCGATCCAGGTGCTGGCGCGGGTTCTCGACACCGGTGAGGAAGGCGACGATTCGTCGATGTCGACATTGCGCCCAGGTGCCTTGCGGCGCGCCGTCGACCGTCTTTTTCCGTCGAGCTCGGGGCCCGTTCAGGTGCGTGGTCACGACGATTTGATGGTCTACCTGGCGAAATGTTGCAATCCGGTGCCCGGTGACGATCTGGTGGGTTATGTCACCCGTGGTCGTGGTGTCTCGGTACACGCCACGAACTGTCCGAATCTAAAGGGATTGATGGTCGATCCCGATCGGGTGATCGATGTCGAATGGCAGCGCCGCAGCGGTTCCGTCTATCCGGTCACGTTTACGATCGAGACCGAGGACCGCCCGGGGATGCTGGCGCGGCTCACCGATGCGATCGCCAAGGAAAGCAATATCAAGAGCTTCGAAGCCGAAGCCGTGGAAACGGGGCGTGGTCTGATCGACGTCGTCGTCGAGGTGAAAGACCGCAAACAGCTAGAAAGATTGCGCAGTGCGATCCTTCGCGTCGCCGGCGTGCTCGAGGTCAGTCGCCGGGGCGAACGCGAGCGGGGGGGCGGTACGCGATCCTGATCTCTCCTGGATCGAGTCGGTGACCGCTTGGACGAAATCGAGAAATGCCAGGTTTTACGCCGCATGCGGGCGTATAGCGAAGCGCGCATTTGCATCTTGACAGCGTCAGGGCAGCGAGTTACGCTTTCACAACGAATTGTGCATGCGCAGGAATGCATACATGTGTTCGGCATCGGTCGACTGGCCGAGCACTCTTCGTTCCGAGGGTGTCCGAAAGTCTTCGTGACGTCCTCATTCGGTTCGAGAAAGCAGCTTTTCTGGAGGTTCGAAGCAACGTGGCTTTCCTATCTCGCTCCAAAGGCATCGTTGGCCTGGACATCGGCAGTGCGACCGTCAAGCTGGTCGAGCTGCGTGAGCGCAAAGGGCAGTTCAACCTCCAGCGGATCGGTGTCGAGCCGCTTTCTCCCGAAGCGATCGTCGATGGCTCGATCATGGATTCGTCTCTCGTCGTCGAAGCGATTCAGAAACTGGTCAACCAGGCCGGGGTGAAGAATCAGCAATTCGCGACGTCGGTATCCGGACATTCGGTGATCATCAAGAAGATCGAGTTGCCGATCATGGAGCCCGACGAGCTCGCGGAATCGATCCAATGGGAAGCCGAGCAGCACATTCCTTTCGACATCAACGATGTGCGTCTCGACTACGTCACCTTGTCCGAGGACGAGCCCGGACGCGAGACCATGGAAGTGCTTCTGGTGGCGGTCAAACGCGAGAAGGTGAACGACTACGTGTCGGTCATCTCGCAAACCGGCAAATCGCCGGTGATCGTCGATGTCGATAGTTTCGCGATTCAAAACGCCTACGAGCTCAACTATCAGCTCGATCCGCTCAAAGTCGTCGCCCTGGTCAACATGGGTGCCGGCGTCACCAACATCAATGTCCTGGCGCGTGGTCAGAGTGTGTTCTGGCGCGATATTTCGTTCGGTGGCAATCAATTCACCGAAGCGTTGCAGCGCGAGTTCAACCTGTCTTTCGACGAAGCGGAATCTCTCAAGCGCGGCCAGACGGTCGGCAGCTATACCGCCAACGACGCGCGACGGGTCCTCGATACGGTCTCGGGCGAAATGGCCAGCGAGATCCAGAAAACCTTCGATTTCTTTGCCGCGACCTCTTCTGAGGGCGCGCCAGACGAGCTAGTGTTGTCCGGAGGTTGTGCTTTGACGCCCAACCTCCAGGAAGTGTTGCGCGAGCGTTTCGGCATTCCGGTCGAGATGCTCAACCCGTTGCGGGACGTGCAGTACAAAGACAGTGACTTCAATCGCGAATGGCTGGAAGGCATTGCGCCGATGCTTGCGGTGTCGGTAGGCCTCGCCATGCGACGCCTGGGAGACTGAGCCATGATTCGTATCAATCTCCTGTCCGAGGGGCGGCGACCGGTCGTCGCCAGGAAATCGAAAGCCAAGCTGTCACTCGGTGATCAAGACCCGAGCGTGTTGATCCTCGCGGCTGGTTTGATCGTCGGACTGCTTGCCGCCGGTGGCTTGTGGTACGTCGCCAACTCCAAGCTCAAGGATGTGCAGGAACAGGTCGCGCAGGCCAATCGAGAAGTGGCCGAGCTGCAGTCGATTCTCGACGAGGTCGAGGAGTTCAAGGCCAAGAAGGTCGAGCTCCAGACCAAGATCGACGTCATCCAGGATCTGAAACGCAATCAGCGTGGCCCGGTCCTGGTCATGGACGAAGTCTCGCGAGCCCTTCCCGACCTGCTCTGGCTCGATTCCTTGAAGATGAACACCTCGACCGTTTCGGTCAAGGGGATGGCGCTCAACACCAACGCGGTCGCCACCTTCATCGAGAATCTCGGCGATGTCGAGACCTTTCGTGAGCCCACTACGAAAGACGTGGCGCGCAAGCGCGACGGTGAGCCGTATCGTTTCGACATGACCTTCGCTTATTTCACCCCGCTGCCTCCCGAACCGGTCGAGGCGAGCGAAGACAACGAGGATCTCGGCATCGACGCCGAGGTTCCACGCTGACGAGGTGACCGATGGAAACTGGACTGGAAGGAAAACCAGGAGTTGCCGCCGGTGTTGCCGTCGTGGTCGCCGTGGCGTTGGTGTTCGGTGCTCAGTACTTCTTCATCAATAAGATCGAGAAGCAGACTGAGGGTCAGGACAAGAAGCTCACCGAGCTCAAACAGAAGATCCAAGAGGGGCGGGCCGCCGAGCGCAGCTTGCCGCAGTTTCGTGAAGAG
>JBCDBH010000102.1:0-16481 GCA_039184055.1 Acidobacteriota bacterium
CCTCATTGGCCAGAAACCCTGGTACCAAAATCCCGTATCGGGAAATCGAGACGTTCGAGTCGACACGCTCCGACCGATCTCGGTCGCGGGCTCCACGCTTCTGTAGACAGGTGCGCATCACGAATGACCAGCAGCGAGTTGCCGCTACAGTCCGTCACCGCTCCCGCCATCGTCCGCTCCAGTGTTCCGGAGGCATCCGGCTCTCGGGGTGAATCCGACTCTCCTCTAGCCTCTTCGCCCGAACCGCCACGCCGCTCGTTTTGGCGTGAGCAAGGTGTCCTGGCGCGTTTGGGCTGGCGGGTGTTGAGCGAGCTTTCGCCACGCGCGCTCAGCAAGATGCTCTATCTCTACGGCGCCAAGGGCGCGTTCGCCATTTGGGCGTACGAGCGTCGACTGAAACGTGGCGAGCTCTATCCGCCTTTCCTATTCATCGCGGTCACCAACACGTGCAATTTGCGCTGTCACGGCTGCTGGGTGGAGAAAGAAGGTACGGCGCACTTTCTCGATCAGGACGATCTCAATCGCATGATCGAAAGCGGCAAGAAACGACGCGCGCACTACTACACCCTGCTCGGTGGCGAGCCGTATCTGTGGAAAGGCATCTGGGACGTCTTCGAGCGTCACTCGGATTGCTATTTCCAGACCATCACCAACGGCATGTTGTTCACCGACGACAATGTCGAACGCCTGCGCCGCGCCGGCAACGTGACGCCCTTGATCAGTCTCGACGGCTTCGAGTCGCAAAACGATCTGCGCCGTGGCGCGGGGGTGTGGAAAGCCGCCCACGAGGGCATGGACAAGCTCAAAGACGCCAAGCTCTTCTACGGTGTAGCGACCACCGCGACCGGGCTCAACATGCACGAGGTGATGTCGGACGACTTCGTCGAGCACTTCGTCGCCAAGGGCGCGATGTACCTCTGGTATTACGTCTACCGGCCGATGAGCCCGGAGCCCCACACCGAATATTGCGTCAGTGAAGATCAGCTGGTGTGGATGCGCAAACGTCTGCTCGAGCTACGACGCAAACATCCGATCCTGATCATCGACACCTATTGGACCGCCGACGGCGAGGCTTTTTGCCCGGCGGCCACCGGATTGGGGTTTCACATCGGCCCGCAGGGCTCGGTGGAGATCTGCCCAGCGCTTTCCTTCGCGACCGATACCGTAAAGGCGACGGGCGACGCGGGTAGCGAGGATTTGTGGTCGACCTTCAACGACAGCCGTTTCCTGCGGGGCTTTCAGCAATTCGTCAAAGAGCGCACCAAGGGCTGTGTGATTCTCGAGCACCCGCGTGAGCTTCACGACTACATTCGTGACGCCGGGGCGCGGGATTACAGCGGTCGCGGCACCGCTTTCGACGAGCTCGACGCGCTCGCGCCCCGTCATAGCCATCACCTGCCCGGGCGTGAGATCCCCGAGGATTTCTGGTTCTACCGACTGCTCAAGAAGAACGTTTTCTTCGGTATGGGAGCGATCGGGTGAGCGCATCGAGCGCCGCCGACGTCTATCTCGACCATCACGCCACCACACCGTGTGATCCGCGTGTCGTCGAGGCGATGCTGCCTTGTCTCACCGAGGACTTCGGCAATCCGTCGAGCACCCAGCACGCCTGGGGACGACGCGCGGCGCACCGCGTCGAGCAGGCGCGCGCATCGGTCGCCGCAGCAATCGGCGTCACACCGGAAGAGATCGTCTTCACCTCGGGAGCGACCGAAGCGAACAACCTGGCGCTCTTCGGGGTCGTCGAAGCCCGTCGGCAACAGCGTCCACACGACCCGATCCACGTCGTCACCCAGACCACCGAGCACAAAGCGATTCTCGATCCGTGCGCGCGGCTCGAAGCCAAAGGCGTGACGGTCAGCTATGTGCCGGTGGAGTCGGATGGACGGCTCGATCCGGCACGGATCGAAGCGGCGCTGCGTCCCGAGACCGTGTTGGTGTCGGTGATGGTGGCCAACAACGAGATCGGCGTGGTGCAGCCAGTGGCCGAGATCGCCGCCCTGTGTCGCGATCGCGGCATCCTGATCCACACCGACGCCGCCCAGGCGTTGGCGCACGGTGACTGTCGACTCGACGTCGATTTGATGTCGCTCTCGGCACACAAAGCCTACGGCCCAAAGGGAATCGGGGCGCTTTACGCGCGACGTCGCCGGCCGCGGGTCCGTCTGGCGCCACGCCAGCACGGTGGTGGACACGAACGAGGGCTACGCGCCGGCACGCTCGACGTCGCGTCGATCGTCGGCTTCGGTCGTGCCGCGGAGCTGGTGAACGAACAACGAGACGCGGACAACCCTCGTCTGGCCCGACTTCGTGATCGGCTGCTCGACGGCATGCGCGCCGCGTTTCCCGACCTGATCGTCAACGGCTCGCTCGAACACCGTCTCCCCCACAATCTCAACGTCTCCCTACCCGACGTGATGGCCCAGGACCTGCTCGACGCGCTCGAAGGCGTGGCGATCTCGAGCGGCGCGGCGTGTACGTCGTCGGTCGGTGACAGCTCGTATGTGCTCACCCTGCTGGGCGGACCGGAACGAGCCGAATCGGCGCTCCGCTTCGGCTTGGGTCGTGGCACCACGGCCGCGGACATCGATCGAGCCGTTACCGCGATCACCCGCGCCGCGACGGTGGCGCGCCAACGACCCACGGCACGGCTCGAAGCCGTGTGCGGAGTCTGAAGCCGTGACGTCGGCCAAGGAGATGGTGCATTTCCGCCGCAGTCGGTTCGTGGCGCGCTTTCCCCGTCTCTATCGCTATAGCCCGGCGCATTTCTGGCTCTGTGAAGACCCGGACGACGCCGGACTCTGGCGTATCGGGCTCACCCATTTCGCGACGCGGATGCTCGGCGAGATCGTCGAATTCGATATCGAAACCAAAACCGGCGAGACGGTCGGTCCAGGTGACGTGATCGGCTGGGCGGAAGGGATGAAAGCGGTGACCGATCTCTTTTGTGTCGTCAGCGGCGAGCTCGCTGGCCCCAACCCCAACGCCCTGGCCGACGCCGAGGTCGTCTGCAAAGACCCGTACGGCGATGGCTGGCTCTACGCCGTGCGCGGCAACCCGGACGATGACACGGTCGATGTCGAGTCCTATCTGCGCATGCTCGGCGAAACCATCGATGCCATGGAGGATCAACCTTGGAAAACATGAGACAGGCGCGTTATGTGATGATCGGCGGCTTTCTCGGAGCCGGCAAGTCGACCGCGGTCGGCCGTTTGGCCCGGCGACTGACCGATCGTGGATTACGGGTGGGATTGATCACCAACGATCAAGGTCGTGGCCTGGTCGACACGCAGACTCTGCGTCATCAGGGCTTTCGTGTCGAAGAGATCGCCGGTGGCTGTTTTTGTTGTCGTTTCGATTCGCTGAAGACCGCCGCCGATCGGCTCGAAGCGAGCGAGCGACCGGATGTCTTCATCGCCGAACCGGTCGGCTCGTGTACCGATCTGGTGGCCACGGTGAGCTATCCGCTGCGCCGGCTCTACGGTGATGCGTTCGAAATCGCGCCTCTCTCGGTGCTGGTCGATCCGGTGCGCTGCGCGCGAGTGCTCGGTTTGGACAGCTCCCGCAAGCTGTCCTCGAAGGTCACCTACGTCTACGAGAAACAGCTCGAAGAAGCGCACGCGCTGGTGATCAACAAAACCGATCTCTTGGACGACACCCAGCTCGTGGCGCTCCGCGACGCGCTCGAAACACGCTTCCCGGGGCGGCCGATCTTCGCGGTGCAGGCACGCAACGAGATCGGTCTCGACGCCTGGTTCGACCATCTCGAATCGACCTCGATTCCAAGTCATCCGGCGCTCGAAATCGACTACGCGCTTTATGGCGAAGGCGAAGCGCGTCTCGGCTGGCTCAACGCGACCTTGCGTTTCGAGGCCCGACGCGAGATCGACGGCAATGCCTGGAGTGAAGACGTGGCGCTGCGGATACAGCGCGCGCTCGATCAAAGCGGGAGCGAAGTCGCTCATCTCAAGATGACCCTCGCGCCGACTGGCGATGAAGCCGAGACCATGCCCGGCGACCTCGCCTTGATCAATCTGGTGGGCAGCGACTTCGTCCCCGAGCTCGCGGAGCGTTTGGCCGCGCCGCTGACCCAGGGTCAGCTGGTGGTCAATCTACGCGCCGAAGCCACTCCGGCGACCCTACGCGCCACGCTCGAGACCATCGTGGCGAGCACCGATGAGCTGACGCTCGAGCACGTCGAGTGCTTCGAGCCCGGACAGCCGGTGCCGACGCACCGGATCGACGCTCACAACCAGGACCTGGGGAGCACGATCTGATGTCCGAACCAGCACTGTCCGAGCCAGCACGGTCCGAACCAGCACTGTCCGAGCCAGTCATGTCCGATCCGGCAACGTCAAATCGGCGCATTTTGTACTGCCATTGTGCGTTCTCGCGGGTCATCGACGACGAGGTCAAGAAACAAGTGTTGAGCGGTCTGGCGAGCTCGGGAGCGGCCTTCGACGCGGTGCCCGACCTCTGTGAGCTGGCGGCGCGCCAAGACAAAGATCTCGAACGTTTGGCGGCAGGTAGCGAGCCGGTCGACATCGTCGCCTGCTATCCACGCGCGGTGCGCTGGCTTTTCCACGCCGCCGAAACCCCTCTCGCCGAAGAGGATGTGCACATTCACAACATGCGGGCCGAATCGCCCGATTCGATTCTCGAAACGCTGCTCGGCCAAGCCGACGAGAGCCATGAGGAGGGAGCCCATGAGTCTTGATACCGGAGGCCTGAGCGTCTCGGCCGGTGGGAAGAACCCGCTCGACGGCGAGCGACTCCGGGTCGTGCTCGAGCATGAAGACGAGAATCCTGGTGATCGCTTCACGCTCCTCGACACCCTGCTTTCGGGAGGCGTCGCGGTCACCGCGGCCGGGGATGGCGCGGTCGCGCCGCTCGACGAAGCCAAGCTCTTGGTCCTGCGACCGGATGGCGCGGGTGAGGTCCCGGCCAACGACGACGGCGGCGTGCACGAGCTCGGAATCGAGGGTCTCGCCCCCGATGACGTGCTCGGCAAAATCAACGACGTCTCGGAGGCTCGGGCGTCCGGACATTGGACGCCGTGGTTTCCGGTCATCGACTATGAGCGCTGCACCAATTGCATGCAGTGTCTGAGCTTCTGTCTGTTTGGCGTCTATGACGTCGACGAGGAGAAAAAGATCGATGTCGCCCACCCCGAGCGGTGCAAAACGCTGTGCCCGGCGTGCTCACGGGTGTGTCCGGAAGTCGCCATCTTGTTTCCGAAGTACAAGGCGGGACCGATCAACGGCGACATCGTGCAGGATGCGGATCTGGAGCGCGAGAAGATGAAAACCGATATCTCCTCGCTTCTCGGTGGCGATATCTACGCCCTGCTGCGTCAACGTACCGCGCACGCGCAATCACGCTTCGCCAAGGAACGAGACGAGGACCGCGCCCTCAAAGAGCGTCAGCGTTGTCTCAAGAAACTCCAACAAAGCCTCGACATCCCCGACGAGGTCTTGCAGCAGCTACCGACCGCCGAGGCGATCCAGGCGAAAGCCACCGATCGCATCACCCGACGCGAGCAAGGAGACTGACCGTGGCGCCATTGCCGATCGTACCCCTGCCGAGAGTCATGCCGGCGCGCCCCGAGCGGCCGGTGCAATCGAATATCCCTCCGACCCCGGCCGAGCGTGAGCGGCTGCGTACGCTGGCTCGTCAATACGCCGAACAAACCGAGCTGGTGCCGCCGCTGCCTCTCGCCGAGCTCCAGGTCCACGCCGGTGAGCTGTGTCGACGCGAGGGTCTCGATCCCGTGTACACCGAGGTCACCGCGCTGCTGATCAACAACGAGCTGTGGCGCGAAACGCTGGCGACGATCCCGTACGAGCGGCGATTGCTCCTGCTGCCGAAGTGCATGCGGGTCGAGGAGCACTGCCCGGCACCCTTCGACGAGCTCGGGTTGCTGTGCAAGAAGTGTGGCCTGTGCTCGATCGAGGATCTTCAGGTGGAAGCCGAGAAGATGGGCTACGCCGTGCTCGTCGCCGAAGGCTCACCGATCGTCATGGCGATCATCGAGACCGGTCGGATCGACGCGATCGTCGGCGTCAGCTGTCTGAATGTCCTCGAACGCGTATACGGCTATATGGAAGCCGCGGCGGTCCCCGGGATCGCGATTCCCCTGCTGCAAGACGATTGTGTCGACGTCAATGTCGATCTCGATTGGATCTGGGAAACAGTCCACCTGACCAGCGACGACCAAACCAGACGTCTCGACCTCGGCGCCTTGCGTGAGCAGGTCGATGGCTGGTTCAACGACGAGACTCTCAGCGAGATCATGGGACCGGCGGAAACCACGACCGAGCAACTCGGCCGTGCCTATCTCGCCGCGGCGGGCAAACGCTGGCGTCCCTTTCTCGCCGTGGCGCTCCATCAGGCTCTGCAAGACGATCCGAGTTGCGAGATCGTCGACACCATCCGGACAGTGGCGGTCGCCGTCGAGTGCTTTCACAAAGCCTCGTTGATCCACGACGACATCGAAGACGGTGACGCGTTGCGCGACGGTTCCGACACGCTACACGAGCGTGAAGGCGTACCGATCGCACTCAATGTCGGTGACTACCTGGTGGGCGAAGGCTATCGTCTGCTCGCCGAAGTCGAGGTCGACGCCGAGCGCCGCGCCGAGATGCTCGCTTTGGCGGCGGCCGGACACCGCACCCTATGTTTGGGTCAGGGTGACGATCTCGCCTGGGCCCACGCGCCCAAGCCGATCCGCGCCACCGAGGTGGTGGCGATCTTCCGTCGCAAAACCGCACCGGCCTTCGAAACCGCGCTGCGGCTCGGCGCGGCGTGCGCCGGCGCGCCAGCCACGCTGCATGAAACCTTGACCGCCTATAGCGACGCGCTCGGTATCGCCTACCAGATCCGTGACGATCTCGGTGAGCTGCATGAGACGCGTGAGGCCGGTGAGGCGCCCGAACGACGTCCGACCCTGGTGTGGGCGCTCGCTCACGAAGCGGCGAAGCGAGCCGATCGCAAGCACATCGCCGCGCTGTGGACCGGCGACGCCACCGAAGACCCCATGGCGATCCATCAGCGGATCGTCGAGCTCGGTGCCGAGAGTCGAGCCCAGGAGCTGCTCACCGCTTACGAGGACGAGGCGATCCGTTCGCTCCGCGAGCTCGACAACGCCAACGTCAAAGGCTTGTTGCGCCGCGTGCTCGGCAAAATCTTCGACGAGCTCACAATCGAAGGATGGTGCAGTGAGCACGAGGCTCGAAATGCTGCAGGTCGCGAGGCTAGCCTCGCGGCTGCTGGGTGAAGCGACCGACAACGTCAGACGGTATCTGAGCACCCAGACGGTCGAGGGTGGCTTTCGTGACCGCAACGGTCAGCGCGATCTCTACTACACCGTTTTCGGTCTCGATGCCGTCGCGATCCTCGACACCAACGACAGTGAGCTGACCGGCTGGCAGCCCGACCGGGCCGCGACGCTCGCTTTCTTCGAGAGCTTCGACGCGGGCGCCGGGCTCGACCTCGTCCATCTCGGCTGTCTGGCCCGGGTGTGGACGGCGCTCGGTCTCGATGCCCCGCCACCGGACCCGCTGGTCGATCGGCTGCTCGACCTGCGGCGTGACGATGGCGGCTGGGCGATGACCGAGAATGACGATGCGAGCACGTCGTACGGCACCTTCGTGGGAATCGGTGCGTACCAGGATCTCGGGTTGCCGATCGGTCAGCCGTCCCGCGCGGTCGATTTCCTGACCACCATGGCGCTCGATCACGGCGGGTACGCGCTCGACGCCAACACCCGGGTCGCCACCACGCCGACCACCGCCGCCGCGGTGGTCGCCCTACGCCAGCTCGGCGGCACGGCGCACCCGAACACCGCGACGTGGCTCGAGCGTCAACATCATCGGATGGGTGGCTTTCTCGCCGCCGAGGGCGCGCCGATGCCCGACCTCCTGTCGACCGCGGTCGCGCTCCACGCTCTATCGGTGCTCGAAGCACGCTGTGACCATCTGCGTGAGCCCCTGCTCGACTTCGTCGACACCCTGTGGACGTCGACGGGTGGCTTCTATGGCAATTGGGCCGAGCAGGAGATCGATACCGAGTACACCTTCTACGGCCTCTTGGCGCTCGGTCATCTCGCGGTCATGGACGGCGGTTCTTGACCTCGCCACCGAGCGTCTCTATACCGAGCGTCTCGCCACCGAGCGTCGACGCCACCACGCTCCGACGCGTCTACAGCGACATCCGTGACGAGCTCCTGGCGCGACGCAACGCAAGAGGGCACTGGCGTGGCCATTTGTCGTCGAGCGCGCTGTCGACGGCGGTCGCCTGTGTCGCGCTGATCGTTGTCGAGCGTGAGCGTGGTGAGCTTCCCGAGGGCCTGCGTCCCCTGATCGACGCGGGTCTGAGCTGGCTGGCGCGTCATGCCAACGACGACGGCGGCTGGGGCGACACGGTTCGATCATGCTCGAATCTACCGACCACCTTGCTGTCGTGGGCGGCGCTCCATGCCGGTCGGTCATCGGGGCGTGTTCTCGACGAGACGGGCGAGCGGGCGTTTCGCAATGCCGAAAGCTGGATTCGCGCCCGCGCCGGCAGCGTCGATCCGAGCGCGCTCAAGCAGGTCGTCGAAGAGCTCTACGGCGCCGACAAGACCTTCTCGGTGCCGATCCTGACCCTCGCCGCGCTGGCTGGCGTCTTGGGTGACGAGACCGAGGCGTGGGCCGGGCCTCCCGCTTTGCCATTCGAGCTCGCCGCGCTCCCCCACTCGACGTTTCGTTTTGTCGGCCTGCCGGTGGTGAGCTACGCGCTTCCAGCGCTCATCGCGGTCGGGCAGGTACAGCACCGTCGACGCCCGTCACGCTGGCCGTGGTTCCGTGCACTGCGTCAGCTGGCGCGTCGTCCGACCTTGAACAAGCTGGCCCGTATTCAGCCGTCGAGCGGTGGCTTTCTCGAAGCGATCCCGCTCACCGGCTTTGTCACCATGTCACTCGCCGGGGCCGGTGAAGCGCATCACCCGGTGGTCGACCGGGCGCTCGACTTTCTCCAACGTGCGGTTCGTGACGATGGCGCGTGGCCGATCGACATCGATCTGGCGACTTGGGTCACGACCCTGACCGTCCAGGGTCTCGACGTTGAAGAACTCGAGGCCGCAGAACGGGAATCGCTACGCTCGTGGTTGCTCGGTCAGCAGTTCACCACCCGTCATCCTTTTACCGACGCGGCCCCTGGGGGCTGGGCGTGGACCGATCTACCGGGTGGGGTGCCCGATGCCGACGATACGCCTGGAGCGCTGCTCGCCCTGCACCGTCTCGGCCCGATCGACACCGAGCTGGTACGCGCCGCGTCGGCCGGTCTTCGCTGGCTCGCCGATCTGCAGAACCGCGATGGCGGCTTCCCCACCTTTTGCCGTGGCTGGGGCAAGCTCCCTTTCGATCGCAGCTCGCCCGATCTCACCGCTCACGCTCTGCGCGCCATCTCGACATGGCGGGACCATGTCGACAGCCGTCTCGGACAGACTCTCGACCGGGTCGAACGGCGCGCGCGCACCTATTTGCGCCGCACCCAAGAAGACGACGGTTCGTGGATGCCGCTGTGGTTCGGTAACGAAGCCGTCGACGATCTGGGCAATCGCGTCTACGGCACGGCGCGCGTCCTGACGGCGCTGGCGGATCGAGACACGCACGACCTGGCCACACCCGCCATCCGCTATCTCCTCTCCAGCCAGTCGTCGTCGGGCGGCTGGGGCGGCGCTGCCGGAATCGATCCATCGATCGAAGAAACCGCCCTCGCGCTCGACGCTCTTGCCCGCCTTGCCGCCAGTCCCGAGATCGACACGGCGATCGATCGAGGCGCGGCCTGGCTGTGCCAGGCCTGGGATCGTGGTGTCTGGCGAGACGCGACGCCGATCGGCTTTTACTTCGCCAATCTCTGGTATTTCGAAGAGCTCTACCCCCTGGCGTTCGCGCTGTCGGCGCGCGAGCAGGTGAATCGGCGCCGAGCAAAATCTCTCGATAGCACGGAATCTCGCCAGGCCTCGCTTCCGATTATCGAGACGTTGCTATGATTCGTTGATGCGTTACGCCACAGCCGTACCGCTCGGTCGCGGCGGCGCGGGCGAAGTGTACAAAGCCTGGGATGCCGACAACGAACGCTTCGTGGCGCTCAAGCTCTTGTCACGCGACGACCCGGAAGCCGTTGCGCGGCTGCAACGCGAGGCGCGCGCCCAAGCGCGCCTGGACCATCCCAACATCTGCCAGATCTATGAGGTCGGCGAGAGCGAGGACGGCCGACCGTTCATCGCGATGCGTTACGTCGACGGGGTGGCGCTCGACGCAGCGGTACAGGATCGCCCCCTAGAAGAACGCTTGGCACTGCTCGCCGAGATCGCCGACACCGTCCAGGTGGCGCACCAGGCCGGGTTGATCCATCGCGATTTGAAGCCGAGCAATATTCTCGTCGAAACCGAGCCCGACGGTGGCCTGCATCCTTTTGTGCTCGATTTCGGCATTGTTCGAGTCGAAGATCTTCCCGCCGCCACGATTACTGGCGACGTGCTCGGCACGCCCGGCTATCTGTCGCCGGAACAGGCCCGGGGTGACAAGCACATCGACCGTCGTTCGGACGTCTTTACGCTCGGCATCCTGCTTTTCGAGCTGATCGCCGATCACAATCCGTTCGCCGCCGATTCGAAAGTCGACGCCTTTCTCAAGGCGCTCGATCCCACGCCTCCTAGACTGCGGCAGCACGTTCCCCAGGTGTCGCGACGGCTCGAGGCGATCGTCGACCGGGCGCTGGCGCCCGAGCCACGTCATCGCTACGACTCGGCCCACGACTTCGCCGAGGATCTACGCGCCTTTCTCGCCGGCGAGACGCCCCGCGCGCGACCGATCACCTGGACCACGCGCGCGCAGCGGGTCGTGCGGCGTCATCCCCGTACGGCGGCGTTCGTCACCGTCGCCATGCTGACACTCGCCTTCCTGGGTGGCTGGGCGATCCGTGCCGAGCTCGAAACCGAGCGACGTGCCGCGCTGACCGAGCGGCTGGCGCAACGCGCGGGGCAGATCGAAGCACGTGCCCGCTTCGAACGTCTGCTGCCGATCCACGACATCACTCCTGCACTGACCCGGCTCGACGACGAGGTCGACGCACTGGAGGCGATCGTTCGAAGCGCCGGAGATCGCGCCGGCGACGCGGGAGCGTACGCTTTAGGACGCGCCAAGCTGGCGACGGGTCGTCACCAAGAAGCGTTGAGCCACCTCAAACGCGCCCACGAGCTCGGCTCGCAGGCCGACGGGCTGGCGTTGACCACCGCGCGCGCGCTCACCGCCGTCTACAGCGACCGTCTCGCCGAGATCGCCGATCTGCCCCGTCGCGCGCGCGCCGCAGCACTCGAAACAGCGCGTTCCGAGCTCGGCGACGAGATCGAACGCTACCTGACGTCGGCGTCGACCGACGATGCTGAAGGCGCCTGGATCAACGCGCTGGTGGCCTTTCACACCGGCGATTTCGACCGAGCCATCGACTACGCTCGCGATGTCACCGCCAGCGAGGCGTGGCGCTTCGAGGCCGATCTGCTGCAGGCGACGATCTTCCACGATCGCGCGCTCGATGGCCAAGCCCGAGGCAGCTGGCCGGAGGTCGAAGAGGCTCTCGACCGAGCCCGTTCGGCGGCCCGTGACGCCATCGCCAAGGCGCCGAGCGATCCGGACACCTATCTGACCCTGTGCAGTCTCGTCCGGATCGAGGCCGAAACGACCCTGCTCGCCGGTGACATCGACCGTCTCGTCGATCCCACCGGTCCGTCCGCCACCGCGCGTGTCGACTGTGAACGGGCTCTCGAAGTCGACGCCAGTCGTCATCAAGCGCTCGAACGGCTCGGACGGACGCTCTACCTCGCCGCCTATATGCAAGCCGAACGAGGTAACGATCCCACCCAGGCGCTCGACGAGATCTTCTCGTTGGTCGACCGGGCGCTCACCATCGAGCCACAAAGCGTGGAAGCCCAGCAGCTGCGTGGCGACGGCTATTTCGTGCTCGCCAACCGCCAGTTGAAGATCGGCGCGCTCGACGATCGCCTCTTCGAGAACGCATCGAACGCTTTCGAGTCGAGTCTCGAGCTGGCTCCGGACGATCCCTACGGCTGGTCGAGTCTCGGTCGGACGTATTGGATCTGGGCGTGGAATCGAACCATCGGTGCGACGGGCGGGGACAATCGCGAGCTCTATCGTCGTGCCACCGACGCGCTCGAACACAGCATCGCAGCCGGCTCGAGCTTCGACTACGTGCTCCACGCTCAGCTGTGTGGCGTCTGGGCGAGTGCCGGCTACGCCAAGTCGATCACCGGTGGCGACGGCTTCGACGATCTGGCGCGCGGTCGAGCCGAGTGTCGACGCTCGGAGGAGCTGGCGCCGGAGTATTTCGGCCGCTACGTCAACCACGCCTATCTCGAATCGCTCGCCGCCGAAGTTCGATTGACGGCCGGCGTCGATCCTCGCGAATCCACCGAGGACGGCCGAGAACCGATCGACACATGTCTGGAGATCAACCCGCAAAGCACGGATTGTCTCGCCTCCCTGGCGACGATGCTGGTCGCCGAGGCCTCGTGGCGCGAGCAACAGGGAGAGCGTCTCGACACCTTGCTCGAGTCGCTGCGACAGACCCTGTTGCCGAGCGCCGAGATCGAGTCCATCGACGCTCACAACCAGCAGGCGGCGTGGCTCTTGTTCAAAGCCTCCGAGGCCGTCGAGAGCAACACGAGCTGGCAGGCCACGTTCGCCGACGCGAAACGACACCTCGAAGCCGCCGAAGCGCTCAGCGCGATGCACAACGAAACGCTGCGTCTACGCGCCGACTACCACCATCGTCTCGCCGTGGCGTACCGAACCGTCGATCCAGCCCGCGCGCAACGCGAAATCGAGCTCGGCTCGACGAGCGTCGATGTTGCGCTACGGGCCTATCCAGGCCATCCCCGTTTCGAACGACTCCGCTCGACCTTGTCCACGCTTCGGGATGAGATCGTCAAACGGGTGGTCGACTGATTCGCCAGACGCCGTCGACCTGCGTGAGCTCGAACTCGTCTTCTCCACCGTCACGATCACCGTCGATCTCGAGCTCGACATGCGTCTTGACCCACAGATCGTTGCCGGTGGGTTTACGTGCCCGGAGCTCGAAGCTCAGCACCTTCCAGGTGGCGGTTCGGGCTTGCTGACGCACCAGGCGACCGTTGTCTTCCCATCCCGGCACCATCGCCTCACGCCACAGCTCGTCACCCCGGCTTTTGCTGGCGAGGTATTTGACGACCGCCGCTTCGGGGCTACCGAGCGACGGGTTGACCGTCGCCACATCGGCTACGACATAGCGCTTCGGCTCGTCGTAACGCTCCCAGCCGTCCTCGGCCGCTACGGTCGACATGTCTGGAAGCGTCGTTTCGGTGGGCCCACTGGCGGCGCCACACGCCACCGCGATAAGGACGAGCAGGCTAGGAAATAGCGATCTCTTCACAATCAGCTTGATGTCGGTCATGTCGTACTCCTTTCGAGATGTCACACTGCAAGCCAAGGGCCAGGTTGCTCCACAGGGCTGAGTGGACTCACGAAACACCATTTCCCCTGAGGTTTTTTGGACATCGCACCGTCGTTCGATCTCGACTGATCGGTCGTCATTGGGGCAACTGACACCCACGACCGGGATCGTGGTCCCGCGTCTGAGACGACCCAGCGGTAGACTTGCCGCTCTCGAACCGTTCTTCCCGAGGGCCCGACTCACCATGCCGTTCCGCCTGATCGTTTCCGACCGTGAGCGCAGATCCGAATTCGAGCTCACTACGAGCATCATCGCCATCGGATCCGGAGAAGGCTGTGACGTCCGGCTCAGCCACCCGGCGGTGTCCCGTGCACACGCTCGCTTGCACGTCGACGACCACGGCATCACGCTCGAAGATCTCGACTCGAGCAATGGGACCTTTCATCGAGGACGACGGATTCGCGGTCAGGTGCGGATCGACGTCGGTGACGACATCGGCTTTGGACCGGTAGGCGCACGGATCGAAGCCATCGATGCCGCGGATCTCGAGGCCGCGATCCGACTCGGTGATCCACTGCTCGAAGAGCAAGATGTCGGCCGCACCGCCACCACCATCTCGACCGCATCGATCCAGCGTCTGGTCACCGACATGTTGCCGAGCTGGATCGACGCGCTCGATGCCGAGCTCGGACCGGTGACCATGGCGCAACGGGTCGGTGCGTCGATCTTCGAAACCCTGCCCGTGCTTTCGGTCGTGCTGTCGATCGATCGCGCTGGCGATGCCTCCGGTCAGGTGTTCAGGGCGATCACCGACACGGTGGCGGATACCGAGAAGCCGCTCGACATCGGTGAACTGGTACACGTGCGCAGCGAGACGCTCAGCTGCGAGGTGCGATTTCCCCACGCGATCCAGGCGCACGCCTACCGCTCGGTGGTCGAGAGCGCCAGCCGCTTCGTCGATCTCGCCATGCGACGCAGCCTGCCGCCACAGCCACGATCCCTTCCCGAGCACCCCGCGCTTCCCGAGCCCGCCACGGTGGTCCCCGAGGTTCGTAGGATCTACGAAGACGCGACCCGTATCGCCCTGGGTGACGTCAGCGTGCTGATCACCGGTGAGTCGGGCACGGGCAAAGAGGTGTTGGCGGGCTATCTGCATCGCGCGTCGAAACGTCGCGGTGAAAAGCTGGTGGCGCTCAACTGCGCGGCACTGCCTCGTGATCTGCTCGAGTCGGAGCTCTTCGGGATCGAAGAAGGTGTCGCCACCGGCGTGCGCTCACGGGCCGGATGCTTCGAGCAAGCCGATGGCGGGACGCTTTTTCTCGACGAAATCGGCGATATGGCGGCCGAAACCCAGGCGCGGATTCTTCGCGTTCTCCAAGAACGCGAGGTCTACCGGCTCGGTGGTCGCGAGCCACGCTCGGCCGATGTCCGGATCATCGCGGCGACCAATCGACCGATCGACCGCCTCCTGGCATCCGGTGATTTCCGTTCCGACCTCTATCATCGCGTCGCCGATTGGCGGGTCGAGCTGCCGCCCTTGCGTCGCCGACGTGCCGACATCACCAACCTGGCGGCCTATTTCCTGAGCATTCAGGCCAAGGAGCGTGGTCTCTCGGCAACCGGTCTGTCGCGTCGTGCCGTCGAGGTGCTCGAGGCGTATGGCTGGCCCGGCAACATTCGTCAGCTCGAAAGAGAGATCGCCCGCGCGGTGCTCTTTCTCGAGCCTGGTCAGCTCCTGCAAAGCCGTCACCTCCAGGGCGAGATCCGCAAGGCGAAGCACGCCGGCAAGACGGGTGGCCCGACGCTTCGTGAACGACTCGAAGCCGCCGAGCAGGCGATTCTCGAAGACGAGATCCGGCGTCAAGACGGCAACATCCCGCGCGCCGCCGAGGCCCTGGCGATCGGTCGCTCGACGATCTACCGACGCATTCAGGAGCTGGGTGTCAAAGTCGACGACACCTGAGACGATGGCCAGGCCGGAGGCAGCGGCGTCATCGGTTCGGAGAGTCCTTTGACGATGCCACGCAGCTTGGCGATCGCCGCCATCTGATTGCCCTTGGGCAGCTCGCGGACAAACGCCGCCGGGATGCCCATTGCAGTGAAGAGCACGAAGGTGAACCAGCCCCAGAGACCTGCGTAGCGACGTGTGAAAAGGCTGTTGGCTCGACCGGTGTAGAAGGTGCGACGCGCCTGGTAGGCGCCGGCGGTGTGCGACACCATGTGGTAGAGCACCGCGCGGTGGGCGTACCAGCAGCGGTAGCCCTTCTTTTTCATCCGCATACACCAGTCGGCGTCTTCGACCGCGAAGTTGAAAAGCAGATCGAAGAGACCGATTTCGGCGAGGACGTCACGACGCATGAGCATGGCGCAGCCGTTGACGTAGTCGACCTCGCGATCGTGGTCGAATTGCCCGCGGTCGATCTGCTTCATGCCTCGTTCACGGGTGACGGACTGCTTGAATCGCACGATGCCACCCGCCGACCAAATCCGTTCGCGATCCCAATAGTAGAGAGCCTTGGGGCCCACGCAACCGATCGTCGGATCGCTCTCGGCGACCCGAACGAGCTCGGTCAGGAAATCGGGCTCGACTTCGATGTCGTTGTTGAGCAGCAGAACGTAGTCGTAGTCACCTTGTAGACCGGTCTCGAGACCGAGATTGATCCCGCTGGTTGGACCGTGGTTCTCTTCGGCCCTTATGTTGATCACCTCGGGATATGCCGCTTGGATGGCGGCGGTCGAGTCGTCGGTCGAGCCGTTGTCGACGTGGATCAAGTCGAACGCCGGATAGGTCATGTCGCGAAGGCTGCCGAGCGCTTCGAGGGTGATGTCTCGACCGTTGTAGTTGAGAACGACACAGGCGACTTTGGGTGACGCGGTCATCGGTGCGTGGCTCATCGAGGAGTCTCGGTGTGTAGCTCGGTGGGTCGACGAAAGAAGGCGAGAAAGTCACGGCCGAATCGCCAGGCGCTGGCGGCGACGGCGATCGTGCC
>JBCDBH010000103.1:0-16454 GCA_039184055.1 Acidobacteriota bacterium
CACTCACCTCGGTCCAGGAGGTGCCGAGATTGGTCGAACGCCAGATACCAGTGCGCGTCGCGGCGATCAGGGTGTCGGTACCCGGGATCCGCGCCAGGCGATTCACGTAGAAGAAATCGCTATTCATGGTCGAGGCGAGCTGCGTCCAGGTCTCGCCGAAATCGTCACTACGGAAGATGCCGAGCCCCTGGGCGGCGTCGACGTTGAAATAGCCTTCACCGGTACCGATCCAGATCCGGTTGTTGTTGTCGGGGTCGACGATCATGCTGCCCACCGCCAACGAGGCGAGGAAATCATCGAGCACGCGCCAGGTAGCGCCACCGTCGGTGGTCTTCCAGGAGCCACCCGAAACGCTTCCCACCACGATGGTGTCGGAATCGTCCGGCTTCACGACCAAGCCACGCAAACGGCCTCCGAAGTTGCCTGGTCCGTAGCTCATGACGTTGAGCGCCGGCTTGTCCAAGGCACCTTCGGTGGTCCAACTCCGGACGATCTCCTCCTGCGCTTCGAGATTCCACTCGACCGGAGCACGATCGTCGGGAGTTTGGAGAAACATCGCCTCGTGCGCGGCGGCTTCACCCGGGAATTCGGGCTTCGGCCCATCATCCTGATTCGGCACACGACTTTCGAGCCATGCGCGTTTGTCGAGATTCTCCGTTTCAGCGGACGGACCAGCAACGAAGAACGCGATCCCGGTAGCGAGGGAGATCACCAGAAGTAGGACGAGAGGTGTTCGCATCACGATTCCCTTTCAGTCGATCGTTGGGTGCTCAGCGACGAACCCAGGCGCGGGCGGGAGCACTCCTGGGCGGGATGCCCAAGCGTTGGTTGTGGGTCGAGCAGAATATGCTACTAGGCGCATGAAGGCAAGAAAAACCGACCGGACGGACGGCAAACTCGGAAGACCAGAGATTTCGTTAGGCGACACACCCGAAGCGAATCCGAGCTATGCTCTCGCCGACAGCGAGCTCAAACGGCCCCGATTCGCACCTCGAATAGAGGTTGCGAACGGTCCACCGAGCGCTTCGTTTTTCGACCGACAACCTCGAAGAGCTCCGCTCACGAGGTCACCATACGCGGAGAGCACACATGACCAACACCTCCCCTCGCATCACGATCGCCTACGGCGACGGTATCGGCCCCGAAATCATGGACGCCACCGTCCGGGTGCTCGACGCCGCGGGCGCCGGTCTCGAATACGACCGGATCGAGCTTGGCGAAGCCGTTTACAAACAAGGCGTCACCTCGGGCGTCCCCGAATCGGCGTGGGACACCCTGCGCAAGAACAAGGTTCTGCTCAAGGCGCCGATCACCACGCCACAAGGCGGCGGTTACAAAAGCGTCAACGTGACCTTGCGCAAGAGCCTCGGCCTCTTCGCCAACGTCCGGCCGTGCAAATCGTACGCACCGTTCGTGGTCTCGAACCATCCGGGTATGAACCTGGTGATCATCCGCGAGAACGAGGAAGATCTCTACGCCGGCATCGAGCACCAGCAGACCCGTGAGGTCACCCAGGTTCTCAAGCTGATCACCCGGCCCGGTAGTGAAGCGATCATTCGCTACGCCTTCGCCTACGCTCAGGCCTATGGTCGTCGCAAGGTCACCTGCATGACCAAAGACAACATCATGAAGCTCACCGACGGGCTCTTCCACCGTCGCTTCGACGCCATCGCGGCCGAATATCCCGACATCGAGGCCGAGCATCAGATCATCGACATCGGCACCGCGCGTCTCGCCGCCCAACCCGAGGGCCTCGACGTCGTGGTGACCCTGAACCTCTACGGCGACATCCTCTCCGACGTCGCCGCCCAAGTGGCCGGCTCGGTCGGTCTGGCGGGCTCGGCCAATATCGGTCCGCACGCCGCCATGTTCGAAGCCATTCACGGCTCGGCGCCCGACATCGCCGGTCGCGGGGTCGCCAATCCCTCGGGACTGCTCCACGCCGCCGTCCAGCTCCTCGTCCACATCGGCAAAGCCGAAATCGCCGAGAGGATCAAGAACGCCTGGCTGTGCACTCTCGAAGACGGGATCCACACCCCCGACATCTACCGTGAAGGCTTGAGTCAACGCGATGTCGGCACCGCCGCCTTCGCCGACGCCGTGATCGAACGTCTCGGCTCCAGCCCGCGCACCCTGCCACCGGTTCACTACCAGGGCACGGGTATCGTCATTCCCGACCCCGAGATTCCCGAACCGCGCGAGAAAGAGCTCGTCGGTGTCGACATCTTCATCGACTGGAACGGGCCGGGTCGCGACCCTCAGGAAATCGGTAAAGGCCTGGAAGCCGCCACCCCGGACGGTCCCTTGCGTCTCGAAATGATCACCAACCGCGGTGTCATGGTCTACCCACGGTCCATTCCCGAGACCTTCCGCACCGACCACTGGCGTTGCCGCTTCACCGCCGGGAACGACACACCGGTCCAATTCACCGACGTCCTCACCGTTCTCGGTGGCCTGAACGAAAACGGCTGGGAAGTGATCAAAACCGAGCACCTCTACCTTTTCGACGGCCAGCCGGGCTTCTCGAAGGGTCAGGGGCAGTAACACCACTCTCCGAGTGGTCGGCCTCGGACACCCCAAAGTTGAACCCGCGACGGCAGGGACACACGCTCTGCCGTCAGCACAGATCGGTCAAACGTAGAAACAGAAGTGATCGATCTTTCGTATCTCTTTCCGTGGGAGACCACCCACGGAAAGGAGTCTCCAATGACACTTCTCGACCTTCTCATCAAGCTCGCCACACGTGCCAATCCTTGGTTCGATGGCGACTGAAATGCTAGCTACCGATCTCTACTGACGGTTGTTCTCAGCGCTCGCGGGTCGACGCCAAAACCGCGTTGTCGGGATTGAATTCGACCGATCTCGGCACCCGCGGTACGGGCAGGACGAAGGTCTCTTCGCTTTGCTGGAGCACGACCATCACCTGCCCACCGTCTTCCTTCTTCTTGTCGAAGTAGATCGCCACCGGCACGGGCATGCGCCAGCCCGTTTCGACATCGCTCAACCGTACGGTCAAGGCAATGGCCGGTTGACCTTCCGGCGTCGTGGTGGGTTGCCACGACCATTCAAAGCTCGGGATGTCGGTGCCATCGATCCATTGGTTGAAGAACCACTTCCATTCCCGACCGGTGATCTCGTCGAGCACGGCGATGAAGTCGGCCGTCGAGGCGGCGCGGCCAGCGTAGCGATCGACAAAGGTCCGAATGACGGCAAAGAACATCTCATCATTTTGCGTCAGGCCGCGTAGGGTGCCACGCAACATGTGGAGCACGACCGCGCCTTTGACATAGCTCATGGTGACGTAGCCGCTCGGCGTCTCACCGGTCGCGGCCCGGTAGCCGAGACTGATCGGTCCGATTCGACGACGTTCTTTGTCGTTACGCTCGAGGGCATAGAGACGCGAAAAACGACTCGCGCCGTCGATCTCGCCGCGGACGATCCCACTGTAGACATCGACCATCTCTTGGTAGTACTCCTCCTCGGGCATGGAGGCCTCGAGAAAGAGCATGGCCGAATACTCGGCGAAGGCCTCACTCAACCACTGATCGCGGTAGCTCTTCCACCCGACGACATGCCCCCACCATTGATGCGCCGTCTCATGAGCGCGAAACCGCTCGGTCGGCCCTTCACTGGTGCGTTCCATACTCAACTCGGAGAGATGAAGAAATCCCTCGAAACTCTGACCATGAATTCCCGTGATGCTGGTGGCCAAGATGTTGTCGGTTTCGAGACGATGGTCGAAGATCTGCTGGAAAAAGGAAATGCTGTTGGCGATGTCGACAGCGACGTTGTAAAGCTGGTTCTTCCGGGTGTTGGTACTGGCGAAGGCGGTGATCGCCGGAACACCGTCAAGCTCGACGGTTTGCTCACGCGGTCGCTCGGAGAGCGCGAAGGTGGCCATACGCACCGGCCGGTCGATTCGCCAGGTTCGCGTCCATGTCCCATCACCCTCGACGAGCTCGCCCGCGTTCCCCATCGCGCGTACTTCTTGTTTCTCGAGACCCGTCATGGTGAAGACAGCGGTATGAGGATCGTTGAATCCGTCGACCTCACCCGGATACCACAGACGCCCCGAGACATAGTTGGTGAGCGGAATCCGATAGTGCACGGTGAGACTCGTGCTTTCGCCCGCGATCCAAGGCGTGTCGGCGAGCACGAGTAAACGCACGTCCCAAGTCTCGGCGAACATCCGACCGTTGCGTTTGCCGACCTGGTCGCGAATAAAGGGCAGCTCGGTGCCATCCGCTGTGGTGACCCGATCGACCTCGGCCGACGAGCTGAGCAAGAGACTGAGCGCACGTAGACCCTCGAGCTGTGGCGTGAAGACCATCTCGGCTTCGATCTCGGGTCGTCGAACGGTGATGTTGGCTTGGCCGGCCTTGCTCCACTCGGGGTGAGTCGGCGTCAAATCGATGCTGAGGTCGACATGCTCGAGATCGACCGTTCGCATCGTCTCCGAGCCCGGTCGACCGCTGTCGAGTCGTTGTTCGGGTCGATCCAACCGGATCCAAGCCTCAGTCCAACGATGCGTCCGGTCGTAGTGACTGAGCGTGATCTCCTCGCCGTCGAACGAATCGTGTTCGTAGGTCAGCCAGGAAAAGTCCGCCGTCTCGACATCGATCCGGAGATAGTCGTCGTCACGCATCGACAGCCCGGCGATCACCCGTGCATCGATGTCTTCGATCCTCTGCACCAGCCAATGCTCGTGACGGTCGGTCGCAAGGTCGTCGTCGCTGAACGGACCGTCCGGCGCGGCGAGATCGAGCCAACGTTCGACACGCCCTGGAACCGTCGTGCGAAGAACCAATCGACCAAAGGTCTGATCGATCCGATCCATCTCCGGACGTTCGCTGGTTCGCGCCAAATGTCGACGCTCGATCGGATCGGGAATCGTCATCGAAAAACGGCCCTCACCCTCGAAGACCACACCCGTGACCACGCCGCCACGTGGCTGCATGAGCCGGACCGTGCCTCGCTCGAGTGTCCAGGTCGCCGTGTCGTGCGTGAAGGTGACGGCCGTTGGCAAAGGAGTCGTGCTTCCCCACCGCCCTTCGACGAGAGGCTCGTACGATGCAACCGCGGTCGCGGCATCGGGAAACATGGCCCATCCAGGCGACGCCGATAGCAGCGACATCCACGCGCACGCGGACACGATCGACCCGGTTGCGATCAGGAATCGGATGAACATGGCGAGGCTCCCTTCGCTGGTCAGATTCGCGGAATCGGGCCCGATGCGGGTTTGATCGCCAGGCCTTCGGTACCGAAGCGCAGATCACCCGCGTCGATCGCATCGATACTCCGTACCGGGCCCAACAGAATCAATTTGTCATCCGCCTCGAGAACCGTGTCGCCATCGGGCATCATTCTCGTCTCGGCTTTCGTTTCGGCGGCGCTGCTTTCGGCCCCCGCGCGACGGAGCTGCAACATGGTAACGCCCATGGTCTGGGGCAAACGCGCCGCCGCCAAGGTTCGACCCACGAGCACCGGTGGCACGGTCACCAGTCGAACACCGAAATCCGGTGGCAGCTCGACATAGTCACGGCCAGCATCGGGATCCTCGGTTTGCACGAACGTCGCCAGCAACGCGGGCCGGCCGAGCACTTCTTGCGAGTAGAGCGCCAGAAGATCTCGCTTCGCCAACACCCCGCCGTAGACCCCGGCTTCATCGACCACCGGCATGCGTTCGAAATCGCTTTGCGCAAAGCTGTCGACGGCACGCCTCAGACTATCGTCACGCCCGAGCACCAAGGGCACGTCGGTCATCAAATCGTGCGCCACGACGGCGATCAACACCTCGGGCTCGTCGAGAACATGTTTGATGTCGTGCAACGAAATCGAACCGATCAATCGATCTCGATCGTCGACCACGAAGAGCCGTTGTCGATGATGCTCCAGGAATCGCGACACCACGGTTCGGTAGTCGTCGGCGGGTCGCAACACGTCTTCGTCGGCGCGGGTCAGATCACCGACTTTGAGACCGCTGAGCGCCGCTTCCTCGAGACGCCAATTGATGTCGACACCTCGGCGCTCGAGCGATTCGGTATAGGTCGAATAGGGATAGACCAGCCGCGCGACAAAACTGGCGATGATCGATACGGTCATCAACGGCAGGATCAGGTTGTAATTGCCGGTGAGCTCGACCAAGACCAAGATCGCGGTGATCGGCGCATGGCTCGTTCCGGCGGCAACCGCCGCCATCCCCACCGCCGCGTACACCCCCCAATCGGAGGTGACGGTGGGAAAGGCGGTGTGGATGGCGTAACCGTACGCCGCGCCGGTGAGCGCGCCGACGGTCAGCGACGGCGTAAACAGACCTCCCGAGCCACCGCTCCCCGCAGTCAGCGCGGTCGCCACCACCTTTGCGATCGCCAAGAGTAAGAGCGTGCCGAGGGTCAGGGTGGTGTCCATCGACACCGTGAGATTGACCAGATCGGCACCGCTTCCCAAGATCCTGACATCGGTCCAATAGGCAAAGGCGCCGAGCAACACCATGCCGATGATCGGCTGAGCCCACAACGGCAACCGCAGCTTGCCAAATGCCAGGTGGCCGCTACGCACCCCGAACGTAAAGAGCAACGAGACCAGCGCACCGATCAAGCCGAGACCGACAAAACCAGCGATATCCCAACCGCCACCGACCACCACCAGATCACCGGCTTCGTAACTCGGGACATTGCCTTCCAGATTGCGGGCGATCAACGTCGCGATCACCGAGGCGACAACGATCGGCCCGAAGATCTCGAGCGCGAAATTGCCGAGGATGATCTCCATCGCAAAGACCGCGCCGCCGACCGGAATGTTGTAGGCGGCGGCCAAACCCGCCGCGGCGCCGCATCCCACCAGAACTTTGACCTGATGCGTGGTGAGCCGTAGTCGCGCTCCGAGCTCCGAAGCGATCATCGCACCGAGCCGAATCATCGGCCCCTCGCGCCCCAGCGAGCCGCCAGCACCCACCGTCGCCACAGCGGCGAAGGAACGCAGGGTAACCGGACGGGCCGGAACGCGACCGCGGCGAAGAATCACCGACTCGATCAGCACCCCCATGCCCCATCCCGACACCTTTTCTTTGCTGAAGAAAACGGTCGCGCCGATCACCAAGCCACCGATCAAGGTAGCGATCACCACACCTTCGAGTGGACGCTCAGCGGCCGAAGCAAAGAGATCCGCGCTGCCCCAAATGAGCACACGAACCCAATAGATCAGCTTGTGGACCGCGACACCGAGCAGCCCGGCCAGCACACCCACCACCGGAATCAAAAGGAAAAAACGCCGATCCTGTGGTGTCGCCAGGCCAAACCGACGCGCCAAAATCAGCTCGGCATTGCGTCTCCAGTCCGCGGCCTGCTCCGCCAAACGCCGCAGCCTGGATCGCCAGGCATCGACCATGCTCATGGGACGGTCATGCTAGCAGTCCCGGACGCTCCATAACGTGCCATGGCCAAAACAAAACGAGCCCCGGAATCACCCGGGGCTCGTTTCTGGTCTCTGCAAAAGACCGCTAACCGTCAAGACGGCTCAGGGCGCGAGCGGACCGCGATAGGTGGTGTCGCGGACCGCGACCTGCCACAGCTCGCGACCGGTGCCGACATCGACCGCCTGAACCGCCAGCTGCTGGCTGGCGAGCTCACCCGACGGCAGCCGCCGAACATGCGGCAAAGCCTCGAAGACGAGCGTCGAGCCCGACACGAAAAACGGCGCCATCGACCGCGACTGGTCGAGACGACCCAGCTCGAGACCCGAGGCGCGATCGACGAGGGTCCACTGATAGCGGTTCCATGGGTCATCGTTGTGCTGCTCACTCGCCAACACGTGACGCTCGTTGGCGGCACGGAATTGACGACCCTCGACACCGGTCAGACGCTCGGCGGGCGCCAGATCGGGCACCAGCGCGGCGGGCGTCTTCGGCGGAGCCACGGGTACGGTCGCGGCGCGGGTCAGAGGATCGAGACGGAACACGCCGTCGAGCAAGGTCGGCGCGGGACGATCGACCACCGGCGCGCCGTGGAGCGGATAGCTGGTGTATGTCCAGTGGAAGTACACCTCACCGCCCACGACCTGGACTTTGGCGTCGAAACGACGGTTCGGTCCATCGTCGATCGACACCGCGGTACGTTCCGGAAAGGTGAGCGGAATGGCGACTTCACGATCTCCATTGGCGAGATCGAGAAAGGCCACTTCGGCGGCGCTCACCTCGGTCGGCTCGACCAAAGCGACAAGGTAGTTGCCGTAGAGACCGAGCGGTTGCGCGGCGGCTTCCGTCGCCCAACGCTCATCACCCGAGGCGATGTCGATCGCGGCGACCCGGTTGTCCGGAGTCATCACATAGAGAGCCGCACGCACGGGATCGACGACGACCCCGGGACGCAGGACGAAGCTATTGGCGGCGTCCGTCAAATTGGCTCCGGACGGTGGTGTGAACACGGCGCCGGCGCTGCTGGTGAGCACGAGAGCCGCTGCGATGAAACATACGAACAGACGGATGTAGGTCCGTGTGGTCATGGTGTTCTTTCCTCGATTCGTGGTCATGCTGGGCTCCATCACGGTACGGTCGACGACCAGGCGGTAGTGTCACCCGACTCGAAACCATCGGTGAAGATGACGTCGGATGGACCGATCGCCGGCTGCAGCTTCCACGCGCCACGTCCGGCCAAACCCGCGATCAGAGCATCGTCGGCGATGTCGTAGTCGAGCTCGAAGACCGAAGCGTTCGGCAGCTCGGTACCGAGTGGCTCCCAATCCGTAAAGCCGGTGCTTTCGAATGCGACGTACACGCCACGCAAGCCACCGACCACCACCGCATCGTCCGTACCCGGCACGAAGGCCATGGTGCGTAGCGTGCCGAAGTCGAGACCAGTCAGGTCGCCGGTGACGTCGGTCCACGTGGTGCCCGAATTGCTCGACTCGAAGACCGCACCGCTGGTCACGGCGAAGAATCGCGTCGTAGCATCGGGATCGACCGCCAGGTCGCGCACCGTGCCACCACCGGGCGAGGTCACCGCGGTGAGCGGCGCGGGATGCGCGGCGGTACGGAGAAACACACCGGCGCCGGCGCCGACGAGCAAGAAGTTCTCATTGCCCGGGACACCGTAGATGATCGGATCGCCGACAAAAGCATTGATCACCAGTCCTGGCGAAATCTCGGTCACCGTATTGCCCGCGTCGAGCGACTCGTAGGTCGAGTTACCACCCGCGACGATCAGACGTACGCCATTGATTTCGTTGGCGGCGATCGGAGTGTAGAACTGCGCACCGATCGGGTTGCCACCACCGAGCACCGTCAGCGGCATACCCGCCTGACTCTGGAAGGTATTCGAGGCGTCGTAGACGCGACGACGTGGCGACTGGAGGAATTGAAAGCTCGTGTAGCGGGTCGAGAAGCCGGCCATCGAGGTTTCGTCGACCGCGGTATCACCACCGTCACCCGTCGAGGTGCTGAAGAAGTCAGGCATGTCGGGTACCAGCTGCTCGGTCGTACCGGTGTCCTGCGCGCCACCGAAGACGACATTGGATACCGTGTCGTACGACACACCGTGGTACTCGGTGCTTTGGAGATCGCCGTTGAGCGAGAACCAATCACCCGTCGCGGCCCGTGGGTCGGTCCGTCTGTAGATGCCGCCGTCGTCGGTCTCGATCAGGTCACCCGCCGCATCGAAGACCATCTCACGCGAGTCGGCGTGAGGCGAGGAGCTACTCGCCGTACCGGTGTGAGTGAGCGGTGTCCATTGACCGAGAGCCGGCAGGGAAGCATCACCCCGGAAGAGACGACCCGAGAAATCATTGGCGCCGATCGAGTTGGGAAAGAAACCCGGACCACCCGAAAACTCACCAAAGAAGGGCTGCCGATCACCACCCAGGTACACGATATTGCTATCAGTCGGGTCGGCGACGATCGACATGTGGATACTGGCCTGACCACCCGGATGAATACCCACCGGGACACCATCTTCGATCGTGACCGGAAGACTCATGGCCGTCCAGCTGGTGCCACCATTGCCCGAGCGGAACACGCCGGTCAAACGGCCGTTGGCGATGGCGACAAAGACGTTGTTGCTGTCACCGACGGCAATCTCGACATTGCGGGTCACATTGGTGACCAGAAGCGCGTCGATCGCGGGATCCGAGACCTTGGTCCAGGTGGCACCGGTATCATCACTGCGGTAGATCCCGTTGACACCACCGTTTGTATCGGCCCCGACCACCGGCGCGAACAGCCGAGTATCGTCGCTCGGATCGCTCGCCAAGTCGAAAACGAAGCCCGCCGGCAAGCCGGTGGCGGTGCCGTCACCGTTCGAGATCTGTGTGAACGTGGTGCCGGTATCGGTCGAGCGGAACACACCCGCGTTGGTCGAACCACCGGCGTCCGAGGTATTCGCCGACACGACGATGATCGAGCCACGCGGCGCGATACCCGAGATGTTGCGCGTCGCGACACCAGCGAGCAGACTCCAGTTGGTGCCTCCATCGGTGGTGCGCAGAACACCGATCCGATCACCCCGCGCGCCAAAGCTCGAGAAGCCGCCGATCCCAGCAGTGAGCGTCAGGTTGGAGGCGTCGGTCGGATCGAGCGCGAGCGCGCCGATCGACAAGGAAAGCTCGAAATCCGTGAGCTTGGTCCACGTCGGGAAGCCCGAAGTCGCATTTTCGGTTTTCCAAACACCACCGTTCACCGTTCCGGCGTAGAGCACGTCGGCATTGTCAGGATCGGCGACCACCGTGTGCACGGCGCCCACCACATCATCGTCCGGGACGACGTTCTCCACCTGTCCGTTGGCCGCTGGCCCGGGACCCTGGTCTTGCCAGACTCCACCGACCTGGGCGCCGAGTGCTGGAGCTAGGGCCAAACAAAGCCCGAGCGCCAGACCTGTCGTTTGTCCAAGAAAACGCTGATCCGCCACGAAGTTGCTCCTCTCGTCTGAGTTCATTGAGGGAGACCGTCTGGTCTCGGAAGGATCGCTTAGCGTAAACGTGTCGGTCGTCCTTGGGAAGCGGATCTTGGCGGTTGGAGCGACGCACGAATCGAGCAGCGCGCACGGAGGCACGATACTCGCTCGTCATCGCTCATCACGCTACCGGTCCGGGACCGACCGACCTCAATCACTTCGGCTGAGTGTACGCACGAGCACCGTCAGCGTATTCGGATCGATTGAGAATCTAGTTTCGTTAAGCAGATCGGAGCGACGCGTACTCAGGTTCAGGAAGCGCCACGACCGGTGAGTACGGCGGGCACCGTACGGAGCAAAATCTTGCAATCGAGCCACGGCGACCAGGTGTCGATGTATTGCAGATCGAGCTCCATCCAGCGATCGAAATCGAGCTGGTTACGCCCGTTCACCTGCCACAAACACGTCAGCCCGGGCTTCATCGACAGCCGTCGACGCTGCCACCGCTGATATTGCGCCACCTCTTCGGGAATCGGCGGGCGCGGGCCGACCAGGCTCATATCGCCACGCAAGACGTTCCACAATTGAGGCAGCTCGTCGAGACTGAAACGCCGCAAGAAACGGCCGAACGTTGTGACCCGTGGATCGCGTTTGAGCTTGAACGCCGGACCATTCATCTCGTTGAGCGGCAAGAGCTCGGCGAGTTGCTGCTCGGCGTTCTCGACCATGGTGCGGAATTTGTAGAGCACGAAACGTCGACCGTTGAGACCGCAACGCACCTGGCGATAGAGGATGCGGCCCCCACCCGAGCTGAGCTTGATGATCAAGGCGATGACGACGATGATCGGCGTACCGATCACCAGCAAGAGCACCGACAATCCGACGTCGATCGCCCGTTTGAGCGTCAGCGGCACGAGCTGCTCGGGTGCGGTGGAGAACGTCAGCAGCGGGACGCCATCGAGCTCCTCGAGACGAGCGCGCGCTTTGGTGTGAGGAAAGAGGTTGAGGGCGAAACGCGTGCGGATGCCTTGTTCCTGGAGGGCGAGGAAAAGATCTTCCAAAGCATCGAGATCGCGGCGACCGACACAGAAGACGACGTCGTCGACGACGTTGTTCTCGACGATCTCGGTGAGCTCGTCGAGGGTGCCGAGCAAGGGATACGGTTTGGGAACCCGAGGCCGAGCGCCGTTCGGATGGGCGACAAAACCCAGAATCCGGTAGCCCCAATAGCGATGATCGCGAACCGATTCGGCGAAATCGATCGCGCCACGATTGGTTCCGACGATGATCATCGTCCGGTAGTTGTAGCCCTTGGCACGCGCATAGCGCGACAGCATGCGCAGAGTAAGCTTCTCACCGAGCAGCAAAACCGTCGCGAAGAGACCGAACAACAGCACCCACAGCCGGCTCATTTCATCGCCAGCGAGCAGGTGCTGATCGAGTCGGAAGGCGTAGACCACTAGCGCGAGCAGCGCCATGCCGAGCAAACACACCCGGCTGATTTCGCGCGCCTCCTCGACGAGCGGCACCGTGCGATGCGAGCGGTAGCGACCCGAGCCGAGCAGCAAGAGCGCCCACACGCCGACCGCGGGAAGCAACAAGGGAAGATAGAGCCGGAGGGGATAAAACGGCGCGGCAAGCAATTCGGGCATCAACGCGGGCAACACATAGGCACGCGCCCACCAAGCCAACACGAACGCCACGGCCACCAAAGCCAGATCGAGCAGGAGAACACCCCAAAAGAGGGCTCGTGCTTGCTCCTTCAGCATGAGGCTACGTCCCCGCTCGACATCCGACGACCATCCGTATCGGGGTCACAGCTCTGGTCATGACTTGGTTTGCGTCGCATCATCGAGTGGGATCCAGCTTTTCGTCGTCTCGTGCAGCATACTCGATCTCGAGGCAAATGTCATGCTTCCAAAGCATGAAATCATCCCGTCGCCATGGTCGTGAGCAATTCCGCGTAGCGTGCCGTGACACTCGGCCAGCTAAACCGCTCCTGGGCACGTCGGGCCGCCGCGTCACCCCGCTGACGCGCCAGGCCCGGGTTTTCACGGATCCGGTCGAGCACGGCGGCGAGCGAGGCGGGTTCGGGAGCTTGGAAGGGAAACCCGACCTCTCCGGCGACTTCGACATTCTCGGGCGTGTCGTTGACCACGATGCAATTGCCGTAGCCCATGGCCTCGACGAGAGCAGGATGCGTGCCACCCACTTCCGTAGCGTGAATATAAGCGAGGGCGCCCGACAAGAGCTCCCGATAACCATCACCATAGATGCCCCCGGGAAAGAGCACGCGTGCATCGGCCCGACGCTTGAAGGCCTCGATGAAGTCGCCCGCGTACGGAGCACTTCCGACCATGACCAACGGCAGATCGCCACCGACCTCACGGTAGGCCTCGACCACTCGATGAGGGTTGTTCTCGGGCTCGAACCGGCTGACGTAAAGGAAATACCGGCGAGGCTCGAGCCCGAGTCGCTCCAGCACACCGGTTTCGGACGGCGGTACCGGATCGACACCGTAGGTGATCATCCACGAATCGGCGCCATAGCGTCTCCGATAGTGGTCACGGATGACCTCGGCGTCGGTGACCAGCACGCTGGGGACGACACATGCCAAACGCTCGGAAAGGGCGTACACCGCCCGACCGAACGGCCCCCATTTGGCACGCTTCTTCTCGATGCCATCGACATGAAGCGCGGTCGGAATGCCACCGAGACGCAGGATCGGCACGAAGACGGCGTTCGCCGAATTGACCACCAGCGCGGCATCGAACCGACCACGAAGCGCCGCGTGGAGACACGACAGAAAGGTGTGAACGGGGGTGTCGAAGAATTTCGTCCGCAGCGTCGGCAACACCACGAGACGCACCCCACGATAGTCCCGAAGCGCCTTGGGAGTATGGTGAGCGCGACAGTAGACCGTGACCTCGAGCTCGGCATCAGTCAAACGCTCAACATCGGTAAAACGCTCTGCATCGACCGTGGAACCCTCGGCACTCGTCGGACTTGCGGTCGACGACCACGCACCGGCCGCGAGTCGGGTCGCCACCTCCTCCATCAGGGTCTCATAGCCACCGTAATTGGCCGGAATGCCACGGCTACCGAGCAGGGCGACCCGCAAGGGCCGACTCATGATGAATCTCCTGAAGGGGCCACGCGCAGCGGCAAAGCATCACGCTCGAACCATGGATTCACCGACGTCGTGCGTCGTTCGGCGAGCCACCGTCGCCGCGCCCAGAGCCGACGTCGATGGCGCCACAGCCACGTGTAGGCCGGCAGCGAGGTCCGCTCACGGGTCATCACCCAACCCAGGGCGAGCACATCGCGCATCGAGGTCGGTATCAGCGTACGCAAGAGATTCGAGGCGGTCTGATGGTAGAGCCGCAAGAGGTAACGATTCTTGAGCGAGTGGTAGTTGACCGCGGCGGGCAAGGTGGCGCGACGTTCGGGCAGAACCGTGCGTCGATGCTCACAACGTGCCGTCGGCTCGTAAACGACATCCCAATCACGAGATTGCAGCCGAAAGCATAGCTCGGCATCCTCGCGAAAGGAATGAAAGTCTTCGTCGAAAAAGGCATCCCCCGTGCTGACGTCGGCGAGTGCGCGACGCGCAAAGAGCGACGCCGCGCCGGTGGCACCGAACACCCGCTCGGCTTGTGCATACTGCCCCTGATCGATCTCGCCCGAACCTCGGTCGAGATGACGCCACGCCGACAGCAATCGCATGCCGCACGCATCCAGACGAACGACCCCATCCTCGGTGGCGGGACGAACCAAGCGTCCGGTGGCCACGGCGGCGCCAGCGCGAAGATGAGGCAAAAGCCGGTCGAGATAATCCGGCGCTGGACGAGCATCGGCGTTGAGCGTCAGCAGCCACGGCGCGACGGTGCGCCGAAACGCCTCGTTCATCCCTGCCGCGAAGCCACGATTTTGGGGCCACGCGACGACCGTGGTCGGTACCGCGTCGAAGGCTCGCGCCAGCTCGACACTTCGATCGTCACTGTCGTTGTCGACCACGATCACTTCGAGCGGCCGATGCGCGAGCGCGGCGATCGCCTCGAAGCAACCCGGTAAATCGCCGGCCGAGTGCCAGGTGACGATGCAGATCGCCACGCCATCATCGGCCATCATTCGATCGCTCATCGCTTCTTCTCGACTCCAGCGAAACGACGCGCCAAGTCGCCGGGCAAGCGCCAACCGCTCAACACACCGCTGATCACCGCGACCAGCCCGCGCGCCGCGCTCGCGCGATCACGGGTCAACGCCGGTCGACGAACCGGCAGCAACGCCAGACGGAGCTTCATCCCCGCCACCATGGTGAGCGTGGACACCCACACCCACAAACGCCCGTGGTGGACACGCAGGTAGCGCTGGAGATTGCGGTAGTAGACCCACAAGAACGGACCGTAGCCGAGCCGAGGCACCGAGGCGCCACCGTGATGACGAAATCGCGCCGCCGGCAGATAGATCAGCTCCTCACCGGCCGTTGCAAGACGACGCGCGAGGTCCACGTCCTCGAACCAAGCGGGGAAATAGCCCTCGTCAAAACCGCCGATCGCCTCGAGAGCACGGGTCCGCAGGAGCAACGCCGCCGCCGCCGGTTGCGGGATCGGCGCACCGGCAGGTGGTGGCTCGGCAAAACCCGACGTGCCGACAAAGAGCGTGTGGCCGATCAGCGTGGTCGCGGTCGGCAACGGCGCGAGCTGCCAGCGATGTTGCGACCGCCCCTCGTCATCGAACAATGCCGGTACCAAGCCCGCCGCGTCGGGATGACGATCGAGACCGTCGAGCAAGATCTCGAGCGCTCCCGGCTCGGGAGCGGCGTCGGGATTGAGGACGAGAATCGCCTCACCACGGGCCCGCGCCCGCCCCGCCTCGACACCGCCACCAAAGCCGAGATTACTCTTCGGATCGAGCCTCACGACCCATGGCGGCGTGGTCTCCAACGAGCCACTGTTGTCGACCACGATCATCTCGAAACGAGGATCATCGGCTGGCCACGCGGCAACCAAACGTTCGAGCTCGGTTTCATTCCGCCAGTGCACGACGACGGCGGACAAGCGGGGTCGACTCACGATCGCGGATAATCCGTGACGTTCAACGGAGCGGCGCGGTGGAGAAAGCGCGGCAGCAAGCGCAACGCACGTCCCCAGCCGGTGAGCATGCCCCGCAGATCTCCGTGACGATGCACGTCAGCGAGGTCTCGCAGGATCACCCGCGGCCATACCCACGGCCAAGCACGGCCGACGAGCGTCGCCACCGTCAGCCAGCGATTGGCGACGAGCAGACGACGGTGTTCAGGCAGGGTGATACCCGTGGTCGATCCGGCGTGAGCGGCGGTCGCGCCGGGAACGGTGAGCGCGCGTCGACCACGGTGACGCGACACGACAGCGAACATGACGTCTTCATAATACGAAACCAGGCGTTCGTCGAAACCACGACGCCCCGATGCCCCGTCGATCAGCGCTTCGCGACGATAAAGCGCCGCGGTCGCCGACACCCCGAACACCTCGGTGATCGCATCCGGTGCCGTCGCGGTCGGACGATCGTGTCCGAGCTGCACCGCCTGCCACC
>JBCDBH010000104.1:0-16420 GCA_039184055.1 Acidobacteriota bacterium
AGTCGATCGAGCGCGTGCCGATGCTGTCCAGTGCGGAGATCGCTCGGTTGACGTCTGGTGATCGCCAAGGCGCCGTTCGCCAGGACTCCGAACCGAGCGACGTCATGGATGCGTTTCGTCGGCAGGCGGCGCGTATCCCGGAAGAGGTGGCGTTGCGGCAGGGCTCGCGTCATCTGACCTATCGACAGCTCGAAGAACGCGTCGAACGGTTGGCCGCCGAGCTCGAGCGCTTCGGGCCCGGGGCTCCGATCGGTCTCGTGCTCGATCGCTCGATCGACGCCGTGGTGTCGATCCTGGCCGCTCTCGAAACTCGTTGTTTCTACGTTCCGATCGATCCGACGTGGCCACGTGACCGCCAGCAATGGGTGCTCGATGACGTGGGCGCCGTGGCGGTGATCGCGACGAGTGCCGTGCCGACCGGCTTGCCGGTGGTCGATCCCACGACCGAGGGCGATTCGGATCGCTCGTCTCCGGTTTCGATCGATCCCGAGGCGCCGGCATACGTGCTCTACACCTCGGGTTCGACCGGTCGCCCCAAAGGTGTGGTCGTGTCGCGACGAGCGCTCGCCAGCTATACCGAGTGGGCGGCGGACTTCTATCCACGGCATGCTCGGGGCGAGGGAAGCGGCCTATCGATGCCGCTTTTCTCGCCCCTCACGTTCGATCTCACCGTGACGTCGATATTCGTGCCGCTACGAACAGGTGGCACCGTGGTGGTCTATCCACCCACGAGTCGTGCCACCGATCTGGCTTTGCGTCACGTTGTGAGCGATGACGCGGTCGACCTGGTCAAGATGACACCGTCTCATCTTCTTCTGCTCGAAGACGACAGCGACCGTGCCACGACAAAACGCATCGGCCAGGTGATTTTCGGTGGCGAGGCGCTGACACGCGAAGCGGCGATCCGCGCGAAACGACTGCTGGCCCATGAGCAGCTCGTCATCCACAACGAATACGGCCCCACCGAGGCGACCGTCGGCTGTGTGGTGCACACCTTCGACGAAGCAGCCGACACCGCCGGCATGGTGCCCATCGGTCGACCGATCTCGACGATGCGTGCGTATGTGGTCGATCGCCACGGCGACCTGGTGCCCGAAGGTGTGTCGGGCGAGCTCGTGGTGGCGGGGCAGGGGCTGGCCCATGGCTATCTCGGTCGATCCGAGCTGACCGCCGAACGATTCGTGCCGAGCTCCTTTGCTCCGGGTGAACGGCTCTATCGAACGGGCGATCGAGCGCGTTTTGTGAACCGCATCGACCAGCCCCTGAACCTCGACTATCTCGGTCGGGACGATCAGCAGGTGAAGATCCGAGGCGTACGGATCGAGCTGGGAGAGATCGAAGCGGTCTTGGCGGCGCATCCGGCGGTCACGACCTGTGCCGCCACGATCGAACGCGCTTCATCCGAGCGCGCTCGAAACACCTCTCTGTCGAGGGTCGGCTCCGATCGGGAGAATGGCGAGCGGTGTCGGCGTTGCGGGCTACCCGGTGCACACGCGACGCCATACGAGGCGGTCGGCATCGATCTCGGTATCGGACGAATCGGCGTCGCGGAGATCGGCGAGGACGGTCTGTGCGGGGAATGTCGAGCGTTCGAAGGCTATCGTGACAAGGTCGCCGACTATTTCGGCGATGAAGTCGCGCTGCGTGCCATCCTCGACACGGCGCGTGCTCGTCGTGGTTCCGAAGGCTTCGACTGTATGTCGTTGTTGAGCGGTGGCAAGGACAGCACCTATGTGCTCTGCCGGCTGGTCGACATGGGCTATCGCGTGCTCGCTTTCACCCTCGACAATGGTTTTCTGTCCGATCAGGCCAAAGGCAATATTCGTCGTGTGACCGACCATCTCGGGGTCGAGCACGTGTTCGGCTCGACCGCGGCGATGAACGAGATTTTCGTCGACAGTCTGAAGCGTTTTTCCAACGTCTGCCAGGGTTGTTTCAAGACCATCTACACGCTCGCCGTACAGCTCGCGGTGGCGCGGAACATTCCGTTCATCGTGACTGGACTGTCCCGCGGCCAGCTCTTCGAGACGCGGTTGACTCGCGAGCTCTTTACCGACCTCGACTTCGACGGCGCGGCGATCGACCATATGGTGCTCGAGGCACGCAAGGCGTATCACCGCACCGACGACGCGGTGTCGCGCTTGCTCGATGTGTCGGTGTTCGCTGACGATTCGGTGTTCGAGCGGGTGCGCTTTGTCGATTTTTTCCGCTATACCGACGTGCCCCTGGATGCCATGCTTGCCGAGCTCGATCGCCGGGTACCATGGGTGCGACCGACCGACACCGGTCGATCGACCAACTGTCTGATCAACGACGTCGGGATCTTCGTCCACAAAAAAGAGCGTGGTTTTCACAACTATGCCGTGCCCTACGCCTGGGATGTGCGGATGGGTCATAAGACGCGGGACGAGGCGCTCGCCGAGCTCGACGACGAACTCGATCTCGAGCAGATTGAGAGCATGCTCGACGAGATCGGCTATCGACCCGATGAGGACGCGACCGAGCGCCTGGTGATCTACTGGAGCGGCGAATCGATCTCGTCGACCGATCTGCGCGCCTTTCTCGAGCGGCGATTGCCGACATACATGATTCCGTCGGCGTTTGTCCGCCTCGATGAGATGCCGATGTCGGCGCACGGCAAGATCGATCGCGGCGCCTTGGCGCGGGCGCAGGCGGTGGACGATGAATCGGTCGATTACGTCGCGCCCCGTGACGACGTCGAACGACGCTTGGCGGATCTCTTCGCCGAGGTGCTGCGGCTCGAACGCGTGGGCATCCACGATGACTTCATCGCCATCGGTGGTGATTCGATCGTCGCGATCCAGCTCGCCGCGCGTGCCGGTCGGCGGGGACTGCGCTTTACACCCGAGCAGCTCTTCGACACCGGAACCGTCGCCGGCTTGGCGCCGCTGTGTGTCGACACCGAGTCGGTCGGCGCGGTGGCGATCAGCGGTCCACTGTCGCCGTTGCCGGCGCAGATGTGGAGCTTTGCCCAAGAGAGTGGAGCGTGGCATCACGTGCTCGATGTCGATGTTCTTGTCGACCTCGATCCTGTTCTGGTCGAACAAGCGCTCCACGAGCTCCCACGTCACCACGAAGCCTTGCGTCTCGCAGTCACGGGGCCCGCGGCGTTGACCGTCGAGCCCGAAGCCACGCCGATCGTCCAGCGCTTTGATCCGACGGATGATCCGTCGGTCGAGACGATCACCGAGGAGCTGATCGAGGCTTTACGAGTCCGTCACCGGGAGAGCGCGGCCTGTTTGTTCGCCGTCTTGATGGTGGTCGAGCATGCGCGGCTTTCGCGGCTGGTGCTGGTGGCGGATCATCTGATCGTCGACGCGGTGTCCTGGCCGATCCTGCTCGACGATCTGGCCAGCCTGCACGATCAACTTCGGGACGGGCAACGTCCGAGCCTGCCGGTATCGACGACGTCTCTCCGAGCCTGGTCGGAGGCCTTACGGACGCGGTCCGCGTCGCACGACACCGTCGATCGATGGACACGGGCGCTCGCTGGAACGGGCGCGATCGCGGATCGGTCGGTCGACTCGAGCGATGTCGATGCCATCACCGTGACCCTGTCACCCGAACGGACCAAGGTTTTGCTCGACGCGTCCGGCCGGATGCGCATACACGAAGTTGCCATCGCGGCGGTGGTCGATACGCTGTCGCGACGTGGCCAGGTCGCGCGCGTGGGGCTCTTTCTCGAAGGGCACGGTCGTGAGCCGATTCAGCCCGGGCAAGACTTGTCTCGTCTCGTCGGCTGGCTGACCAGCCTTTACCCGGTGGCCTTTGATCTCGAGCAAGCCCGTGATCGCAGTCAGAGCAGCGACGACCGGCTGCTTCGGGTGGTGAAAGACACGCTTCGTGCCGTGCCCCTCGGCGGGATCGACTACGGTGCCTTGCGTTTCCTCGGCGCCCCCGAGATCCAGCGCGCGCTTGCCGATCACGAGCTCGACGTATCGTTCAACTACCTCGGTCGGGTCGATCGATGGCTCGATGGTGATCGTTTCGCCCTGCGTCGATCGCTCGAGCTGGTGCGTCCGGGTCGACCGCCTTTTGCTCTCGAGATCACCACGGCTGTTTTCGACAACCAGCTCCAGACCACGTGGAGCTTCGATGGTCGATTCGATCACGATCGAATTGCCAGCGACTCGCGGCATTTTCTCGCCACGCTCGAACGATTGATCGATCACGTGACGACGACACCGCGTCAGGTCAGCGCGAGTGATTTTCCACACGCCAATCTCGACGACGACAAACTCGCCAAATTGTCGGCCTTGCTCGGTCGTCAATCTCCCGGACGATCGCAATGAGCTTCGAGAACGTCGACGACGTCTACGCGCTGTCACCGATCCAACAGGGTCTTCTGGTTCACGTGCTCGAAGCCGACGGTGGCGGCGTGTATGTCGACCAGTTGGTGGCCACGGTGTCCAACCTCGATGTTGAGGCGTTTCGCGCCGCGTGGTCGACGCTGGTTCAACGTCATGCCGTGTTGCGTACCGCTTTTCTATGGGACGGGCTCGACGAGCCGCTCCAGGTGGTGCGGAGTCGAGTCGAGCTACCGTGGAACGAGGTCGACTGGCGTCGACGTGACGTCGAGGAGGCTTGGCAAGCACGTCTCGAGGCAGACCGAGCGACCTCTTTCGTGCTCGAGGAAGCGCCACTCGCTCGTATGATGCTGGCGCGGGTCGACGACACCACCTGGCGGTGGCTCTTCACCTTTCATCATCTGATTCTCGACGGGTGGTCGGCTCGGCTCTTGCTCGGTGAGCTCGGCGAGATCTATACCGCAAGACGACGTAGTGAGCCGCTCGAGTTGGCGTCGCCGTTTGCCTATCGTGACTACGTCGCCTTTCTCGCCGCGCGTGCTTCAGAAGACACGGCAGCCGAGACGTTTTGGCGCGACACGCTAGCCGGCTTCGATTCTCCGACTCGGCTCGATGCCTTCTCACCCGCGGGGGGCCACGCGGGCTGGACCCGGCGTGAGCACACGCTCGACCAAGCGTCCACCGAAGCGCTCGTCGAATGTGCCCGGCGTCATCGACTCACCTTGGCGACGGTGCTCCAGGGGGCGTGGGCGCTGGTGTTGGCGACCTACGCGCGCACTGACGATGTGGTCTTCGGCGTGACCACCGCGGGGCGTCCCGCCGAGCTCGACGGGGTCGAAGGCGGTGTTGGATTGTTCATCAACTCGCTGCCATTCCGTTCGGTCCTCCAACCCGAAGCCACTCTCGTCGAGTGGTTGAGCGGCGTGCAGCGCTCCTCGATGGCGCTACGGCGGTTCGAGACCACGCCTCTGGCGCGGATCCAGAAGTGGAGTGAGCTGGCTCGAGAAGACGAGCTCTTCGATCATCTCTTGGTGATCGAGAACGCACCCGATGCGGTGCAGCGTGAAGACAGCGAGCTGGTGCTGAACGGACTCGACATCTTCGAACGCAGCCACTACGACTTCGCTGTTTTGGTCTTACCCGGTGAGCGCCTCGAGCTCTTGGCGGTCCATGATCTTGGTCGTTTCGATGTCCCGTTTGTCGATCGTGTGCTGCGTCACTTCGCGCGCCTGCTCGAAGTCTTTCCACCGCAGGCGAATACACCGATTGGTGAGATGTCGTGGATCGATGCGGCGGATCGCGAGCGGCTGCTGACCACGTGGCAATCGCCACCTCTGGCCACGTCGGATCATTCGTCGGTATACGGCTTGATCACCGCGTCGGTACCGGTTGGGGAACAAGACCAGCATCTCGCCGTGATCTGTGGCAATGTGAGTCTCAGCTACGCCGAGCTCTTTTCCCGATCACGCCGCCTCGCTCGCATCCTGCGCCAGCGAGGCGTGGCGCCCGATGCCCGCGTCGGTCTTTTGATCGAGCGCTCGATCGACATGGTGATTGGCATGGTCGGCATTCTCGAGGCGGGTGGCGCCTATGTGCCGCTCGACATTGCGTATCCGGCCGCCCATCTGCGTGACGTGCTCGACGATGCCGAGATCGAGGTGGTGGTGAGTCGTCGTGAGCACGTCGACCGCTTGGGTGGCATCGACGCGACGCTCGTCGATCTCGATACCTTCGCGGCGGACGAGGCCCCACTCGTCGATGAGTCGGTGCCTCACGGGGTCGGGCTCGAGAACCTGGCTTATGTCATCTACACCTCGGGGTCGAGCGGTCGACCCAAAGGGGTCATGGTGACCCACGCCAATCTGATCGCCTCGACGCTGGCGCGTTTTTCGGTTTACGACCGACCGGTCGATCGCTTTCTTTTGCTGTCGTCGTTCGCCTTCGACAGCTCGGTCGCCGGGATTTTCTGGACGTTGGCCAGCGGTGGCACGCTGGTGCTGCCCCCGGTGGGTGGTGAGCACGACCTCGATGTGCTCGGCGACTTGATCGATCGTCACGCCGTGACGCACACCCTATGTCTACCGGCTCTGTGGCGCCTGGCGCTCGACGAGCTTCCCAGTTCGGTCCTATCGAATCTCGACGTGGCGGTCGTCGCGGGTGAAGCGTGTCCCGCCGAGGTGGTGCGACGTCACGAGGAAACGCTGCCCGGCACACGGCTCTACAATGAATACGGCCCCACCGAGGCCACCGTCTGGGCGACGGCGCACGAGCTCACCGTCGACGATCTCGAGTCGGGTGGTGGGGGAGACCGAGTGTCGATCGGCCGACCGATTCCCGGTTTGCGAGTCTATGTGCTCGATCCGCGAGGCCGTTTGCTACCACCCGGTGTCGCCGGTGAGATCTATCTAGCAGGCGCCGGAATCGCGCGTGGTTATTGGCGTCGACCCGAGCTCGACGCGGAACGTTTCGTGACCGTCGAGGCCGCGGGAAAGCCTGAGCGCGCCTATCGCACCGGTGATCTCGGGGTGCATCGCACCGACGGCGCCTTGCTCTTTCTCGGTCGGGTCGATCGTCAGGTCAAAGTGCGTGGCTATCGAATCGAGACCGATGGGGTCGAGGCGGCCTTGCTCGCTCGACCCGAGGTCGACGATGCCGCCGTGACGGTACGTACGGGAGCCACGGGGAGACCGCGTCTGCTCGCTTGGGTCGTTGCATCGAGCCACGAATCAGGCTCGTTGCTCGGCGCGCTTCGTGAGCGAGTGGAGGAGACGCTGCCGGCGTTCATGGTGCCCGAGACGATCGTCGCGGTCGACGAGCTGCCTCGTCGGCCAAATGGCAAGGTCGACTACCGGGCCCTGCCCGACGTCGATCTCGAGCGGGTCGCGACTCGACTCGGTGACGAGATCGAAGAAGCGGTGGCAGAGGTGTGGCGCGCCGTGCTCGGTCTCGACACGATCGGCGCCGATGATCATTTCTTTCGCCTCGGTGGCGATTCGATTCTAGGCATTCAGGTCGTGTCGCGTCTCCGGCAGGTGGGTCTGCCCGCCAAGCCACGCGACGTCGCCGCGTACCCGCATCTCGGTGAGCTCGCCAGCGCGCTGCGTGGACGTCGCGACACGGTCGACGTCGACACCGGGCCGGTCACCGGGCGTGTGCCGCTGGCGCCGATTCAGCATTGGTTCTTCGCGCGGGACCTGCCACGAGCCGAACATTGGAATCTATCGATGCGTTTCGCGCTCGACGGGGCCTGCTCGGCCGCGGTGATTTCGGCCGCGGTGATTCAGGACGCCCTCGATCGCTGTATCGCCCATCACGACCAGCTACGCGCGCGATTTGCTCGCGAGGCCGGCGGCACCTGGCGACAGACGATCGCGTCGCACGCCGAGGTGCCGCTGGATGAAGTCGAGGCGGATCAGGCGACGGCGGTTCTCGCCGCCGCGGCCGCCGGGCTCGATTTGACCTCGGGACCGCTCTTCCGAGCCGTGCTGGTGCGAAACTCAGACGGTCAGGCCGATGAACTTGTCGTGATCGCACACCATCTGGTGGTCGACGTCGTGTCGTGGACGATTCTGCGTGACGATCTGGAGCGGCTGATCTTCGACCGGGTCGATCCACCCGCGCGCACCGCTTCGTATCGTCGTTGGGTGACGCATCTGACCGAACACGATCTCGCCGCCGAGCTTTCGCATTGGACGCGTGTGTCCGGTCCTCAGGCGATCGAGATCCCCGTCGACGATGCGCTCGCTGTCGCGACGGAAGCCACCGCACGCACCGTCGAGATCAGCGTCGACGAAGCGCTCACGCGACGGCTCAGCGGAGACGCCGCCGATCATTACCGCGCGCGGCTCGACGAAATCCTGCTCGCCGCCGTGGCCGTGGCGCTGAACCGATGGCGTGGCTCCGCGAACCTGCGGATCGATCGCGAGCGACACGGTCGAGATGGCGATCTCGATCTCTCACGCACCGTGGGCTGGTGCACCGCCGCTTTTCCGGTCGAGCTCCACCTACCCGATGCAACGTCACCCGACGCCGCGCTTCGCGTGGTGAAGGATACGCTCCGTGCCGTTCCGGGTGCGGGCACCGGTTTTGGCGTGCTGCGTTCTCTCGCCGACGACGCGACTCGTCGGAAGATGGCGTCTTTGCCCGAGTCGCCCGTGTTGTTCAACTACCTCGGTCGCACGCCCAAGCCCGCGGCCCATACGCGACTCGTTCCACTGCCGGCATCGCGCGATCATGATCGTCATCCGAGCCAGCCACGTTCGCATCTCATCGAGATCAACGCGTGGATCGCCGACGAGGTCCTGAGCTTCGCGTGGATTCACACGCCCCGTCACGCCGCCGCGACCATCGAGCGGCTGGCCGAGACGACGATCGACGTTTTAACGGACCTTGCGGCATATGACGAGCAGCAAACGATCGAACCGAGCGCGACGGATTTTCCCGACGCCGAGCTCGACGACTCGGGGCTCGCCGCCCTCTTCGAGCAGCTGGAGTCGTAAACGGTGCAAGGCAAGGTGGCGGACGTCTACCGGTTGAGCCCGGTGCAGGAAGCACTACTGATGCATCGGCTACGCGATCCGTCGGCCGACTCGGGCGTCGTGGTGCTACGCGGGCGGCTCGAAGGCCCGCTCGATACGGAACGGTTCGCCGAGGCCTGGCGCGCGACGGTCGCCGTCCATCCGGTTCTGCGAACGTCGATCCACTGGCGCAATCTCGAGCACCCGGTACAGGTGGTGGCGCGCACCGTCAATGTCGAGCTTCAGGTCGAGGAAGGCCCGGTCGATTCCGATCTGGACGCCCTCGCCGACCAGATGCGACGAGACGGTCTCGATATCGAGCGCTCGCCGGTCATGACGCTGCGGGTGATTCGTGTCGCCGAGCATCGCCACCTGCTGCTCTGGGCTTGTCATCATCTTCTGCTCGACGGTTGGTCCAGCGGCCTGGTCTTGCGTGAGGTCATGAGCCGCTACCATGGCATCGACACGACGGCCCCGCGTCTGAGCTTTCGTGACTATGTCGCCTGGGCGCGTCGTCGACCGGACGAAGAAGCCGCGGCCTTGTGGACCGAAACCGGGGTCGATCCACGTGACGTGCTCGCCACCCAACCTCTGCTACCCACCGCCGGCCGCGTCCGTGCCGATCATCGTTTGCGTCGTCGTGTCGAGCTCGATGGGCTCGACGCCTGGGCGCGTCGCCACGGTGTGACCCTCGGTGCGAGCGTGATCGCCGCCTGGGCTGCGACCGTTGCCGAAGCGACGGGGGATCGACGCGCGGTCATCGGCTTGACCTCATCGGGACGAGGCGTCGACGTCGATGGCATCGACACCCTCGTCGGCATGGCCACCACGGGCCTGCCTCTTTGGGTGACGGTCGATCCGGACGCGTCGGTGGCGACCTTCGTCGAGACGGTGTGGCAACGACAACAGGCGCTCCAGCCCTTCGCCAGCTGGCCGCTCGATCGACTGTTCACGGCGGCCGGGGTCACCCTGCGGCACACGCCGTTCACCACCACGGTGGCGTTCGCCAACTTTCCACGCCCCGACGTCGAGGGCGATCTCACCTTGGTGGATGTGCGTGGCGATCTCACGTCGTCCTCGCCTCTCACTCTGGCGATGGTTCCCGTTGATCATCACCTCGACATCGAAGCGAGCTTCGATTCCCGGATCGTCAACGAGGGAGAGGTCGAGGCCTTACTCGAGCGCTGCGCCACGCTGCTCGGCGGCATGACCGTCGACGACGAGACGACGGTAGCCATGTGGATGGGTGCGTCCACGAGCGGTTTTCGCGCGCGGACCGACGGTGTCTCGCAACCGGCGCGACCGCTCGGCGGTACCGACGCCGAAGCGGCCGCGACACCGAGTGAAGCGCAGCTGATGCGGATTTGGAACGACCTGCTCCACGTCCAGGAATATGGGCGTAACGACAATTTCTTCGATCTCGGGGGCACGTCGCTGCTCGTGCCGTCTTTGGTGCAGCGGATCGAGCAGGACTTCGGCGTGCGGTTGCCGCTCGGTGTGGTGTTCGAAGACGCGACGGTCGCGGCGCTGGCGACGGTGATCGACGGTCAGCGTGACGGCACCGACGCTCTGCGCTGGCGATCGCTGGTGCCGATCCGACGGGTCGAATCGGACAGCGCGCCGTTGTTCATGGTCCATGGCCTCGGTGGCGAAGTCGGCTGGTTTTACAACCTGGCCAACTATCTCGATCCGGCCGTGCCGCTCCATGGCTTGCAATCACCGGTCGAGGCGTTCGACGACCTGGTGGCGATGGCGCGGGCCTACGTCGAGTCGGTGCGTGAAGTGCAGCCGACCGGGCCCTATCGTCTGGGTGGCTACTGCATCGGCGGCGGCGTCGCCTACGAGATGGCATGTCAGCTCCGCGCGGCGGGCGAGACGGTGACGCATCTGGTGCTGATCGACAGCGTGCCGCAGGCTCACATCACCGAGCAGCAGGCGTCGGTCGGTATCGGCAAGCGGTTGCGACGCCTGCTCGACAAAGATCCCGCCGAAATGGTCCGCTCGAGCCGTGATTTTGCGCGTCAGGCGACCCAACGCCTGGTCCGTGGAGCGCAGGTTGTGCGGGGTGCGCGGGACGATCGTCCGCTCGAGCTCGACGACGTGCTCGACATGAATACCCTGCCGCAGGTGTACCACGAGATCTCCCGACGACATTTTCGCGCCATGAGGGATTACGAGCCCGGTTCGTACGATGGCGACGTATGGCTCTTTCGAACCCACGACGAGCGCTTCGGTGAAGATTTCGGCTGGGGAGCGTTGGTGCAGGGGCGGCTCTCGATCGAGCGGATTCCCGGTCGACATGTCGACGTGCTCGCCGAGCCTCATGTCCAGGTGGTGGGTGCCAAGCTCGACAAGGTCTTGTCGGCTGACACGGGGACGCACGACGGGAAGGACAGCGCGTGAAAATCGTCTTCGTCTCGATCGGCATGGCGAGCACGGTGAACCTCAGTCTCGAGCTGTGTCGACGTTTGGTCGCGGCCGGGCACGAGGTGGTCTACGTCTCGCACGTCGATATCGAAAAGGCGGTACGGGCCAACGGCTTCGACTTCGTGCGTCTCAGCGCCGACGACGAGATGAAGCATCGTCATGCCGATGCCCCACTCGCGTGGCGTGATCTTCGTGCTCCCAAACGCTTTGTCGACCGGCTCCGAGCTCGGCGCCGCCTGCGACGCGAGTCGATCGCCAACGACGAGGTCGTTCGGGTCATCGAGGCTTTGCAGCCGGATCGCATCGTGCTCGACGTCGAGCTGCATCACGCGATGCTCAAGCTGCGTCGCCTGTCGATTCCGATGGTCCTGATCATGGGTTTCTTTTCGGTCGCGCGACACGCCGACGTGCCACCGCTTCACACCACGCTCTTCCCCGAGGCTGGACGGCGCCGACTGCGCCGAGCGTGGCAGCGACTGCGGCTCGAAACCTGGCATTTCGAGTGGCGACAGCGGCTTGCTCGCTGGCGAAAGTGTGACTTTCATCCACCGGTGGTCTACGACACCTTCGATATCGACGATCTGCGCGCGGTCGCCAAGACCTGGCGCGTGTCGCTGGCTCGCGAGGTGTCGCGACGCGAGTGGCTACGACCCTATGCCTACCGCCGCCTGCCGGTGCTCTGTCTCCAGGCTCGCGAGATGGATTGGCCGGTCGAGCCGCCACGCAACCTGCACTACGTCGGGGCGATGGTGCATCCGCAGCGGATCGATACGGCCATCGACGAGCAGGCGCGAGCGCGCTGGCTCGCCTACGTCGAAGCACGCGATTCGAGCCGGCCGCTGATCTACGCCTCGCTCGGCACTTTTTGGTCCGCCGACATCGCCTTTCTCCGTCGTGTGATCGACGTCTTCGCGCACCGATCGGATTGGGACCTGGTACTCGGTCTCGGTGGCACGCTCGAACCGGGCGCGCTCGAGCCGATTCCCGAAAATGCCCTGGTGTTACGCTGGGCTCCTCAGCTCGAGGTTTTGGCGCGTGCCGACGCCGCCATCACCCACGGTGGCGTGGCGTCGATCAACGAATGTCTTCGTTTGGCGGTGCCGATGGTCGTCTACTCGACCGGTTTTGTCGAACAACCTGGAAATGCCGCCCGGGTCGCTCATGCTGGTGTGGGGATCGCGGCCGACAAGGATCGCGACAACACAGCCGACCTGGAACGGAATTTGAGCCGGATCCTCACTGAACCCACCATTCGCGAAAGAATCGAGGCCATGCGCAAGCATCTTTTGGCGTACGAGCAAGCCGCCACCGCCGTCAAACGAATCGAAGCCGCCGAGGTCGTGCCATGACCTCGTCCGCCACCTTGTCACCCTCGGCTCGGATCGTCTCGCCCGAGACCACGGATCTCGAGCGGATCCAGACACGTCTCATCGACGACTTTGGTCGCATGGCCGGAAAGCACGTGCTGATTACCGGTGGCGCGGGTTTTCTCGGCTACTACCTGGTGCGCTCGGTGCTGCACTACAACCGAAGCGCATCGCGGCCGATCGAGCTCACCGTGGTCGACAACTATTTACGGGGCATGCCGGATTGGCTCGCGGCGCTCGAGGGTTCGCCCGCGCTCCGGATCGTCGAGCACGACGTCACCCAGCCGCTCGCGCCACCGGAGGTGGACTACAGCTATATCGTTCACGCGGCCTCGGTCGCATCGCCCATCTTTTACCGGCGCAATCCGATCGAGACCATGGACGCAAACGTCGCCGGGCTTCGTCATCTGCTTGATTACTGCCGCGATCGGGTCGACACCGTCGAAGGCTTTCTCTTCTTTTCGTCGAGCGAGATCTACGGTGATCCGACACCGGAGAACATCCCGACCGTCGAGACCTACCCCGGACACGTGTCGTGTACGGGTCCACGGGCGTGCTACGACGAATCGAAACGCTACGGCGAGACGCTGTGCGTGAACTTTCAGCGGCAATACGGGGTGCCGGTGACCATCGCTCGCCCGTTCAACAATTACGGTCCGGGGCTCAAGATCACCGATCGACGTCTGCTCGCCGACTTCGCGCGTTGCGTGCTCGATGGCAAGGACATCGTGATGTATTCCGACGGCTCGCCCACGCGCACCTTCTGCTACATCGCCGACGCGGTGGTGGGCTATTACCGCGTCTTGACGCGAGGGCGCGCCGGCGAGGCCTATAACATCGGCGCTGATCGTCCCGAGATCTCGGTACGGGACGTCGCCGCCAAGGTGGTCGAGGCGGCACGCGAGCTCTTCGACTACCAGGGTCGGGTGGTGCACCAGGTGCACGAGGATCGCGACTATCTGACCGACAATCCACAGCGTCGTTGTCCGGCGATCGACAAAGCTCGGGCCGAGCTCGATTTCGATATCGAGGTGAGCCTCGACGACGGCCTGCGTCGCATGCTGCGCTGGTACCACGAAAACCCGACGGCGATCGACGCATGAAGGTTGCGATCATCGGCACCGGCAACGTCGGTCTGGTATCTGGGGCATGCTTCGCCGCCAAAGGGCACGACGTGGTGTGTGTCGATCTCGATGCCGAACGGGTCGCCGCGATCAACCAGGGGCAGACGCCCTTTTATGAACCCGGGCTCGAAGAGCTGCTCCGCGACACGATCGGGCGTCGCCTTCACGCCACGCTGGACCTCGGTGGAGCGGTGGCGACGGCCGACATCGTCGTCCTGGCGGTGGGCACGCCGTTCAATGGCGAGACGATCGACCTCGATCAGATTCGTCATGCGTCGCGGCAAGTGGGCAAGGCGCTGGTCGACAACCCGGGCTATCCGCTGGTGATGGTCAAGAGCACCGTCCTTCCGGGCACCACCGATACCGTGGTCACGCCGATCCTCGAAGAACAATCGGGACAACGCGCGGCAGTCGACTTCGGTGTCGCGATGAATCCGGAGTTTCTGCGCGAAGGTCAGGCGGTCGGCGACTTCATGATGCCCGATCGCATCGTCATGGGGGCGACCGACGAGCGGAGCTGGGCGATGCAAGACGAGCTCTATCGTGATTTTCCGGCGCCCGACGTCGTGCGCACCGACAATCGCACCGCCGAGATGATCAAGTACACCTCGAACGCGCTGCTCGCCAACCTGATTTCGTTCTCGAACGAGATCGGCAATTTGTGCGCGACCCTTCCAGGTGTCGATATCGCCGCGGTGATGCGGGGCGTGCATCTCGACAAACGTCTCTCGCCGATCGTCGAGGGTGACGAGCCGACCCGTCTGCGACCCGGCATTCTCAGCTACCTGATGGCCGGCTGTGGCTTTGGCGGCAGCTGCTTGCCCAAAGACGTCAGCTCGCTGATCGCCTTTGGCGATAGCCAGGGTAGTCCGATGGATCTCCTGCGTTCGGTGATGACGATCAACCATGCGCAGCCCGGACGCGTCGTCGAGCTGGCGCGTCGACAGCTGCCGTCGCTCGATGGGGTCGAGGTGGCGGTGCTCGGTCTGTCGTTCAAGCCCGGCACGTCGGATATTCGGCTCACCCCGGCCCTGCCGGTGATCGCCGAGCTGCGGGAAGCCGGAGCGCGACTTCGGCTCTACGATCCCGCCGCGCTCGACGAGATCGGCAACGTCCTGGGTGAGGCCGACGAGCTCGCCTACCATGCTCATCTCGAAGACGCGATCGACGGTGCCGAGCTGATCGTCGTGCTCACCAGCTGGCCCGAGCTACGTCGTCTTCCCGAGCTGCTCGCCGATCGGGATCCAGCCCCGGTCGTGATCGACGGTCGCCGCATGTTCGATCGAGAAGACTTCGCGCGTTACGACGGTATCGGGCTCGGACCCCGGTCTTGATCAGACTCGAGCCATAACAACACCCGGGTCGTTTTGAATAGAAGCGTGACAAGCTCACGCTCGTGAGCGATCACACCGCAGGCCGTTTTTTACGCTCCTCGGGCGCCGCCGCCTTGTCTCAAGGGGTGCGTGTCGCGTCCACCCTGGGCGCGCAGTTCCTTCTTCGGCGCTATATCCCAGCCGAAGATTGGGGGCTCTTCCAATGGGCCATCGTGCTCTTCCTGGTGCTCGGCGCGGTACGCGATCTCGGCCTCGGCTACCACGTCCTGCGGGTCGAATCCCGACCGTACGGCAACCTCCTGGCGCTCGAGACGATCTGGGGCGGCTTTCTTTTCCTCATGGCCAGCCTGGCGGCGCCGCTCGGTCCGCAGCTTTATGCCGGCAGCCACGAAGACACCGTCGGGATTCTCCGGTTGCTCGCGCTCTTCATGTTTCTCGAAGGGCTGGCTACCGTGCCTCGGATCTACCTCGAAGGCGAGCTTCAGGTCGGTCGCGCGGTCATGCCCGAACTGTGGCGCAATCTCGTTTTCGTCGTCGTGGCGTGCGCGCTGGCCTACGGCGGCGCGGGGGTGTGGAGTCTCGCCATCGCGCACACCGTGGCGACTGGCTTTTATGCCGTGGTGCTGTGGTGGCGCGTCTGGGGGGAGATCCCACTGGTGTACGAGCGTGGCCAGATGTGGCCATTGCTCCGCGCCAGCTCGCCCCTCGCGATCATCTGGTTTCTCGCCATCCTCATCCGGCAGATCGATCCACTCATTCTGGGATTGCGATTCCCGTTCGAGGATGTCGGCAACTACACCTTCGCGTACGAATGGGCCACCATGGCCGCCGGACAGGTGCTCTTACCGGCCATCACCCGAGCCTTCTATCCCGCCCTGCTGCGTTTTGGCGTGCGCTCGAAAGAGATGTTCCGTGCCTACTCGCTGTCGACCCTGTTCATCCTCACCTTCGAAGTACCAGCGGCGTTTTTTCTCTTCGTGAACGCCGAGCTGGTGCTGCGTTGGGTGGGTGGTGGGCAATGGGTCGACGCGCCGACCTATCTGCGTATCCTCGCCTTCGCGCCGCTGGTCGATCCGTTCATGCGTCTGGGTGGGGAGATGATGAAAGCGCTCCATTGGGATCGACTGTGGATCGTCGCCAGCCTGCTCACCGTGCTCAGCTACGGGGTCGGTGGCTATCTGCTCACCGGTCATCTCGGGCCGACGGGGATGGCGTGGATCAACCTCCTGCCGCTCGGCAGCGCGCTGGTCACCTGGGCGGTGTATCGCATGTCACCCGAGGGTTTTCGCCGACTCGCCGTCGACCTGCTCTTCGTCTATCTCG
>JBCDBH010000105.1:0-16310 GCA_039184055.1 Acidobacteriota bacterium
CGACATCGATCGTTTTGCTCTGGGTCGGGGGTTCGAGACCCGCCTGATCACGGGGCTGATCCTCAATGGTGCGTGTTTTTTCGTGGTCGAGCACGCGACCGAGCAAGCCCGCGACGACGGTGGCGTCGGCGGGTGGGCCATCGACCACATCGACGAACCATCGATCGGGCTCGGTTGTGTTTGTCTCAGCCATGTCCATCCCGGCCATGTCCGTCTCGCCCGTGCCCGTCTCACTTTCGTCCACCCGCTGGCGCACCAGTGTGATCGGCCCGTCGCTCGCCGCCCAGGCAAAGCGCTCGACCTCGTCGGCGTCGATCGTCATTACCTTGCGCGCCTGGTCGATCCGCTCCTCGGTCGACAGCAGGTCACGCTCGACGAACAAGATGAAGGTCGCCAAGCCGACGACGATCATCGCCAGGATGATCAGCGTGCGGTTGCTCATCGCCGACGACGCATCCACACCCACACGCCGGTCATCGCCGCCAGCCCCGGGAGAAACAAAACGACCACCGCGAGCAGCGTCGACAGCTCACCCCAACCGAGCAGCAATTGCGTCATCTCGGGCTCGCGTGGCGGAATCGCCAGCAGGCGCTCACGTTCGACGAGCCAGTTGAGCGAGTTGAGCAACAGAGCGGCGTTGGCAACGTTGACGATGGCGCGATCGGAGGCGAAATCGAAGTCGCCGAAGACGATCATGCGCGTCCGTCTGACGGGCTCCGGATCGACCGACTCCGCTGCGCTCGCGGCAACATCGGTCTCCTCACCGACCGGGCTCGGCTCGTTCGCCGTTGGCACTGGATCGACCACAGGCACCGGATCGCTCACGGGCGTCGGATCGATCGTGCGCTCGACCGCCACCGCGAGCGGAACCGGACCGGCGAGATCACCGGCGTCTTCGTCGTAGGCGATCGACGCCAGCGTCTCGAGATCGGTCTCGGCCCAGCTCTCCAAGCTCGAACGCACCAGCGGCACGATCTCCAGACCGGCACGCTCGCTGTCGGCGGGACGCACCGAACGCGCCGCTGGAAAAAGCACCGGATCACCGATGACCGCCAGCGTCTCGACCACGGGATGGTTGCCCCAATTGTCGGTAAAGACGGTTTCGGGACCATAGATCGGCAGCCGCTGGTTGGGATCGATGACGATATCCGTCCCCAATGCCACCCCCCAGGTGGCCAGCCAGTCGACCAGGGTGCTGGTGGCCAGGGCGCCGGTCGCCGAGAGCGGTGGATCGACCAGGATCAACATCCGCCCACCGGCTTCGAGATAGCGATCGAAGACCGCCAGCTCGGGCGCCGTGATGCCGCTGGTCGGCCCGGCGACGATCACCAAATCCGTGTTGGCGGGCACCCGCTCGGCGCCCAACGACCCCCAGGTCGCATAGGCGAAATTGTCACGACCGAGCAGCTCGGCCACCGCGCTCATCCGTCGATCGATGGCTTCGGGCGACGCCTCACCGTGACCGCTGACGAAAAGAATCCGCCGCTGCTCGGGCTCGGCGAGATCGAGCAAGGCACCGGTGATCACCTGCTCGCCTTGAAACGCCCGCAAACGCGGCGCCTCACCCATCTGCACTCCGCTCAGATCGACATCGGCGACCTCGGACAGATCGAGCACGCGTCGATCGTCTCCCGCCGCCACCACGATCACCTCGGAGCGCTCGACGCCGTGACGCGCCATCAAATCCTGCGCCGCGAGCAGGTCACGCGCCGGGTCGATGACATCGGTGGTGATGCGGTCGCTGGCGCCGCGATAGCGCTCCAGGAGCTCGACGATGGCCCGCGCCAGCTCCTCGTCGGGAGCGGTGGTGATCATGACGATCTCGACATCGCGATCGAGCTCGGCGGCCACCGCGCGACTCTTGTCCGACAGGGTGTAGAGCTGGCTCGCGGTCCAATCGAGGCGCTGCCAATGACGCATCCCGAGGTAATTCACCCCGACGAAAACGAGCACCGCCAAGATCACCCCGATCCACACGGTGGGGACCGGTGAGCCTTGACGCCGAGTTGCGGTCGTCTCCTCGACAGACTTGTCCGTATGGGGATCGCTCATGCCATCACCTCAACGCCACTTCCGGGCCGCCAGGGCCCGCGTGGTCAGGAAGAGAAAAAACCCGATGGTCGACAGATAAAAAACCAGCCGTCGCGTATCGACGATGCCGCGACCGAGCTCGTCCATGTGCTGCACCACGTTGACATAGCCGAGGATCTCCTGGACCACCGGATCACGGGCCAAGAACGCGCCGACCACGCTCAGAACGAGCAGCAAGAGGAAGGCGAAGGTGATCACCGCGGCGATGATCTGATTGCGGGTCAGCGACGAGGCGAACAGGCCGATGGCGAGGAAAAGCGCGCCGATCAGGATCACCCCGAGATAACTGCTCGCCACCGGCCCCCAGTCGACGTCGCCGTGGTAATCGAGCACCAGGGCATAGACCAGCGTCGGCAGCCACAGAAAGAGCCACAGCACCACCACGGCGAGATATTTGCCCACCACCACCCCGGCCTCGGACACCGGCGCGGTCATCAACATCTCGATCGTGCCCGAACGTCGCTCCTCGGCGAGCAGACGCATGGTCAGGATCGGAGCCACGAAGAGCATGATCGGCCAAAAGAAGAAGCCACCGAAGAAGATCGACAGCGGCGCCACGCGCCCGGCCGACATCGGATCACCGAGCAACACCCAGGCGATGTAGCCGAACACCACGCCCTGGACGAAGAGGAATCCGGTGAGGATGATCCACGCCAAGGGCGAGACGAAATAGGCGCGTAGCTCGCGCTCGAAGGTCGCCAACAAGCCGTTCACGACTGCCTCCCGTCGTCTTCGTTGTCCTGGGCCGGATCCGGCACCGTGTCCTCGTCCTCATACGCGCCAGCCTCGGCCTCGGCGGCGCGACGACGCGAAAGTTCGTCGGCGCGACGCCGCTGGAGCTCATCGTGCGCTTCGATCCGCGCCCGGGTCGCCTCCCGACTGAGGTCGGCGGTCTCGGCCTGGTCACGGGTGGTGAGACGAACGAAGATGTCCTCCATCGACGGCTTGCGCTCGTAGAGCTCGACCATCGTCCAGCCCCGCGCCACCGCCATCTCGAAGAGGTCACGCCGCAAATCACGCGCCCCGTCGTGCTCGAGCTCGAAGCTACCGGCGTCGGCGGTGCGCGCGGCGAGCACGCCGTCGAGGGTCGATAGACGCTCCAACCCGTCGCTGCTGACATTGTCGAAGGTGACCCGCACCACCGGATGACCGGCGGCGCGGCGACGCAGCTCACCGGGCGTGCCTTCGGCGACCAGCCGCCCGCGGTCGATGATCAACACGCGATTACACAATTGCTCGACCTCGGGCAGGATGTGGGTCGACAAGAGGAGCGTGCGGCGCGCGCCGATTTCGCGGATCAGCTGACGGATGGCGATGATCTGCCGAGGATCGAGACCGACCGTCGGCTCGTCGAGCACCAGCACGGCGGGATCGTGCAGAATCGCCGCCGCCAGCCCGACGCGTTGGCGATAGCCCTTCGACAGGGTGCCGATGATCTGCTCGGCGACATCGTCGATCAAGCAGCGTCGCATCGCCTCCTCGATGGCGTCACGTCCGGCGCGGCGCGACAGGTGCTGCAGCCGGGCGCGATAGGCGAGGTACTCCCGAACCCGCATGTCGGGATAAAGCGCCACGTTCTCGGGGAGATAACCGATCTGACGACGCGCCGCCTCGGGATCACGAAAAAGATCGTGCCCGGCGACGGTGACCGTGCCCCCCGACGGCGGCAGAAATCCGGTGATCATCCGGATCGTCGTGGTCTTGCCGGCGCCGTTCGGGCCCAGCATGCCGAGAATTTCGCCCTCGGCGACCGAAAAGGTGATGCCGTCGACCGCCGTGAAATCGTCGTAGCGCCGGCTCAGGTCCTGTGCTTCAATCATCGCGCTCTCCGTTCTCGCGTCGTGTCCGTCGACCCGACGAGGTGGCCTGAGTTTGCCAAAACTCGGCCCGCCTGGCCAAGACACCCCAGGCCGCTCCCACTACCCATCATCGCCTCCTCCCATCCTCGACAGAGAAAAGACATTCATCGAAATTCCAGATCGCGGTCCCTTTTCCGTGTCGATCTCGCGTCTCCAGAACAGGAAGACATTACAGGCTATTGACCGGTGCCGGTTCCCCTTCGTCCCGCCGGTACGAGGTCCAGCCAAGGATCTGGAGGTTTCGATGCATCAGGCGACGCGAGCCACTTTGGCCGACGCAATCGTCCATCCGTACGTTCCGTCCAGCGGTCGCACCCTGACCGCCGAAGCATTGCGCGAGCGTACATTCTGGGCGCTCTACCTGGAAACCAACGACACGGTCGACTCGCTGGCCGACACCGTGTTGTCACGGCTGACCAAGCAATCCGAGGCCCATTTGCTGTCGCTCGACCCCGAGTGTCGGCAACGCATTCAAGCGCGTCTGCGCGACGACGCGATCAGTCGTCTGCGTCGTCTCGCGATCACCGACGAGCAATTCGACCGCGCCTGTGGCCATCCGACCTTGCTCGCCGAGCTCGCGCTCGAAGCTCAAGGCCACTATCTCACCGCCGCCGCGCTGCACGCGATCAATCACGACAATCTCGCCGAAGTGCTCGACAACGAGAAGCTCCTGGCGTTGCGCTTCAAGGTCGCGCGCGCCCTGGTCAGCGCCGACGGCATCGAGAACATCACCCGAGGCATCGCGGTCATGGAGCAAGCCCTCGATCACATCCGTGACGATCAGCGTGGTCGCCAATTGCGTGCCGATGTGCTCGCCTGGCTCAGCCGGCGGTACGCCGAGCTCGGTTTCGAGGAGGAAGCGGCGCACGCCCGCGCCCGCGCCACCGACGTCGTCGAACAAACCTGAGGCCGCGGCCTCAGGCTGTCCGGGCGTCGATCGAAGCACCCGTGATCACCGGGGTCTTCGCGGTCGCCCCTGGCACCTCACGCACCAATCGAGGTACCAGATAACCGGGGAGTCGCTCGCGTAGCGAGTCGTGGAGACGGTCCGCGCGACCGATCTCGACATCGAAATGCGCCGCGCCCGCGACCCGGTCGAGCAGGTGCAAGTAGTACGGCAAGACCCGAGCGCGGTCGAGCGCCCGGGACAACGCCACCAACACCTCGGCGTCGTCATTGACTCCGGCGAGCAAGACCGCCTGATTGAGCATGACGACACCCGAGGCGGTCAGACGCTCGCACGCCGCGACCACCGCGTCGTCGATCTCACGCGGATGGTTGGCGTGCACCACCATCACCGGCCGTAGCCGTGTTTGCCCGAGCCACGCTAGCAAGGCGTCGTCGACCCGCTCGGGCAGCACGATCGGCAAACGCGTGTGAATCCGCAGCCGTTCGACATGCGGGATCGCCGCCACCTCGTCGGCGAGCGCGGCGAGACGGTCGTCGCGCACCGACAGCGGATCCCCTCCCGACCAGATCACCTCTTCGATATCCGACCGCGCGGCGATGTACGCGAGCGCCGGCCCGAGGTCGCGCACGTGCTCATCGTAGGGAAAATGCCGTCGAAAGCAGTAGCGACAGTGAATGGCGCACGCTCCGGTGACGGTGAGCAACACGCGACCGTGGTACTTGTGCAGCAAGCCGGGAACGGGTGACATCGCCGCTTCGGCGAGCGGATCGTGGTCGAAGCCCGGCACCGTCTTCATCTCGGCGCCGATCGGCAGGACCTGACGCAAGAGCGGATCGTCGGGATCGCCGGGCCGCATCCGCGCCACATAGCTCTCCGGCACGCGCAGACGAAACGCGCGATGCGCCGCGACGTCGGCGTCCATCCGCGTGGCGTCGAGCCCGAGTCGATCGAGCAGCTCACCGAGCTGCGATGGCCCTTTCGCCAGGGCCCGTTGCCAGGCCGGAACGACCCGGGGTGTCGCGGTCGAAGGCGTGTCGAGCGGGGTGCTTGGCGTCGGAACGCTACGCGGTATCATGCGCGGACGTTACCTTCGTACGGGAACGTGAAGCAACCTGACCTGACGTCCCGACCGCCGGGCATGATCATCGCGCGCGCCGCGCGCCCCAGGAGTCTCTGATGGCGACCTATTCCACCAACCAATTCAAAAACGGCATGAAAGTCATGCTCGATGGCGATCCGTGCTCGATGATCGATGTCGAATTCGTCAAACCGGGTAAAGGCCAGGCGTTCACCCGGGTCAAGCTGCGCAATCTGCTGTCCGGTCGCGTGCTCGAAAAGACCTTCAAGTCGGGCGAGTCGATCGAAGCCGCCGACGTCATGGAAACGCAGATGCAATACCTCTACAACGACGGCAGCCACTGGCATTTCATGGTGCCGTCGAGCTTCGAGCAATATCCCGCCGACGAAAACGCGGTGGGCGACGTGGCGCAGTGGCTCAAAGAAGAGGACATGTGCGACGTCACCCTGTGGAACGGCAACCCGATCTCGGTGACCCCGCCCAATTTCGTCATCCTCACCGTCACCCAAACCGATCCGGGTCTGCGTGGTGACACCTCGTCGGGTGGTAGCAAGCCGGCCACCCTGCAGACCGGCGCGGTGGTGCGCGTGCCGCTCTTCATCAACGAAGGCGACGTGCTCAAGATCGACACGCGTAGCGGCGAATACGTCTCACGCGCCAAAGAGTGAGCGCTTGGCGGCCGACGGCCGACCTCGACACCCTTCGTGAACGGGCGCGGATCGCCGGATCGATTCGCGCCTTTTTCGCGTCGCGCGACGTGCTCGAAGTCGCCACCCCGCTGCTCGCCGCCGCCCCGGTCACCGATCCGCATCTCGCCAGTCTCGAGACCGAGGCTAGGATCGACGTCGAACCTTCCACGCTCTATCTGCAAACCTCACCCGAATACCACATGAAGCGGCTGCTCGCCGCCGGCAGTGGACCGATCTACCAGCTCGCCCGCGCCTGTCGCGACGACGAAAGCGGCGCGCGGCACAATCTCGAATTCACCATGCTCGAGTGGTATCGACCGGGCTTCGACCATCACGCGTTGATGGACGAGGTCGAGGCGCTGCTAGGCGAGATCCTGCCCGACACGACGGCTTCGCGATCGACCTATCGCGAGGTCTTCCAGCGTCACGCCGGTATCGATCCACACACCGCCAGCGTCGCCGCGCTCCGCGACGCCACCAGGCGGCTGGGAATCGATGTCGATGATCTCGGCGATGACCGTGACACCTGGCTGCATCTTCTGCTCGCCACGGTGATCGAGCCTCGGCTCGGCGTCACCGACGACGGCGATCTCGCAATCGCCTTCGTCCACGACTTCCCGGCGTCCCAAGCCGCCCTGGCCAAAATCCGTCATGAGCCGGGCAGGCCCACGGTCGCCGAACGCTTCGAGGTCTTTATCGGTGGCATCGAGCTCGCCAACGGCTTTCACGAGCTCACCGACGCTACCGAGCAGCGCGCCCGCTTCGAAAGCGATCTCGCGCAGCGTGAACGACTCGGGCTGCCCACCGTGCCAATCGACGAACGACTGCTCGCCGCGCTCGAACACGGTCTGCCACCGTGCGCCGGCGTCGCGCTCGGCTTCGATCGTCTGGTGATGCTCGCCACCGGCAGCGATCACATCGACGAGGTGATCGCCTTTCCGGCGTCGAGGGCTTAGGGCGTCGTCGAGCAGATCAGCGGATCACCGCCCGCGCCATGTCCGAGGTGATGCACAAGCGAGGTCGCTCGCCTTGTGTTTCGAGTGCGTCGTGATTCCACGGGTCGAATTCCAACGGATTGACCAATTCGGCGATGATCGGACGCAGGGCACGGGCACCGGTACGGCTGTCTTTGGCTGCCGCCTCGGCGATCAACGCCGCCGCCAACTCCTCGATCTCGAGATCGATCCCCAATTTCTCGAAGAAGCGACGCGCTCGTGAATAGGGCGAGTCGTGCGCCTTGAGCAGGATCTCGCGCAACACCGGAATGTGGAGATCCTCGAGCAAGACCACCTTTTCGAAACGCGCCATGAACTGCGGCACCATGCCGAAATCGAAAAGATCCTTGCCTTTCAAATAGTGCGCGAGCGAGAAATGCGTCTCGATCCGCACCTGACCATCGGCGGTACGGACGGTGCGATTCTTGAGCCGCTCACCGCTACCCGGCTTGGTGACCCGCAAATAGACCTGATCGTAGAGACCTTCGAAGGCGCCACCACAGATGAACATCATGCCGCGCGTGTCGATGTCGAGCGTCACCTCACGCTCCTGACCGTCGACCCAGGCCCAGATCGGAAACGCCAGCTGTTCACCTTCCATCAGGGTCAGCAAGCCCTGCTGCAAGACGACACCGATGGCGTTGGGCTTGCCGGCCAAAATCGACGACATTTTGTCGATTTCGTCGATACAGACCGTGGCCCGCTCGATCGCCTCTTTGAGCGCCTCGGGGCTCGGCTTGGGGCCGACCACCGCACGTGCCCGCTGCTCGATCGCCGACAGGAGACGCTCGGGACGAAACTCCATGCGGTCGGCGTCGACCAGGAGGTTGGCGTTGATCACCGTCATGGCGCGAAACGCGCGGTACTCCGGCACCTCGTGGTAGAGACGCTGGATGTTGTTCATGATGGTGGTCTTACCCGTACCCGAGTTACCGACCATGAGCAGATTGCCCGGCATGGTGGCGGTGGTGTGCTTGTAGATCGCCACGGCGACATAGCGCAGCGCCTTGTCCTGACCGAGCACGCCCTCGCGTAATTGGTCGAAGATCATGGTCGGCTTGATATCGAGAAGAGCACGGTTGCCAGGCTCGGCAACCGCCATCTCAGGGGCGTCGATTTCGAGAGTCTCAGTGGTGGCTTGCATGCGGAAGCTCCGGTCGATCAGTCCATGGAAGTCGGCCGTGGGCCGGTCTTGAGTGTACGAAACCGACCAACCATTCGTTTGGTCGACCTTGGCACGTGGCTACGCATCTTTGTATACGCACAATTATCTGTGCTATTTTCGACCGACCCCCGTATTCGCCGCAACGGCTCGCACGCGAGCCACGCTCAACGGAGACCGCCATGCACCCCCGCCGCGTTACGACACCGATCTTGTGCGTCGTCTTCCTCGCTTGTGCCTTCACGCTTCACGCTCAGGACCAGAAATTCTTCTCCGATGGAGCGGATGAAGACAAACGGGTCACGTTCGGTTTCGAAGCCAAGGTGCATTATCGCGACACCGACGACGTGAGTTTTCCGGTGCCCTTTCCGCCGGGTGACGGCCCCCGATTCACTCTCGACTCGGTCGACCCGGGCAGTCATTTCGAGCTCTCGGTGCTGACCCTCTTTCTCGACGCCACGATCGCGCCCTCGGTCACCGCCCACGCCAAGGTCGACGTGGTCGATCTTTACGACCGCAACCCGACCTCGAGTGATCGTGAGGTCGACGTCGACGAGGCCTGGATCCGCTTTGGCAACGAGGTCGAACCCGGTGAGCTCCCCGCTCGAGGCGGCGGGATGTACCTCAAAGTCGGCAAGATGGGCAAATTCGAGCGCCAGGACGACCGTCATCTCGAGAGCTACGGCCTGGTGTCGACCGCCTTCAACCGCATGGAAGATTTCGGTGTCGAGGTCGGCTGGGACATCACCCGCAACGTCTACCTCAAAGCCACCGCCACCCAGGGCAACCCGGTATTCCTCCGCAACACCACCGCGCTCGCCGGTGACAACGGCACGCCAGCGGTCGAAGCCGGTCGTGATCCCGAGCTCGCCACCGGCTTTCCCATCCTCTACGACGCCGAGGTCGAGGATCTCGACACCGACGGTGAGCTCGAATACGGCATCGGGCTCGGCTTTCGTTTCGGTGACGCCAACCGCGCGATCGACGTTCTGTTCTGGGCCTACGAGCGTGAGCTCGCCGATACGGTCGATCTCGAGGGCACCTTCTACGGTGGCGACCTCGATCTGCTGCTCGGCCCCGGCAACATCTTTCCCTTCGCGGTCGAAGGTCGTGACAAACGTGAGCTGGGCGTCAACGTCTGGGTCTATTGGGACGACCTGACCCTCTTCGCCCAGGCGGTCGACGCCGAGCTCGCCGGTCTCGATCGCTTCGCCTGGGAAGTCGAAGCGTCTTATGCCTTCGACCTCCCCCTGGTGTGGGCGGTCGGGGGTCAGCAATTGTTCAGCTGGATCGCACCCGCGGCGCGCTATTCCAAGCTCGAGCCCGACTACGGCTTTCCGCAGTTCACGCCCTCCCCGAGCTTTGCCTGGGAGTGGGAAAAGATCGACCTCGGTCTCCGGCTCGGCGTGCTCGACGGTGTCGATTTCACCGCCGAGTACGCGCTCGACCGCTTCCTGCGCGCCGGGATCTGGGAAGAACGCAACGAATACCTGACCACGCTCCGCTGGCGTCTGTAGAGCCGACTCACATATAGCCGAGCGATTCGAGCGCTTTGCGCTCCTCGTCCGAGATGGCTTCGGTGCGCTCACCGGCCTGCACGCCGCCCTCGGCGCGCGCCATGTCGAGCAGGGCCATCAGCCCGGTCCACATCACCGGCTCGTCCCGCGCCACGTCGACCGTCTCATCGGGATCGGCGATCACATCGAAAAGCTGCGCCCCGTCGGGTGTGCGGATCGCCTTGTAACGCTCGGTCCGCACACCCCAGATCGTCTTCTCTCCGGGATGACCGGTGCGCAGAAAGACCGGTTGCGAGCCGATGTCGGTAAAGAGATCGATCGCGCCATCCCCCTGGGCCGCGGCGGCATCGGCGTAGGAACCGAGCAAGCCGAGCAGCGTCGGCACCATACTGCCGACGTTGGCCACCCGCGTGGCGTCGACCGTCGACACATCGACCCCGACGGGGGGTCGCATCACCAACGGCACGTGCACCATCGGCTCGTAAATCTGGGTGTTGTGCCCCACCGCGCCATGCTGACCGAACGCCTCGCCATGATCGGACGTGACGATCACCCACGACCGATCGAGACGACCGTCTTGTTCCAAGCCGTCGACCAGACGTCCGACCCAATGATCGGCCATGAGCAGATTGCCATCGTAAAGCGACACCAGCTCGGCGAGATCGGCGTCGTCGAGCTGGATCCGCCCGGCGTAGATATCGCGGGTCATCGCTCGATCGGGGGTGATCGAGCCGGCGTAGGCCGGATCACCGAAAATGTCGAATTCGGGATCGGGATCGTACGGCTCGTGAGGCGGCACGTAGTGCAGCATCAAAAAGACCGGCGTGTCGTCGTCGACCGCCGCCACCCGTTCGAGGGCGAGCTCGGTGAAACCGCCAGGATGGGTACGATCACGCCCTTCCATGATCTGCCAGATCTCGTGCCACTCGTCGAACCCTTGCACGGTAAAGGTACCGACCGAGTTGTTGGGATTGGCGCTGATACCGATCGAGGTATAGCCGAGCCGATCGAGCCGTTCGGCCAGGGTGTCGATCGAGGCATCGAGCGCCAGCCCGCGTTCGACCAAGCCGTGACGCACGAAAGACATGCCGGTGAGGAAATTGGGGGTCGAGCACAGGGTGTAGGGGCACTCGGCGATGATCTGCTCGAAAGCGATGCCTTGCGCGGCCAGACCGTCGATCACCGGCGTGGTGGCGCGCTCGTAGCCATAGACCCCGACGTGATCGGCGTGAAGAGCGTCGAGCACCACCATGATGATGTTCGGCCGCGGCTCGACCTCGGGCGTCACCAGGCGGGTCGGTGGCTCCTTACCCGCGCCACGTTCGATCCGCGGCGCCCGCAACGTCACCCGTCCCCCTTTGCCGACCTCGGCGTGCAGGGTGAGCAAGATGGTGCGATCACGCCACGCCGACACATCGACGCTGACCGGCTCTTCGGGGGTGTTCGCGTCACCCCGCGCCAGCTCGGTCGCCTCGCCATCCAGATCGCGGATCTCGAGACGCCACGAGCCGTCGTTGGCGCGGGGCTCGACCACCAACGACGCCACGTCGTTCGGTACCCGCCACGGCGCCACCCATGTGCCAGTGTGCTGAAACACCACCGCGTCGCGTTCGCCGTCGACCACCGCGCCGGGACGCTCCGACGACTCCGGCCGACTGCCACGGGGCACCAGGCCGAGCAATTTGACTCCGACCGCCAAGGCACGCGCGTCGGTATCGATCGAAAAGGTCCGTCCGTGAATCAGCTCGATGTGGTTGGCCCCGACCCGCGCCACATCGGCCGGCACCTCCAGCCGGTAGTCCTGCCAATCGGGCTCGAGCTCGACCGTGCCGATCTCGGTGTCATTGACCCGGACGGTCACCGATTGCGCCGGGCCGTCGTCGGTCAAGGTACGACATTCGAGATAAAGCTCGAGCGGCTCGTCGACCCGCGCCACCCGCACCCAGGCCTCGGCGTGCTCGTCGATCGTCCATGCGCCCCAGGTTTCGAGCCGTCCCCAGCCCTCACCGAGCTGCCAGCGGGCGGCGGGATCCTCATTGGCCGCCAGTCGGGGCAAATCGACCACCGCATCGGTGCCGACAAAATGGCCCGTGGCCAGGACGGAAAGAATCGAATCGTCATCGACGACCGGGGGCGTCGTGTCGCTACACGCGCCCACAACCAGCAGCAAAACCGGCAAGACGGCCGGTATCCACTTCGATTTCATTGTCACTCCGAATTTCCCAGGAAGGCGACCTCGCGTCGCGGAAGCCAGGAGCGTACCACCAAAAAAGGGGCGTCCAGCCCGTATGTCGCACCAAACGCCGGGCTGGTGCGACATGTGGGCTTAAGGCAGCATGACGACGATCGCGCTCAAGCCCTTGCGCGACAGCTCGCGTCGTAGGTCGAGCGCGTCGTCACGACTCTTCAGGCTGCCGACGTGAACGCGATGGATGCCACGCTCGAAGCGAATCTCGATCGGCTCGTATTGCCCTTCGAGCCGCCGTACCAAAGCGTGCGCATTCTCCTCGACGCTGAACGCGCCCACCTGCACCGTCCAGCGTCCACCGTCGATCCGCGCCAGCGCGTGCGCGCCCGGTGGCGCTTCGAGCACCCGAATCTCGACCCGGGCCAGACCCGGCCCGATCATCCCCACCGCCTTCGCCGCGCCGTACGAGAGATCGAGAATCCGTCCACGAATGAACGGTCCGCGATCGTTGACCCGCACCGTCACCTTGCGTCCATTGTCAAGATTGGTGACCTCGATCCGCGTGCCCAAAGGAAGCTCACGATGCGCCGCGGTGAGCCCGTACATGTCGTAGACCTCACCGTTCGCCGTCGTCCGACCGTGAAATTTCGGGCCGTACCACGACGCCACGCCACGTTGCGTATCGCCCGGGGTGGGATCGGCGAAGCGATTCGAGCTACAGCCGCCGGCCAGGATCGCCAGGGTGAGCGCGAGCATCGCTAGAGGCGCCATCCACAAGCGGCCGCGATCGAGCACGGAACGAGGCAGACGTCGACGTCGGCGTGGCAGCGCGGCCGGCACCGGCACCCCCGACACCTGTCGGGCCAGCGCCAACGCCTCGCTCACTCGCTGCAACACGCCGCGTCCCATCTTTTACCCTCCGAGGTGCGTTCTACACACGTGACTTCTTCTACACACGCGGCGCCTCGACCGCGACGTCCTCGACATCGGCCAGCGCCGGCATCGCCACATGTTCGAGAAAATCATCGACCTGACCCGGCGCGCGACCGACAAAGCGACTCGGTGCCAGCCAGCTCTCCACCTCGGCACGCGACAGTCCAAAATCAGCGTCGTCGATCACGCTGTCGACCAGCGGATTCTCCTCGCCCCGCGCCACCGCGTCCTGCGCCGCGAAGCTATAGCCACGCAAACGCTCGTGCAGCACCTGACGATCGCCGCCACGCAACACCGCCTCCATCAAAAACGTCTCGGTGGCCATGAACGGCAGCTCGCGCGCCACCCGCGTCGCCACCGTCGACTCTTGCACCGTCAACCCAGCCGCGACATGCGCCGCCAGCGAGAGGATCGAATCGCCGGTAAGACAAGCGTCGGGCAGCACCAAACGCCTATTCGCCGAATCGTCGAGACTACGCTCCAGCCATTGCGTGGCGTGATTGAGTGGACCGTTTTGCGCATCGGTGATCAAACGACGCGCCAACGCGCAGATCCGCTCGCTACGGACCGGATTGCGCTTGTACGCCATCGCCGAAGAGCCCACCTGATCACGATCAAACGGCTCGGCGAGCTCGCCCGTGCCCATCAACAACCGCAGATCGGTAGCCCATTTATGCGTCGTCTCACCGATGCCAGCGAGCGTCGCGAGGATCTGTGAATCCTGCTTACGAGAATACGTCTGCCCGGTGACCGCCCATGACGACTCGAAACCGAGCCGCTCGGCGAACAGCCGATCGAGCTGCCGGACCTTGTCTTCATCACCCTTGAACAGCGTCAGATAACTCGCCTGCGTGCCCGTCGTGCCCTTGACACCACGACAGCGGAGTCGTGCCAAGCGCTCCTCCACCGCCGCCAAATCCTCGAGCACATCCTGCAGCCACAAACACGCCCGCTTGCCCACCGTGGTGAGCTGCGCCGGCTGAAAATGCGTGTAGGCCAAGCACGGGACATCGCGATGCGTCCGCGCGAAATCAGCCAGGGCTCGACCGAACGCGCCCAGCCGTCGCCGCAGCAGTCGCAGCGCGTCACGCGTCAGCAACACATCCGTATTGTCGGTAACAAACGCGCTCGTCGCCCCGGCGTGCAAAATGCCGCCGGCATCCCCCGCCTGCTCGGCGAAATGCCGCAAATGTGCCACCACATCGTGCCGCGTCTGCCGCTCGAGCTCCGCCACCCGCGCCAGATCCGCCTCCGGCGCGGCGCGCAGCGCGTCGAGCTGCGCCTCGCTGATCTCGAGCCCCAGCTCACGTTGACACTCCGCCAGAGCAATCCACAGCTGCCGCCAGGTGCGAAACCGGTGCGCCGCCGAAAACAGCCGGCCCATCTCCGCCGACGCATACCGTTCATGAAGCGGATTCTGCGGCCGCTCACTCATCGACACACCATCCAAACAGCCGACATGCTCATCAAGTCGTGGCTCCATCCGGCCCGAGGGCCGCCGTAAAGGATCGTTCAGCAGTTAAAGCTGAGGGATCCTACACCACCTCACGACTCGAGCCCGAGATCCCGCAATAGCCGACCCACATGCCCCTTCGCACGCACATTGCGGTACACCTTCTTCACCGTGCCATCCGCGCCGATCACAAACGTACTGCGAATGATCCCCTCGAGGATCTTGCCGTACATCTTCTTCTCACCAAACGCCCCAATCGAGCGCATGTAATCGCCACCCTTATCCGTCAGCAGCGTGAACTCCAAGCCATGCTTGTCGATGAAATTGCAATGGCTCTTCGCCCCGTCCTTCGACACCCCCGCCACCTCATACCCGGCTTCCTGAAGCACCGACAGCGCTTCGTTGAAATCCTTCGCCTCCGTCGTACAGCCGGGCGTGTTGTCCTTCGGATAGCTATACAGCACCAGCCCCTCCGGCCCGGTCAAATCCTCCAGCGTCTTCGCCTCACCATTCTGATCCGGCAAAGACATCGGCAGCAGCTTGTCGCCTTCTTCGAGCATCGTTCATCCTCCAAATCCAAAAAGGTTCGTGCCCATTCTTTCGCACTACCAGGGTGGCTGGATGGGGAGGACTGGATCCAAGGAGCCTCGGAAACCTGAATCGTCGGGTTTGGGCGCGTTGCACATGCCCCGCAAAGCGAAGCGGAGCGGTATGACCTCACCGAAAACAGACGACGTACCCGATCCGTATCGCTTTTGCCAAACGCACATGGCCTTCCGACCGGACCGGATCGACATTTGCCACATGGCAAAGGCAATCCAACCGGGCCAGATTGCCAGATGCACGGTGCAACAGACCCTCGGAGCCGGTCGGGCTGCCATACGGCGAGCAAAAGACCTTCGGATCGGGTTCGAGACCTGTTCTTTTTCTGGCTGGAGGGTTGGGATCGCTTCAGTTCAATCTTCCAGTTGGGAAATGGCTTCGCGAACGGCCTCGAGTCCGGGTTGATCCGCCGGGGCAAGTTGGCCTTGCTCGTCGAGGGTTTCGAGAATGGACAGGGCGCGCTGAAGGTGGGCTAAACCATCTTGCCCCTGAAGCTTTCCGACCATCTGAAGCGAAATCGCCAGATCAACCTGGTAGTCGGCTCGATCAGGTTCGGAGCTCGCAAGCCTCTCGGCAATCGCCAAATCCTCGCCAAACGCCTCGAGTGCCTCGTCATATTGCTCGAGAGCCAAGAAGAGCCCACCCATCTTGTTAAACGACACCGAGAGGTCACGCTGGTAGTCCGTCCGATCCGGCTCCGATGCCGCTAAACCAAGCGCGATGTCCAGAGAACGCTGGTACGCCTCACGAGCCTCCAAACCCTCACCCAGAGCACGGTACAGATCACCCATCTTGTTAAACGACACCGAGAGGTCACGCTGGTAGTCCGTCC
>JBCDBH010000106.1:0-16290 GCA_039184055.1 Acidobacteriota bacterium
GGATCGATCGATCCGCGCTCACGACAACCCTCTAGAGCATGATGCGTACCACCCTCCACGCATCGCGAAGAAGCCGTAAACCATTGATTTTGCTATGCCTGAGACCAAGACGACCCTATCCACACGGATAGGGTCTATCCGATCGGATAGACCGGGCCGCCGCGTATCAACCCTTGCGGGTCTGTTCGAGGTGAGCGCGCAGCCCGAGGGTGCCGATCAAACGGTGTAGGTAATTGGGCGATAGACCGAGTCGCGCGGCTGCCCGGGTGACCTGACCCGCCGAGGCATCGAGCGCCTGGATGACCAAGTCGCGTTTGGTTGCGGTCACCGCGCTGTGAAAATCGCCCATGGGGAGCGACGCTGGACGACTGTCGAGAATCGCCTCGGGGAAATCCTCGGGTTCGAGCACGGTACCGTCGCTCAAGACGACGGCTCGCTCGATGGCGTTGGCCAGCTCACGAACATTGCCCGGCCAGCGGTAGGCGCCGAGCAAGGCGCGCGCGGCGCGCGACAAGGCGAGCGACGGACGCCCGAGGCGTCGACCGTGTAGATGGAGGAAGTGGTGCGCCAGCAACGAAATATCGTCGGCGCGGTCACGCAACGACGGCACGGTCAGCCGAATGACGTTGAGCCGATAGAAAAGATCGTCGCGAAAACGCCGTGCCGTCACCTCCGCGCTCAGATCGCGGTTGGTGGCGGCGAGCACCCGCGCATCGACCTGAATGGTCTCGCGGCCACCGAGCCGCTCGATCTCCCGCTCCTGCAACACTCGCAACAGCTTGGCCTGCAGTCCGAGCGGGATCTCGCCGACCTCGTCGAGGAAGAGGGTGCCTCCCGCGGCGCGCTCGAACTGACCGATCCGTCGTTCGACCGCGCCGGTAAAGGCGCCACGCTCGTGACCAAAGAGCTCGCTTTCGAGCAGGGTCTCCGACAGGGTGGCGCAATTGACTGCGATGAAGGGCTGCTCGGCGCGCGCACCCGAGGCGTGGATGACCCGGGCGACGAGCTCTTTGCCACACCCGCTCTCACCGTCGATCAACACGGTCGAGGTGACATCGGCGATGCGTAGAATGAGCCGTCGCAGCTCGACCATCGCCGAGCTGTCGCCGATCAACCGCTCGGTGGCGCGTCGATGCTCGGTCGCGGCCACCGTGTCGACCGGGTGACGGTCCGCGACGTATTGCCGCGCGGTGCTCGCCTCGTCGAGCGGAACGTCGTTACCCTCGGCGACTTCCGCGTCGGCGAGCTGTTGAAAGAGCAGCAGGCTGTCACCGATCATGATCCGATCGCCGTCACGTAGGAGTCGGCTCCGAATCGGTCGATCGTCGACGAAGGTGCCGTGGAGAGAATCGCGATCAATGAGGCGATAGGTCGTCTCGTCCCATTCGAGGGTGGCGTGATGGCGCGACACCGCGAGCTGACGGATGACGACGTGATTCGACGCATGACGCCCGAGGGTCACGGTCTCGTCGGTGAGCGCGAAGACTTGCCCCTGTAGAGGCCCGGCGAGCACGATCAAACGACACGTCATGCCGGTAGCGTGACGGCACCACGAAAGGGAAGTCAAATGGAAAGCTCGTACCAGCGCTGCGACGACGCGGAACAGCCGACCGACTGTTGGATTTTCTTCGATCCGACCACGGCGAGCCTCGAGACACGTCTGCCCGAGGTCGCCTTGCCTCCCGGTCGCCCGGTGCGATGGCGTTTTCGTGGTCGCGCCGCCGACGGCTCCGCGACGCCACTCCCCGCGGGCTGGCTACCGATGCTCGCCTTCGACCATAGCGACCTGTCGACGACCTCGGCGCTCGGACCGTTCGCCAGCCTGCTCCACGTCGCCGCCACCGACGCGGATGGCGGTGTGTCGATCGACGTGCTCGGCGAGTGGCCCGAGACGATCGCGCCCGGGCTGACGCCTCCCACCTACTTCGCCGGTTTACTGCGTGGTGTCGGTTTTGGTGGCGACAAGGGAATGTCGGCGCTCACCACCCGACGTCTCACCTTGTTCTTGGGTCCCGATCGTGAACCCGTACCGACTCCCCCACCCGCCTGTGGCAAGCACCGGGTCGACCTCACCGTGCGTCACGATCCCGAGCGTCCGAGCCGTCTCACCATCGAACCCGATGAACCGATGCGGATCTTCACCGATTCGGTGGTGTCGTGGCATTTCGCCACCGATTTACCGCTGCTCTATCCGATGATCCTCTTCTACCACTTCGAAGACTGGCAGGAAGAAGCAGGAGCGGTCCAGTTCGATGGCGATCGCCCCAATCGCTATTACGAACCCTGCCGACGCATGCGGATCACCTCGAACCGGATCGACGCATGGGACTTCAAACCCGATCGCCGGCATTGCTTTTACGAGGCGGCGGTGTTGACCAGCGGTCAGCTGTCCGTCGGTTTTCTCTCCACCGGCGACCCTCAGCTCGACAACGAGGGAACACCGTTCCCGACCGATGAGCCGTGATCAGGACTCGAGCTCGTCGAGCAATCCGGCGAGCTGGGGAATCCGAAACCAGCGCTCGTCCATGCCGAGATCGAGGGCTCGACGCGCTTTGATCCGGGCGCTGGTGCGGTCACCGACCACTGAGAACACCACCGCCGCCTGATACGCCAGCTCGGCGTCGTCATCGCCACGCGCCAGAGCTTCCATGGTGATTTCGACCGCGCGATCAGCGACACCGAGATGAGCCAAACACTGGGCCAAAGCGATCCGTTCGGAGATCGTCAGAGGCCGTTCAGTGGCGAAGCGATCGTAGACGTCCCGAGCGTGCCGGTAGGCGTGCATGGCCGCGTCGTCCCGTCCGAGAGCAGTCAGCGTGTCGGCGAGATTGAGCAGCACGGTCGGATGATCGGCGTCGAGCTCCAGAGCTCGCTGGTAGGCGTTGCGTGCCGCGTCGTAGCGACCGAGCAGAAATCGCGCGATGCCCAGATTGGTCCAATAGCTCCGATGCTCCTTGAGCTCGAGCAAACGTACCGCCAACCGCTCGGCCGCCTCGAGATCACCGTGGAGCAGCTCCCATTGCACCAGAGCGTTGAGCCCCCACGAATTGTCGGGGCTGACCTCGAGCAGTCGATGCAGATGTCGACGCGCCGCCGGCAGCTCGCCGGCGCGTGATTCGATCGTCGCCAAGAGATAGAGGTAGCGCCACGAGGGATGACGTTCGACCAATCGACGCAGGGTGACGATGGCGGCCATGGTCTCGCCCCGAGCCCGCGCCAAGAGAGCTCGTTGATAGAGCGTCTCGGCGTCACCGGGCGCGATCCGCTCGAGCTCGACGAGCGCCGTGGCAGCGGTTTCCAGGTCCTCGGCCAACAAGGCGAGACGAACGGCGTGCACGAGCGGTCGCGTGTCCTCGGGCGAGAGCTCGCGGGCCCGCTTCAGGTGGCGCCGCGCCAGGGCCAGATCCTCGGGTCGTTTTTGGTCGGAATAGAGCGTCTCGGCGAGATCGGCGAGCAGCCAATGCGCCGACACCAGTCGTGGTGATCGATCGACCAAAGCACGAGCCTGTTCGATGGCCTCGTCGTATGGCAAGTTGCCGTGGCGCACCGCGTTTTGCAGGGCGAGGAACTCTCGATAGTCGTCCGGCTCGACCGCCGATGGAGCGAACATGCCGGATCCCCGCTCGGTCCGTCGCGTGGCGAAGCTCCGCCTGAGCTGAGCATCGACCGCGGTCGCGGTCTGCAAGGTGTCGTCCGGTGACAACGACACGGGAATCCGCTGGGACCACGCAATCCGACCATCGTCGACCTCGACACGGCGGAGCTCGATGTGGGCGGTTCCGACGAGCTCGACGACCTTGGCGATCAAGACCTCGTCGGCGGCATGGGCGTTGGCGATCACCTGCGGCGTCCCCTCCACCCCACGGAGGTCATCGGGCGCCAGCGGCTCGACTCCGGGGATGGCGCTCAAGGCCTGAAGGCTGGCGTCGCGCGTCGCGGCCGCGACCAGCTCCAAGAGCTCGGACGACTCTCCCACCACCTCGGGTTCGAGAAAAGCAACGCGGAGCGGTGTCGGATCGGGTCGCCACAGCGTCACGCCTCCGAGCACGACGAAGAGAAGCACAAGAGCCACGCCCCACGACCACGCGGGTCGCCACCGAGTCGTCGGTGCCTTCACGCGTGTGGCTTCGGCGAGAGGTGATGCGACCGTCGGCGCCCGACCGGTCACCGCGTCGCCGAATCGATCGGTGGTCGCATCGACGTCGGCGGTACGCGCCAGCTCGCCGAGCACGCTCACCACATCGTGCGCCGTACGCGGCCGACGGTTCGGATCCTTTTCGATCAGGCTTTCGACCAGACCAGCGAGCGCCGGCGGTGCCTCGGGGCGATGGTCACGCACCGGCCGAGCACGACGACCGAGCAGATTCGACAACGTCTCGACTCGATCGCCACCACGAAACGGCGACACGCCGGTGAGCGCCTCGTAGAGCAAGACACCCAAGGCGAAAAGATCGGATCGTGCGTCGAGTGGCGCGCCGGACGCTTGTTCGGGTGACATGGCGCGGATCGTGCCGAGCACCACACCGGTCGGAGTCAACGAGTCGTCGCGTGACGCCTCGAGCTCTGACTCTCCCCGCACCGCCGTCACCAAACCGAGATCGAGCACTTTGACGTGACCGAGACGGGTGATCATGACGTTCTCGCTCTTGAGATCCCTGTGCAACAGCCCGTTGGCGTGTGCTTCCGCGAGCCCTTCGGCGATCTGACCACCGAGCGCGATCACCTCGTCGACCGGCAGCGGTCCACGCCTGATCCGTGTCGCCAGGGTCTCCCCATCGACCCGTTCGAGCACCAAGTGCTGACCGGTCGGCATATCGAGGACCTCGAACAGACGGACGATCGCCGGATGACTCAGCCGAGCGATGGCACGTGCTTCACGCTCGAAACGACGACGATCGACGTCATCGAAGTCGCCACGCAATCGCTTGATCGCCACCTGTCGACCGAGACGCTCGTCTTCGGCCAACAGCACATCACCCATACCGCCACGGCCGAGTCGACCGAGAATACGAAAGCGGTCGATCCGCTCGGGGATCGGCAGATCAGAATTCGTCGTGCGCATACCGTCTCCCATCCGTCCTCGAGGACGTGATGTATCGAGCGATAAAGGGGAACGGACGCGACGGAAAAAGAGAATCAAAAAAAAGACCGACGTAATCGTAACAAAACACCAGGCGCATCGATTCGCCGCCTTGCGGCATAATGCCCGACCATGGAATTCGCCGCGACCCAGCCCGCTGACCGCGCCGACGGTCGAGAGCCCGAGCGCTTCGTAGCCGGTGACGGCCGCACTGTCTATCGTCTACCGCTCGAGGTCTTCCCCGGTTTTTGGGGCAACGCCTACCTGATCGATGGCGGCGCGCATCCGATCCTGGTCGATTCGGGCTCGGGACAACCGCAATCCGATCGCTGTTTGCTCGGAGGCTTCGAGACGATTCGTGAGCGTTGGAACGCACCACGTCTCGAGGATGTCGGCCGCGTGGTGCTCAGTCACGGTCATATCGATCATCTGGGCGGCTTGCACACGGTTCGTCGTCACACCGACGCGCCGATTTTCGTCCACGTGCTCGACAAACGGATTCCGACCCATTGGCACGAGCGGCTGGTGGTCACCGCGGGGCAGGTCGAGCACTTCCTCGCCACCACGGGGATCTCGACGGAGCGCAAGAAACGTCACGTGGCCGCGTGGTTCGGCACCAAGCGGATGTTCCGTTCGATCGCCGTCGACGGCGATTTCGAGGAAGGCCCGCTCTTCGACGGTGAGCTCGTCACCTACCACGTGCCGGGGCATTGTCCGGGCATGGTGTGTCTCAAGGTCGACGACATCTTGCTCACCGCCGACCATGTCCTGCCACGCATCTCCCCGATCCTGACGCCGGAAGCGCTCACCCTGAACAACGGAGTCGGGCACTATCTGAGCTCGCTCGACCACGCGGCGAAGATTCCCGACGTTCGTCTGGGACTGGGTGGTCATTTCGGCAAGATCGACGATGTCTATCGCCGGATCGACGAGATTCGCGCCCTCCACCTGGCGCGTCACGCCGAGATTCTCGAGCTCTGCCATCAACCACGAACCATCGACGAGTTATCGCGTACAGTGTTCGGTACGGTCGAGAGCTACCACATTTTCCTCGCCCTTCTCGAGACCGGCGCCCATGTCGAGTACCTCTACCAACGTGGCGCGCTGGTGGCCGACAATCTCGATGAGCTCGAAACGGGCTCGACCACGGTGATTCGCTACCGAAGTACCTGATCCGGCATCTCCGACTGGGTGAGCCGAGACATTCGATTCCTTATGGCACGCACGACCCTCACTCAGATCCGTCGCGATCTCGTCGCCGCGCTCCGTGGCGACGAGCAGGATTTCACCACCGGCTCGATTTCACGTGGTGTGTTGATCCTCGCCGTGCCGATGATGCTCGAGCTGGTCTTCGAGTCGGTATTCGCGGTGGTCGACGTCTTCTTCGTCGCTCGGCTCGGTGCCGAAGCGGTGGCGGCGGTCGGGGTCACCGAGGTCTTCGTCATTCTGATCTTCGCGGGCTCGGTCGGGCTCGGCGCCGGCGCCACCGCGATGGTGGCGCGGCGCACCGGTGAAGGCGATCACGCCGCCGCCACCTTGGCGGCGGGACAGGCGATTTTTCTCGGGGTGATTTGCGGCTGCATTACCGGCGTGGTGGGCGTGATGCTGGCACCCAAGCTGCTCGGTTGGATGGGTGCCTCCGACGAAGTGATCGCGATCGGCACGCCCTACACCACGGTGATGCTCGGCACCTCGGTGGTGATTTACCTGCTCTTCGTAATCAACGCCGCGTTTCGAGGTGCCGGTGAGGCGGCGGTGGCGATGAAGGTGTTGACGGTCGCCAACCTGATCAACATCGTTCTCGATCCGTGTCTGATCTTCGGGCTCGGACCCTTTCCCGAGCTCGGTTTGGAGGGCGCCGCCTGGGCAACGGTGATCGGTCGGGGCACCGGCGTCGCCTTTCAGATCTGGATCCTGGTCCGCTCGAGCCGACTCCATGTCGAGCTTCGTCACCTGGTGCCGGATCCGAAGGTGCTCGGCCGGTTGGCCCGAGTCTCGAGCGCGGCGGTCGTGCAATACCTCCTGCCCACCGGAAGCTGGATCGCGATCATCCGCCTGCTCGCGGTCTTCGGTGACGCCGCCATCGCCGGCTACACCATCGCCTGGCGGATCGGCGTCTTCGTCTATCTGCCAGCGTGGGGATTGAGCAACGCCGCCGCCACCATGGTGGGTCAGAACCTCGGGGCGAAGAAACCCGATCGCGCCGAACGCGCGGTGTGGTTCGCGGGGCGCACCGCGCTGGTCTATCTCACCATTCCGGCTCTCGCGTTCCTATTCATTCCCGAGACCCTGATGCGCTTCTTCAACACCGAAGCTTCGGTGGTGGCGATCGGCGCCACCCTGCTCTTCGTGTGGGGCCTGGCGCTCTTTCCGTCGTCCCACGGTCTGGTGGCGCTCCAGGGATTCAATGGTGCCGGTGACACCACGACACCGATGATCATCAATGGCGTCGTCTATTGGCTGTGTCAGATCCCGATCGCCGTCTTGCTCGCATTTGTCGTCGGTCTCGATGAGAGAGGCGTGCTCTATGCGGTGGGTATCGCCGAGACGACTCTGGCGATCATCAGTATCGTGTTGTTCCGGCGGGGACGGTGGAAGACCAAGATGATCTGAGGCTACGGGGCGGAGTCGCACGCCTGGACCCGACGAACGGAAAACGAACAGCCGCGTATCGGAACCGAACGCGTGGTCGCCCTCGACGCCTCCGAAAGCAGGCACGGCCTTTGCTCTATAGGGTGGACGAACGCGACTGATGGAGACTTCGATGAACCCCTACCAAGACTTCCGCTACGCCCTCCGCCGCCTCCGCCAAGAGCCGGGTACCACCGCCGCCGTCATTCTGGTGCTCGGTCTCGGTCTCGGTATGACCACCGCCGTGTGGAGCTTGATCGACGCCTCGATGCTTCGACCGCTGCCGTATAAGAACGCCGAAGACATCGTGGTGATCCAGGAATACGACATCGCCGGCGAGCAAACCGACTATCTCTCGGGACCGACCTATCGTGATCTGCGTGACGCGGTCGACGGCTCGGTTACGCTGGCGGCGAAATATTTCGAGAGCCGTCTACTCACCGAAGCAAACAACCCGGACCAGCTGCGTGGTCATGGGGTCACCGACGGATTTCTCGACACCCTCGGCATTCGGCTCGAGATCGGCCGTCCGTTCACAACAGAAGAGCACAAGGCGCAAGAGAAGGTCGTGATCCTGCAATACGACCTCTGGCAACGGCAATTCGGTGGCGATCCGGCGATTCTCGGCGAGACGATCGTGCTGTCGAGCGAGCGTTTCGAGGTCGTCGGGGTCATGGCCGAAGGCGCGGCTTTTCCCACGTTCAGCGAGTACTACCGTCCGTTCGACGCGGAGATCGCCACCGACCGCATGGCCCGCTCCTTTCAGGTGATCGGTCGACGGGCTCCCGGTGTTTCGGTGGATGCGGCACGCGAACGTATGACCGCGGTGTTCGCCCAACTCGAACGCGAACATCCCGAAGCGCTCGCCGAACGCACCGTCTCGGTCGAGAGCTTGCGCGTCACGCTGATGGGGAAAGACGCCCAGACCCGCCTCTTTCTACTCCTCGCGGCGGTCGGGGCCTTGCTCGCGGTCACCTGTCTCAATGTCGCGGCGCTGCTCCTGGCGCGCTCCAACGAGCGGCGACACGAGCTCGCTATCCGCCGCGCCCTGGGCGCCGGCAAGGGCCGCGTGCACACGCAGCTGATCACCGAATCACTGACCTTGGCGTTGCTCGGTGGCGCGGTGGGCATCCTGCTCGCCTATTGGCTGGTCGACCTGATCACCGCTCTGCTCGGTGACGCGCTCCCATCACCCAGCCCACCGGTGGTCGATCTTCGTGTCCTCGCCGTGACCTTCTTGATCGCCGTGGTGTCGGGCACCCTCTTCGGGCTTCTGCCAGCGCGCCAGGCCGGTCGTCTCGACATCGTCGAAGCGCTCAAACCCGGCCGTCACGGTCAGGCTGGCGGTCGGCGGATCGGCTCACGGGCCGCGCTGGTCGTGGCGCAGATCGCTTTTTCCGCGGTGCTCGTGGTGGCGGCGGCGCTGATGGCACGCACGCTCTTTTGGCTCGACAAGGTCGAGCTCGGATTCGATCCCGAACCGGTCTTCAATGTCGGCTTCGTGCTCTCCGGTGACCGCTACGATGCAACGCAAAAACAGCTTTTCTGGGACCAGCTGCTGGAGCGTCTCGAGAGTACGGAAGGCATCGCCGCCGCGGGTGGCGCCAACTTCCCGCCGTTCACGGGCTCGCGTGATTCCCAGGTCGAGGTACCCGGTACGGACCTCTCGTTCACGGCGGGAGAGCGGGTCGTCTTGCCCGGGACCTTCGAAACCCTGTCACGACCCTTGCTCGCCGGTCGCGATTTCGACGAACGTGACGAAACCGCCGCGGCGCGGGTGATCATCGTGACGGAGAGCTTCGCGCAACGGATCGCGGCCGATGGCGATGCCCTGGGTCGCACTATTCGGATTTTCGACGGCAGCGACTCCATGCTCGCCGACATCGTCGGTGTGGTGGGTGATGTGCGTCACTCCGGCCCGACGGGTCCGATTCGCCCCGAGTTCTTTCACCCCTTCGATCAGGATTCGTGGGGCTATATGAACCTGTTGGTGCGTAGCGAGGGGAACCGGCCCGAGACCTTGGAGAAAACCATCACCAGCGTCATCAATCAGATCGACCCCGAGCTTCCCACCTTCGCTCGCTACAGGGCCGGCGACCGGATCGATGACTATCTCCTCCAGCCTCAGATCTCGGCGTTGACCGTCGTGCTCTTCGCGACCTGTGCGCTCTTGCTGGCCGCGATCGGCGTCTACGGCGTGCTCGCCCACACCACCTTCCGACGGACGCGGGAAATCGGTATCCGGATGGCGCTCGGCGCCGAGAGCGCTCAGGTTCTGCGCGCGATCATCGCCGACGGGATGAAGCTGGTCGCGACCGGTCTCATGATCGGCCTCGCGGCGTCGCTGCTTCTCACCCTGGGTTTGGAAAACCTACTGTGGGGCGTGAGCGTGCTCGATCCGATCAGCTGGGCCAGCGCCGTGCTCGCCTTGACCGGCGCCGGGCTGCTCGCCGCATGGCTACCGGCACGACGCGCCAGCCGCGTACACCCGGCTATCGCGCTTCGTAACGAGTGAGACGTTGTGAGTAAACGCGACCGAGCGTGCATGCAACCATCACGCTCGGTCCGCACCGTTTCAACTCGTCAACCCATAGCGAACGGTCAACACGTACTTCACCGAAACCGGCTCGCCGTCGGCGGTCGACGGCTCGAACCGCCATTGTTCGGCCGCTCGCACCGCCGCATCGGTGAGACCCAGCGGCTGCTCCTTGAGCACCGTGACGTCGGTGACCTCGCCTTGGCGATCGATGGTCAGCTCGAGCACCACGGCGCCGCTCACCCGGGCCCGTCGCGCCGCCTCGGTGTACTGGGGGGCGACGTAGTGCAGGCGTTCCGGTGGCGTCACATCGACCCCGACTCGTAGCATCTTGGGCGCCTCTGGCGGTGGCGGCGCGGGTGGTGCGTCGGGAATGGAGATCGGGATATCGATCATCGGCTCGAGCATCGGTGGCGGTTCGAGCACCACCGGTTCGGGATCGTCCGGGGTCATATCAGGCACCGGAATCGATTTGGTCGGCTGTTGTCGGGGCGGCTCGGGCTCGGGTTCGGGCGGTGGTGGCTTGAAACGCGGCGTTTGCACCACGAAGACCGGCCGCGCTTCATCGTCTTCGGGGGGTGGCTCGGTAAAAGACGCGGGCACGGTCACCAAAAGGATCACCACGTGCACGATCGCGGCGCAGATCATCGCCCGTTTCAACACACGTCGATCACCCGCTTCTTCGGCGGCATGCGCCGCCCACACTGACTCGGTTAGCTTCGACATCTCGGACCCTCCAGACATCGTGACGAATCACGCGTTGCGAGAATCCCCCGTCTGTGTCGACCGGCCGGTGCGTTCCCGACGGAGGGGACTGTACGATCAGACTATAGAGTCGTGGATCGAGTTCCCGTTCCGATTCGACTGAAAGGTCAGGTGGGCACGCCTTCGAGTCGAACGAACGCGCACCCACTAGCCGCGCAAGCTACTTCTTCTTCGGTTTCATCTGCTCCAACAGGCCCTTGAGCTTCTCGCGGGGCCATTCGGTGAAGGCGGCGAATTCTTGCCCTTCCTTGAGGTGCTCACCACCGTCGATGGTGACGACTTCGCCGTTGAGATAGCTGGACTGTGGCGCGAAGAGGAAGGTCGCCAGATTGGCCAGCTCTTCGGGCTCACCGAATCGACCGAGCGGATTGGCTTTTTTCGCCTTTTCGAGAAAATCCGGTGGCATGAGACGCGAGAATGCACCCTCGGTCGGAAACGGACCGGGCGCGATGGCGTTCAAGCGGATGCCGTACGTCGCCCACTCCACCGCCAGCGATCTGGTCATCGCCAACACACCCGCCTTGGCGCAGGCGCTCGGCACCACGAACGGTGAGCCGGTCCAGGCGTAGGTCGTAACGATCGACAAAACATGTGCGTTCGTGCCGCGTTCGATCCACTTTTGCCCGAGCACTTGGGTGGCGTGAAAGGTACCGTAGAGCACGATCTGCACCACGGCGTCGAACGCGCCGACCGATAGGTCTTCGGTACAGGCCAGGAAATTGCCCGCCGCGTTGTTCACCAAGCCGTCGATCGGTCCGAGCTCGCCTTCGAGCTGATCGATCGCGTCGGCCACTCCGGCACGATCACGAATATCCACACTCGCCCACGCCGCCGTACCGCCAGCGCCACGAATCGCCTCCACGGTTTCGGTGAGCGGCTCTGGTCGACGCCCCAACACTCCGACCTTCGCTCCCACACTGCCAAAGCGCTCTGCCATCGCGCGACCGAGCCCACTACCGCCACCGGTCACCAAAATCGTCTGACCGGCAAGCAAATCTGACTGATACATGAAATCTCCTCCGTGTTGGGTTGTAGGCGTATGTTACGAAATTCCGCTGGGTCGGCCCGAGTGGATTCAGCGATTCGGCCCGTGGGCCCGAAACTCAGGCCGCTGTGGTACCGTCCCGCGATCACGGTCTAGGAGCACGTCTATGGCCCCGAAAGTCGCGGCGATCATCGTCAATTACAACGGCAAGCAGCTGACGCTGGACACGCTCGCCAGTTTCGCGAAGGTGCGCTACCCACAGCTGACGCTGGTGGTGGTGGACAACGGCTCGACGGACGGCTCGCACGAGGCGGTGCAGGAAGCCTATCCGGACGTGGTGGCGTTGCGGATCGAGAAGAATGCCTGGATTGCCGGTGGGCTGAACGTCGGTATCGAGTGGGCGATGGCAGGTGATTTCGATTACCTGCTGCTGCTCAACAATGACATCGATGTACACCCACGGATGGTGCGCGAGATGGTGCGGGTCGCGGAGCGCGATCCGAAGATCGGCTGTGTCGGACCGAAGTGCTACTACTACGAGGATCCGGGGCGACTATGGTCGGCGGGTGGGGTGATTCGTTTCGCCGAGTCGGTGACCCGGGAGCGTGGTGCGCGGATGATCGACTATGGCCCGTTCGATCGGGACGAAGAGGTCGATTACATCAATGGCTGCGCGATGCTGGTGCGTCGTGAGGCGATGGCGGCGACGGGACCGTGGGACGCGATGTTCCATCTCGGGGTGGAAGACGCCGACTTTTGCATGCGGATGAAGCAGCACGGCTATACGTGCTGGTACGCCCATCAGGCGGAGCTCTGGCACAAAGTACCGGTCAAGATCGGTCGCTACAAGGCGGGACGCACCTTCGAGACCGGTCGTTCGAACGCGCTATTCGTGAGGCGCTTCGCTTCGCCTTGGCAATGGGTGACCTTCGCCACGCTCACCCTGGCCGCGTTTCCGATCGCGTATCTCCGTGAACGGCTACGGAACAATCAGGCCGCGGCGGTCGCCAAGTTCCGCGGGGTACTCACCGGCCTACGCGAGCCGTTGCCAAAGCCACCACAACCCTTCGGTTAGCTTGGCTCCAACCCATCTAGTCAGGCTCCAACCAATTCGCTGAGTTTCTGTCGCGCCTCCTCCACGTCGGGGTGATCGGCGGGAAATTTGGCTTCGCGAATCGCCAACGCACGACGCAGCAACGCTTCACCCTGGCTGTGATCGCCGAGCTCGACGAGACACTCACCTTTGAGCAGCAGACTCTCGGCGACGTCGGGATGATCGTCACCCAACCGCGCCATGGCGACGGTGAGCGACCGGTCCAGGATTTCAACGGCTTCACCAGGATGACCGCGTAGCGCACGAATCAGCGCTAGGCGATGAAGCGCTCGTGCGTAGTCAGGATGGTCGGTACCGAGTGTTTTCTCGACCGTGGCGAGGATGCGACGTTGCGTGTCTTCAGCTTCGGCATAGTTGCCGTTGGCGCGTTGCGCCACCGCCAAAGCGGTCAGCGCGCGATTGGTGATCGGGTGCTCCGCGCCATAGTGATCGAGCCAGATGTCGTAGGTGCGCTGGTAGATCGGCTCGGCTTCTTCGAGCGATCCCATGCGGTGCAGGGTGATGGCGAGATTGAAGAGCGGGAAGGCGGTGTCAGGATGATCGACACCCACGACGCGCTCGGCCCCAGCGATGGCGCGACGCTGCAGGGCGGCGGCGTCTTCGAGCCGGCCCTGCATGGCGACCGCTGACGCCAGACGGTTGAGAATCCGTCTCGTCAGCTCGTCTTCATCGGACAAGCCGGCCGCTTCGACGATCGTCAAGGCCTGGCCGAGTATCTCTTCGCCTTCCGGAAAATCGCCCTGCATGCGGCGCAAGGAGCCGAGCTCGGCGAGGGCGCGCGCCAGCTCGAGGTCGTGCTCCCGAGCATGTTCGCGATAGAGCGCTTCGGAGGCGCGTAGGAGTCGCTCGGCTTCGTCGAGCTCACCGAGCTCGATGAACGGGTTGGCCATCGTCGCCATCAACCGCGCGCGGGTACGCGGACTGTCGACAAAGGCCTCGTCGATGTCGTCCTTGGCTTGCTCGAGAAGATCACGCACCGTGATGTCACCGTCCTTGGCCGCTTCGCTCGCCGGGTTGGCGGCACGGAAGATCCCGGTCAGGAAGCGTGTCACCTGCTCGGCGGCCTCGCGTGATTGCTCGGCGTCTTGTCGCGCCCGCTCGGCCATCGCCGCGGCGTCTCGGGCACGATCGGCTTCGATACCCCGCGCCACCAGGCCGCCGATCAACACCGCCACGACCAGCAGGACGGCGGCGACCGCGCCGCGACGTCGTTGCAGAAGCTTGCGGGTGCGATAGATCAGCGTGGGTGGCCGCGCGGTCACCGGCTCGTGCGCGAGCACCCGATGGACGTCGGTGGCGAGCTCGGCGGCCGAGCCATAGCGGAGACGACGCTCCTTGGCGATCGCTTTGAGCACGATCCAATCGAGATCGCCGGCCAAGCGGCGACGCAGCATCGTGCTGGTGACCCGGCGTCGGGCCGCGATCACCTCGGTGGTATTCCAATCGGTCGACGAGATCTTGGTGCTCGGACGAGGCGCGTCGTCCTCGGTGATGCGTTGAATGATCGTCGGCAGGCTGGCCCCTTTGGTTTCGAACGGTCGCCGTCCGACCAGCAGCTCATAGAGCAAGATTCCGAGCGCGTAAACGTCGCTCCGCGTGTCGAGATCGACCGAGCTGTCGAAGGTGGCCACCGCTTCGGGGCTCATGTAGGCGGGCGTGCCGACCATACCGGTACCGGTTCGAAGGGTGGCCTCGGTCAACGAGCCATCGAGCGCCTTGGCGATCCCGAAGTCGATGATCTTCGGGGTCGGTTTGCCGTCGATCTCGGTCACCAGGATATTTCCCGGTTTGAGATCGCGATGCAGGATCTGCTTTTGATGAGCGTGCTGCACACCCTGACACACCGCGACAAAGAGCTCGAGACGCGCGTCGATCGGGAGCCGACGGTTGTCGCAGTATTCGGTGACCGGCACCCCGTCGACCAGCTCCATGGCGAAGAAGGGATGACCCTCGGCGGTCGTGCCGGCTTCTAAGAGCTTGCCGACATTGGGATGATCGAGCCGCCCCATGGCTTGACGTTCGGCTTCGAAACGCAGTCGGGCCTCACCCATCGGCGCGATCCGCAAGACTTTGAGCGCCACCTGACGACGTACGGGCTCTTCCTGATGAGCGCGAAAGACGCGCCCCATACCGCCTTCACCGAGCAGACCGAGAATCCGGTACGGGCCGATACGCTCGGGAAAGAGCCGACCGTCTTTGAGCGCCGCCTCGATCACATCGAGGGGCACCCCCAAATCGGCCAGCTTGCGTTGTCGCGTCTCGTCTCTCAGCTCGGTCGCCAGCTCGGCGTCGAGGCGACAGGTCTCATCCAAGTAGATCCGCCGTTCCTCGTCGGATAGCGCCGCCAGATCATCGAGAAGCTGATCGAAGCGAGTGTTCCCACCGAATCCCGTGTCCTCGTCCATGAGCGGTCCCTCCAGCGGTCGTGCTTCCTCGGGCAGACGTATCGTAGTCGTTCATCGATAAGAGCAAGATCCGCGCCCGTTTTTCAAGAGAACGTGCGCTGTCGTTGGAGAGAAACGGAGTTGTTCTGACGTCAGGCTGACGTCAGCTGTCGTCGGCAAGGAGAGAACGCCCAGCCCGAATGTGCTCGATAGGAAGAGATCAATCTCCTGACGAAGCCAGCGCAACGTACATGCGTCATTCGTTCGACGTTGGGTAGACTCGGCGGGTGGAGGAAGCAAGGCCATGACGCCTGATGGCGCCAAGATTTTCATTAGTTACAACAAAGAAGATCGTACGTGGGCGAAGTGGATTGCTTGGCAGCTCGAAGCCGCCGGCAAGGCTACGATTCTGCAAGATTGGGATTTCAAACCTGGCAGTAACTTCGCCCTCGAGATGGACCGAGCGGCCAGTGGCTCGACGCGCACCCTCGCGGTGTTATCGAAGCACTATCTCGCCGCGGCCTACACACATCCAGAATGGGCGGCCGCCTTCTCCCGAGACCCGACCGGCCGAGACCACCGTCTCGTACCCGTGCGAATCGAAGACTGTCGACCTCCTGGTTTACTGGCACAGATCGTGTCGATCGATCTCTTCGACGCTAGCGAGGAGGAAGCACGCCGACGCCTATTGCAGGCGATTTCGGGCACGCGAAGCAAACCACGGGTCCCTCCTCCTTTCCCTCACAACGCTACTCCTACATTCCCCGGCCTGTCATTCACCGCACCGCCACCGAC